>NZ_NFIR01000004.1:0-236717 GCF_002159465.1 Eubacterium sp. An3
AACTTAAACCTAACCTAAACCTAACCGGCAGCTAAAATTTATCCTCTTACAAAAAGTCCCCTGCGTTTGGCAGGGGAAACTTCAAGCACTCAAGGGGAAATCTATCATGAATATTGTTTTTTTATTAGGAACGCTGCTGACCGATATTGCTCCTCCCATTTTTTCAACCAACTGCTTTGTAATGGAAAGACCCAAACCGCTCCCTTTTCCAGACCTCCCTTTATCACATTTGTACAATCGTTCAAAAACATGCTGTAAATCTTCCTTGCTAATTCCAATACCATTATCACAGATAGAAATTTCAATATGACGTTCCATTTTGTGCATGATAATTTCAATGGAACTGGCATGGCTATGAGATATGACATTTTGTATCAGATTGTTGATAATACGGGTATAAGCATTTTCATCAATCATGATTTCACAGGCAGAAGATGGAAAATCTATATTAAAATCCAATCCGCATTCTTCAAAGACAGGTATCCAGTCTTTCAATATTGTACGGGTAAATTCAGTAACTTCAGTAGGTGTCATTACTATATCAAGATCTCCTGAATTTAATTTGAACCAATCAAACAGTATGTCGATATAATCTTTCAAATCATGGGCTTTTTTCCGGGCTGTTTCTATATAGGTTTCTTTATCAGCCCCAACCACAATTTCTTTATGAACAGCATCCAGATAGCCGATCAGAATGGTAAGCGGTGTTCTTACGTCGTGAGATAGGCTTGACATTAGCTGTTTGTTGGCTTCATCCAGTTTGTTCATGGAAATAATGCGGCTTTCATAATTATTTACAATCGCATTGATTTTATAGGCTAACGGGGCTGTCAGGTCACTTTGGCTTGCAAGTATTTTAAGGTTTGCATTTCCACCTTCAATTTCCCCCAAAGCCTCTTCCATATCTGAAAATTTTTTCTTTGTATGAATCAGTTTCGCCCATAGTATCACTGATACGAGGAAGAAAAATATACATCCTCCAAGGGCATATACAAAAGCATTTGAATACAGCAAGCCTTACACCTCCTTACTAAAGCGATACCCCATACCTTTTACCGTTTGAATAACAGAAGATTTGTCAGAATCCGGTTCTATTTTTTTGCGGAGTTTGCTAATCATAACCATGATGTTTGCATCGTCAAAACAATATTCTTCCTTCCATACAGCCTCATAAATCTGTTTTTTTGTCAGAATTTTTCCCTGATTGCGCGCAAGGTATAAAAGAAGTTCAAATTCTTTATTTGGCAATTCAAAAGTACCTTTTTCCGTGGTAACACTATGCTCGTCCAGATTGATCTCCAACCCCTTGTAAACCAGTTTTCCCAAAGTATCATCAATCACACTGAACTGGGTAAAACGACGAATCAGAGATATAACACGCGCCACAAATTCATCAACATCAAACGGCTTTGTCAGATAATCGTCTGCGCCAGCCCGCAGTCCCCGAACCTTACTAAGATTATCGCTTTTCGCCGTTAACATCAGAATTGGGATATTGCTTTTTTCTCTGATATGCTCCATTGTCTCAAAGCCATCCAATCCAGGCATCATTATATCTAATACAATTAACTGATATTGTTTGGTTGAGAGAAGAAATATTCCATCTTTTCCCGAATGGCAAACATCAGCATTTATATTTTCTACCAATACGCTTCGTTGTAATAACTCACATAATTCTTTATCATCATCTATAATTAAAATTTTGTTCATCCCACTTCTCCTTTATGATTTGCAAATTCTGTTCTTTGACTTCAAACTATTTATCCGGGTTTTTCCCATATATCCAATTATATTTCTTTGTTTTGCGGAATACAAGGTGGGAAATGTGTCGGTATTATTATAATTTAATGCAAATCGAAGTCTTTACCTAAAAGCTAATTGTAGATCAATTCGTCTTGAATGATTTCCTCCACCTGCACTTTCAGAGTGTCCATCAGCCCCACCCAGCGCATAGGGTCACGGGCTTTTAGTTCCTCGGTGACGCCCGCCGCCTCCATCATGCGGGGCAGCATGGCGTCCATGCGCTCCCGCGCCGTCCGGTCAATCTCCAACAGGTGCGGGTACAGCTTTTCACTCAAAATCAAGCTGCTGTAAAGGCCGGGCCGGTGTTCCTTCAGGTAGCGTTGCCGCATACGGCCATACTTGCCGATGGGGGCCTCCGGCTGCCCGGAAAGTTTCAGGTCGGGGATGTAGTAATCCCCGCAGCGGGTGTAAGTCAATTCGTTCATGTTCGTCCTCCTTTGCACTGTGACGGTTAAACTGCGGCGCTGGCCGATATGGTGGCCTTGCGCGGCTCCTGCCTGGGCAACTGGCTGACAGGGATAAAAATGCCTTTTTCCATGTCCTCAGCCCGGATCGCGGCCTTTGCCACCTCCACCTGGACCTTGCGCTTGGCGTTGTAGCGTTCTTCCCATTCCTTCTGCTTGCCGTTGGCCTTGCGACGTAAGTAGTTCTGGTGAAGCCTGTCCTTGCGCTCCTCCTTCTTCCGCAGTTCTTCCTGTTCCTCCGGGGTCAGGGGAACCGGCTGCAAGGCGGGCGGGATATACCGGCCCACAAAGTTGAAGTAGATTTCAACCTCCTGTGTGGTGTCTTGGCTGCCTTTCCGGGCGCGTTCATGGACAAGGATTTTCTCTACAAACTCGTTGAGCATGGTGTTTGTCAGCGTGTCGAAGTTTTCATACTTGTCAATCAGGGCAATAAACTTCTCCGCAGATTTCCGGCTCTGCTCGTAGCCAGTAACGGCCTTTTCCAGTTCCGCGATTTCCGCATTGAGAGCGTCCTGCTCTTTGGCATACTGTGCGTCCAGGGCCTCATACCGGGCGTCCGGCAGCTTACCCAGGGCGTTGTCCTCATAGATTTTGCAGATCAGCTTTTCCAGTTCCCCGGCCCGCTTTTGGGCGGCGGCCAGCCGTTTCCGCTTTTTGGATATGTCGGCGGTCTGCTGGGCGGCCTGCGTTTCCTGGACAGTGCGGATAAACTCAGCCCTGTCATTCTTGGAATACTCCGCGATGGCCCGGAGCATATCGGTTATCAGGGTCAGGACGGCCTCGGCCCGGATGCGGTGCTGTGTGCCGCAGAGCGTCCCGCATGGGACTTTGGTGTATTGGCTGCAAGTAAACTGTGGATCGCGCTTTCCGTTGTAGGTGCGGTGAACATACATCTTGCCGCCGCAGTCAGCGCAGTACATCAGGCCGGTCAGGGGATGGGCCTCGCCCCAGCCGTCCGGGTAGCGCCGGACATTTGCCCGGATACGCTGCACATTGTCAAAGGTTTCCTGGTCGATGATGGCCTCATGGGTATTCTCGAAAATCGTCCACTCGCTTTCGTCAACATAGTGGCTTTTCTTGTCCTTGAAGTGCTTGCGGGTCTTGAAATTGATGGTGTGGCCCAGGTATTCCCGCTTTTTCAGGATGTTTACAATGGTGGATGAACCCCAGCCATAAGGGTCTTTGACCGGCTTCGTCCTGTTTACTCCTTCGTCAAAGCGTGCCAGATGGACAGCGGGGATTTCAACCTTTGCCTCGGACAGTAGCCTGGAGATTTGATAGGGGCCGTAGCCCTCCATCGTCAGGGAAAAGATACGGCGTACCACTTCGGCGGCTTCTTCGTCCACAAGCCAGTGTTCCCGCTTCTCGTCCCACAAGTAGCCGTAAATAACGGTGCCGGTCAGGTGCTTGCCGCTCATGCCCTTGGACTTGAACACGGAGCGGATTTTCCGGCTGGTGTCGCGGGCGTAAAACTCATTCATAATGTTGCGGAAAGGGGTAAAATCATCATCACCTTTCAGACTGTCTACACCGTCATTGATGGCGATCAGCCGGACACCGCGCTGCCGCAAAATCTCCATAACCTGGCCGACTTTCAGATAGTCACGCCCCAGGCGGCTCATGTCTTTGATAACAATGGCCTCCACCCGTCCGGCCTCGACTTCCTCCATCATCGCCAGAAAGCCGGGGCGGTCAAAGCGGGTTCCCGATACACCGTCATCGGTGAAATGCCGGGGATTGGGCAGGTTATTCCGGCGGGCAAACTCCTCTAACATCTGCTTTTGATGGCTTATGGAATTACTCTCGCCCTGTAACTCATCGTCGCGGCTCAAACGCTCGTACAGTGGGGTGATTTTTTCGTTTCTCATGGCTGTACCTCCTGAAATGAAAATGCTCTAAGTGACTGCTTCACTAACCATGACAAAAGCCATGATTAAGAAGTCACTTAGAGCATACATCTCCCGCCGCCAATTTATATTTTCGGTACTGCTTCACCGCGAAATGGTCGGGGTCGCGTTCTTCCAAGTCGGCAAACAGCAGATCGACGGGGCTTTGATATTCCTCGTCGTCCTCGCGGGCTTCGCTGGCGTTGATAAGTTCCAACAGGGTAATAAAGTTCATTTCCTCGGCGGGGGCTTCATACCAGATGTAGCCAACCAATGCGCAATACAATAACCTTTCCGCTTTTACCCAAAAATCCTCCGCACTTTTTTCTCCCTCGCCTTTGGTATTCGCTATCAACGTGTTTACCAGCTTCAAAATATCTTTCTCGCTGCGGATATACACAAAGGGGTTGTAGTGCATAGATTTTTTGAAGTTAATCGTATTCAGTACCTTAATGCGGTAGCCCGCCCGTTGCAGCAGCTTCCCGCACTCAATCAAAACCGTACCTTTCGGGTCTGTCAAGACGTAAGAGGAATGAAGCTGCATTAAATTCGGCTTGACGAAAAACCTTGTTTTTCCGCTGCCGCTGCCGCCGATCACGACGACGTTCTTATTTCTTGCGTACTTCGGCTGCTTCGGGCGGCTGTTCATGGTAAGGCGTTCCGTCTGTGTCAAAATGATGTTGTTTTGAAACTCCGGGTCTATGTAGGGCTTAATATCTTCGGCGTTTCCCCATCGGGCAGAGCCGTACTCCGCGCCCTTGCGG
Source organism: Eubacterium sp. An3 (assembly GCF_002159465.1). Lineage (NCBI taxonomy): Bacteria > Bacillati > Bacillota > Clostridia > Eubacteriales > Eubacteriaceae > Eubacterium > Eubacterium sp. An3. Next base: position 4,918 of record NZ_NFIR01000004.1, read on the forward strand.
TATTTCTTCGCGTTTTTCCCTTTGACATAGACAATCAAGCGGATAATCACCGCGCCGACAATGCCGACAAGCAAATCCAGCGGGTAAATGCTCGGCAAGGCACTTTCAAAGGCTGCGGAAAATCCCTGCGTGATATTCAGTATCTTTGCGGAAATATCCGCGCCGGGGGCAAGCCGCACCGCCTGTCCGACTTTATCAAAGAGATAGACAAAGAACACATAGGGGATATTCGGAAGTATTAGCTTTTTGTAGTTAATCTGCTTCATATCTCGCGCCCCCTGTCCATTTTCTTTACCTTGTCGCGGGCGGCGTTAAGCTGCTTTGCCTTGTCCTTTGCAGCGGCAAGGGCTTTGCGGATAGAGGGCTTTTTCTCCCTGTTCAGCTTCTTTGCGGAAAACTCTTGAAACGCTGCGGTCATAACGTCTGCGTCCCGGCCTTTGAAAAACACAAGGTAGCGGGTCTGCTCGCCCTTAACCTTTTTCAGCGAAAAATCTATGTTGTATTTCTTCGCCGTACTCTCAAAGGCTTTAATATTGCTGTCGGTGATCTCGATGTTGGAAACACCCGCGTTCTGCTTCATAAGCTGCCGCATGGTCTGTTTCCCATGCGCGGGCTTGCTTTTCTGCTCCAAAAACTTTTGGATTGCTTTCTGCAACGCCTGTTCGGTAAGCCGCGCCGCGCCTTTTCCCACTTTGACGTATAGGGCAATCGTTTTTTGGGTTACTTCCTCCTGCAAGGTATCAACTCCTTTCCCGGTAAAATGCGGCTATGCTCATTCGCCGCCGTATAAGTCGTGATTGACAAGGGCGGTATAGTAGCTGTCAATGGTACTCGGCGCGTTGAACAGCACCGCTTTTAGATACTGCTTGATGTTGCGCACTTTGGTTGTGTTCTCCCTCATGCAATCCAAAACAAACTCAATATGGCTGCTGTTCAGCTTCAAAAATTTGGATTTCACCAGTTCGGCGGGGTAGTCGTCCCCGGCAATACGGATTGTCTTTCGCGCTGTGCAGACGGTTTCCAGCATGAGGTCAACAATCTCATTTAGGCGGTCTTTGTCCATTTTGGGGTCTTGAATGAGAATGTCATACTCGATATTGTCCTTGATAATCTCCCTGTAAATCTCTACTGCGCTATTGCTTTTCGCTTCCGTTCTTTTCCTTTCCGGCGGCGAAGCCGCTTCGCCCTGCTCAAAGGGCAAGGGATTTAGGGAATGGAATGGAAAGGAATGGGTACTTGATAAATCAGTAATTGATTTTTCTTTACTTGATATATCTTTATTTAATTGCGTTGGATTTTCCAACGTAGGTTTTTCCTGCGTAGGTTTTTCCAACGTTGGATTTTCCAATGTTGGATTTTCCAACGCAGGTAAATCCAATATAGGCGGCTGTCCGACGCTGGTAGCTGCTTCCGGCTCTCGCGGCTGCGGCTGCTCGTATATGACGTAATCCGCGCCCCGCAAGCGTCCCTTTTCGTCGCGTTCCCGGCTGCGCACGATATATCCGGCTTTTTCGAGTTCCTTTACCGCTTCGCGGATTGCGTCGATCTTCTCCCGGTTGATATGGGATAAGCCCGCAAGGGTATAATCCCAATCCTCCGGCAAGGACAGCATTTGCGAAAGCAAGCCTTTTGCTTTTAAGGACAATTCCTTGTTTCGCAAGTGGTGGTTGCTCATAACGGTATATCCCGTATTTCGCTCCACTCTGAAAACTGCCATTTTTCCTCACTTCCTCTCTTGGTCTGCGTGGACAATTAGAAAGCCGTTTTCGGCTGTTTTGGTATTGCAATATGCCCTTTGCCGTTTTCGCGTCTGCAAAGCCGCATGACACAAGGGCTTTTGCCCGTCTATTTGTCCATGCTGGCGGGCGTTTTCCGCGTCCTTTTGCCGGGGCAATAGGGACACTCTTTGAAAACGCAAAACTCATATTTCCACCCGGGGCGGTAGAAACGGCAAGTGCCGCAATCTTCATCATCTCCGGCACAACCGGATTGATAGCGGTCAAATCCCGGCTTCTGCTGCATGAGCAGTTCAAATGCCCGCTGCTTGCCTTTTATGAAATACATTCCGGCTGTACCTCCTTTCCTGCGGGCATAAAAAAACGGCGTTACTTTCTCCCCAAAAGGGGTTAAGGTAACGCCGCTTGTGTGCGTATTCAGTTTTTAACACATTCCCTGTCTATCCGCTGTCCGCAAAACCATTGATTTTATTAGCTTTTTGCCGCTATCGCTATCACACCTCATTATTTCAAAGGCCCGGTTTTCAAGCCATGCTTGCAGACATTGAAGCCGGGAAAGTGGGTACGGTCATCGTCAAGGACATGAGCCGGTTAGGGCGAAACTACTTGCAGGTGGGATTTTACACGGAAATGCTGTTCCCCCAAAAGGGAGTGCGTTTTATCGCTGTCAACGACAATGTGGACAGCGCAAACGGCGGCATGGACAACGATTTTACCCCTCTGCGAAATCTGTTCAACGAATGGCTGGTGAGAGATACGAGCAAAAAAATCAAGGCAGTTAAGAGCGCAAAAGGCATGAGCGGCAAGCCCGTTACCAGCAAGCCGGTATATGGCTACCTCATGGACGAGGACGAGAACTATATCGTTGACGAGGAAACCGCGCCGGTAGTCAAGCAGATATACCAGCTTTGCCTTGCCGGGAACGGCCCGACCAAGATTGCCCGTATGCTTACGGAGCAGCAAATCCCCACGCCGGGGACGCTGGAATACCGCAGGACGGGCAGCACCCGCCGCTACCACCCCGGCTATGAGTGCAAGTGGGCGACAAACACCGTTGTTCATATCCTCGAAAACCGGGAGTACACCGGCTGTCTGGTAAACTTCAAGACGGAGAAGCCCTCTTACAAGGTCAAGCACAGTGTAGAGAACCCCGTGGAGAAGCAGGCCATTTTCCCGAACCACCATGAACCGATTATCGACACGGAAACATGGGAGCGCGTGCAGGAGTTACGCAAGCAGCGCAAACGCCCGAACCGCTATGACGAAGTGGGGCTGTTCTCCGGTATGCTGTTCTGCGCCGACTGCGGCCATGTGATGTACCAGCAGCGGTATCAGAACAAGAACCGCAAGCAGGACTGTTACATCTGCGGCAGCTACAAGAAGCGCACCCGCGACTGTACGGCGCACTTTATCCGCACCGACCTGTTGACCGCCGGTGTCCTCTCCAATCTCCGGCAGGTGACCGAGTATGCCGCCAAGCATGAGAGCCGCTTTGTGAAGCTGCTTATCCAGCAGAACGAGATCGGCGGCAAGAGAAAGACCGCCGCAGCTACGAAGCAGCTTGAACAGGCGCAGGAGCGCATTTCCGAAGTGAGCCGCATTATCAAGCGGCTGTATGAGGACAATGTGAACGGCAAAATCAGCGACGAGCGTTTCATGGAACTGTCGGCAGACTATGAGCAGGAGCAGCGGGAACTGAAAGACCGCGCCGCCGCTTTGCAGGAGGAACTGGACAAGTCGCAGGCCGCCACCGTCAACGCGGAAAAGTTTATGGGTATCGTCCGAAAGCACCTTGCCTTTGAGGAACTGACCCCCACCCTCTTGCGGGAAATGATTGAGAAAATCGTCGTGCATGAGTGCAGCTATGACGAGAACGGCACCCGCAGGCAGGACATTGAGATTTATTACAGCTTTGTCGGCAAGATTGACTTGCCAGAATAACCGCCCGACCTATCCGACACAGCCCTAAGTGCCGGATAGGAACGGCAAAATTTTTTACACTTCTATTACTTCTTTATCGCACATCAGTAAAAGGAAAGGGATTATAATGCAGAAAATCAGACCAGATATGGATATTGGTCACAATATCAACCGGCTTCGTCAGCGTGCCGGCTTGACACAGGATCAGACAGTCGCCCGCTTGCAGCTTATGGGAATCAAAATATCGAAAAGCAGCTATGCAAAAATCGAAACTAACCGCATGAATATTAAAGTAAGCGAGCTTATCGCATTATGCAAAATTTTTTGTGCAGATATCTCAGAATTTTTTCAAGGATTGAGCTAAGAAACATTGTGTAATTCTGTTTTCCTCTTTGTGATAGCTTCTGATAACTCATCCAGGATACTTTCATCAACATCTTCCTGCAAAATAGAAGCAAGCAGCTCTTTCAATAATTCACCAGAGTCGCTTTTTTCCTGTTTTACTTGCAGCAAACTCCACTGCTCTCTCGTCATAGCAGGTTCGAAAGTGCGTGCATAATTTTTTGTCGTCTTTTTGAAACCAGCCATTTTAATCATTTCTTTATCCAACAGAGACTTAATCATGATGTGAATATAACTGGGTTTCCAGGTCCGGTCCACACACATTTTCACCATTTCTGATGAAGTAAGGGGTTCTCCCACATCCCATAATAAATCGAGTACCTCTCTCTCACTATCGGTTATTTTTTTCAAAATCTTCTCCTCCTTCTTTTTTCATACTATGTACGAACATTTGCACATAGTATTATACACAGATATTTCTTTATATTCAATATTTTTTATACTGAAAAACAACTGTTATCCTACTCTTTATTCTATGTACGGATATTCACACATACCGGTTTTTCGTACATATACATATAATTAAAATAGGTATCATTATATGAGGTGTAAGTGTAGGGATGATTAGTTACGAGCCATTATTCGAAACAATGAAACAGAAACATATCAGTTCTTACGAACTTGAAAAACGGGGATTTTCGCGTTCCACTTATTATGCCCTAAAGTATGGAAAAAGCGTCACTGTCAATACCATTAACCAGCTTTGTACTATTTTAGATTGTGATGTATCCGATATCATGAAATATATCAAAGAAGAATCCTAAATCTCATACCTGATTTTCCTCCTCTTTTTTAGAATCCGTATTCTCACGATCTGCAAAATCAATGATCTGACAATCTGCCACAACCAGTTCTGTAAAATAGGATTTTGTTCCATCGTTTTTCTGATAGCTTCCCGTCTGAAGCCGTCCAACCACCACCAGACGCCCTCCTTTTTTGGCATAGGAAACTAAGTATCTTGCCCGGCCGCCATAAGCAATGCAATTAAAAAAATCGGTTTCTTGTCCTTTTGTATATTCCCGATCCACTGCAATTCGGAACTTGCACCAATATGTCGTACTGTCATCCTTCTCCTTTTTCTGTAATTCTGGTTCATGAACAAGCCTTCCCAACAAAACAGATAGATTCATCGTTATAATCACCTTTCTTTCCACACAATTTAATCCATATCTTCTGTAATTTCCTGAATCACACTATGTACGGTATACCTGAAATCTTCATTTTTCCCCGTAGAACAAGTAGACAATGTGAGCACTCTATTTTCCTTCACAGGCACCATTTCCATATCATAGTAGTTTTCTTCTATAGTCATTGTCAGCCAAGTCATCCATTCTTCTTCTGTTTGAAAATCTGTCTGATATGTCTCGCTGGCGTCTTCACAATCATATGTACTGTAAATCCGGGCATGGATTGTCCTTCCCTGCTCATAAATATATACATCCGGATGTTGCAATCCAAAGTCCTGCGATTCGTAATCATGGAGAGAGCCAAACATAGACCTGCTGGCCATATTATGTCCATAAATAACAACATGGCGATCGGTAAAACGCACACCCGGCTGGATAAAGATCGAACCTGGATAGCTGTACTCTCCTTTGTAATTTTTATGCAGATATTCATTCCAGGTCGAACATTGTAAAATTGGATAATCAATCTGTGTACCCGGTACGGTAATCCAGGCGACAATATCAGGATTTATTTCTTTCATTTTTTCCCAGTTTAATCCATCCATTGTTGATCTTTCCTCCCATGTTTTATTGTGCTTCTTTTCCTTCACCTCCTCCCGCAGCTGCCAAATCTCTATATCACTTTTCACAAATGGATATGCATCCTTCACGGCCAGTACTGCAAATGCTGCCATGGCAGTAAAAAGCCCCAAGATCAATACATAGTACAAGAATCTTCTTATGATTTTTTTATTCAATCTGATAGTCCTCCTTTATTTTTTTCTGATTATTTTCTGCAGAGAGTGTCTTAAAAGATATTCGTTGGAATATTCACTGTCATACATCTTCTTAATATTATTTAATCCTCTGTTTACAAGACGCAAAAACGTCGATTTCGATTCCTGTGATTCTGCTTCTACCTTTTTCCAAGGCTGCTTATGCACATAAATTTCTGTGATGACTCGATATTGTTTCTCCGGCAAAAGACGGTAACAAATCCACAATCTATGTAACATCTCTTCCTTATCTAAAAGGATATCAATCTCATAGGATATTTCCTTATACCATTTTCGCAGCTGTCTTTGGTGTCGTAGAACAATATCAGACAAATCCTGTTCCACACCTTTTTTTATTCCAGGCATATCACTGATATTATTTTTTCTCATTGAGATTGTCTCAATCAGATCATCAGTATCATATAAATCCTGATACAAATCTATGATCTGCTGCCTGGTCTGTTCCCGAATCGTACTATAATCCATTAAAATTTCTTTAATATCTTTCACATCCATCTCATACATTTTTTCTTACCATTCATTCCGCTCTCGACAACAATAAATTCATTCTTGACATCTTTGCTTCATCATTTTTATTTTCCCTATACTTTACTTTGTGACATAATGTCGTAAAGTCTTCCATCAGAAAAAGCAGCCCGGTTTCCACGCCAAGCTGCTTTTCCTGTTTTCATTATTTTATTATGGTACTTCTATTTCAATAAACACTCCTTTTTATACCTCTCCATACAGATCATGGTTGACTTCCGCCTGATAATAATGATTCATCGTCATCGTAGCATTATAGAGTGTCGTTAAAAGATAAGCACGGATATTACTGATCTTGGTTGTATTTTTACGTAAACAAGCTAATACATAGTCTATGTGCGCAAACCGAAGTTTCATGAATCGGTTTTTTACAATTTCCGCCGGTTTGTCTTCCCCAGCAATCCGCACAATGCTCCCATCTGGAAGCATCATAATCTCTACTATCAATTCTACCAGTTCATTAACGTCCTCCCGGTCCTGTGAACTTCTGCTTGCAAAGCTGTCATACCTTATATTCCCCCTGATTTGTGCTCGACATAATTCCATCTCATCCATCCTTTTTTTACTAAACTGAAAGTCCCCCTTTCTTTTCAAAGATTGATAAGATACGATAGAATGATTATTATCATCAGTATTGTTATTATCAGTATTATTACCGTTTGATTTCTGCACTTTCGGAAGTTCTTTTTTCTTATCTCCTAAAGTTTGATTTTCATACTCTCTGAAGTTTAATTCTGGAACTTCTGGAAATTCACTTTTCATCTCTTTTGAAGTCTGTTCGCCAAACTTTTGAAAATACGGACTTGAGTCTTCCTGAAATTCATTTTTCATACTTCCTGAGGTTGTTTCTCCATCCTTATAGAAATCTGATTCTGTAACTTCTGAATATGTATCTTCCAAACTTCCTGAAATATGATTTTTATACTTCTGGCAGTTTAGCTGCGATACTGATACTTCTTGAATTTCCTTTTCCATACTTTCAGAAGTATGATTCTCATACTCCTGAATAGCATTGGTATCTTCTTGTTCCGTACGTCCGTCCACTTGCACCTGACATTCTTCTATCAAAAAGTTTTTTACATAAATCATGTTTGGTCTGCCTAGCCCTAATCGCTTTTTCTCAATCAAACCTATTCCTTTTTCTTTATCCAGTTCTGCAATCGTTTTGATGGCCTTTTGTCGGCTGCATCCCAAAAGTTCCATAACTTCTTCTACAGTAAAGATAATATAAACTCTGTTTTTTTCATCGAACCACTTATTTTTTATGCTGAGTCCCATACGATCCAGCATAAGACCATATAAAATTTTGGCTTCACAAGAAAGGGGCTTAAAGCATTCTGCGGTAAACATCACTTTAGGAACCCGGTAAAAACTATACTGTTCTGCTTCCATTCCATAATAATAATCAAATTGTAGTTTCTGCATGTTCCTCCCCTTCCTTTCCTTTTTTCCATTCATCCAAGAGTGTGTAGATAACTTCTTCCATCTGCTCTCTAGTGTAGGCTGCCGGGAAATAGTTTCTAATTTTGTTTGCAGAAAGTGTTATCTTTTTACCCGTTTTCTCTTTTTTTACCAGAATTTTATAAATACTTTCCTGGCAAAGGCCGCCACTTTCACTCTGTTCTTTTATCTGGCCTGCCTGCGCCGGAGACGGGTATATGCCTGTATTTTCAGATGCTTTCCATACCCATTCCTGTTCTGATTTTTTCAGATAAGACAACTTTTCTCCTGCAGTCATTCCCATTTTCCCAGCATCTACCTGATCCAAAAGCCCATCTATCAAACTGGCCAGACGGATATATCTTTGTACTGTCCTTCCACTGTCACCGGCTTTTTCTCCAACCTCATCTGCTGTATGTTTTTCTCCCTTGCTTCCCTGATGCTTCATAGCCTCATATTTCATTTTGTAAGCCTTCGCCTTTTCGCTGGGACGGAGATTCTCTCGCTGGATATTGGTATCCACCATTAGAACTGTGGCCGCATCATCATCCAGCTCGCGGATAATAACGGGCAGTTCTTCTATTCCTGCCAATTCGCAAGCACGCCACCGGCGGTGTCCAGCTATCACCTCATATCCTTCGGCGCAGGGCCGGACAATCCCCGGCTGAATAACCCCATGGTGTTTGATACTTTCTACAGTCTCCTGCATTTTCTCGTCATCTAACACCAGAAATGGATGATTTTTAAACGGGCGCAGCATGCTGAGGGGAACCGTCGTGTATTCTCCCTGCACAGGACCTTCCTCACATCCAAACAACTCATCATACGACGTCAGCTTAATTTTTTGTGCACTTCTATTCTTCATCATCCAGCACCTCCCCCGTCAGCAGCCGGTATCCTTCCGCAACAATTCCCTTTGGGTCATAGGCATAGATGCTTTTCCCCTCCACTGTTGTTTCTGCAGCTCTCACAGACATAGGGATACAATGCGCAAAAATATGTACCTTATCCCCGTAAACTTCCCGAATCTGCTTTTCTATATCTTTCGAAAAATTTGTTCGACGATCTACTTTTGTCAACAGGATTCCCAAAATAGAAAGTTTTCTGTTCAACTGTCTGTGGACTTTTCCAATTGTCTTAATCAATTGCTGTAAGACTTTCACCGGCAGATATGCTGCCTCTACCGGAATTAAAACATAATCTGCTGCCACAAGGGCGTTAATTGTGATCATTCCCAAAGAAGGCATACAATCAATCAAAATATAATCATATCGATTCTTAATCTCTTCCAGATACAAGCGCAAAATCTGTTCCCGGCTCATCACGTTGACAAGAGATGTCTCCAGACCAGCCAACTCAATATTGGCTGGAATAAAGTCAATTCCTTCCTTATGTTTTATAATTCCTTCTTCAGGATCAATTTCTTCCTCATTGATGATTTTGCCAAGTATTTGCACCAATGTCATATCCAGCGTGTCAGGTTCCTGTATGCCAAGGCTTACCGACAAGCTTCCCTGGGCATCTGCCTCCACCAGGAGAACTTTTTTCCCTGCTCTTGCCAGACCGATTCCTAAATTTACACATGTCGTAGTTTTCCCTACGCCGCCTTTTTGATTTGCAACTGCAATAATTCTGCACATAATTTATTCCTGCCTTTCTTCTCTTTCCACTTCTGCATACGTTCTAAAATAACGATTTGTCCCTTTATTTGAAAATATATCTGATATCTGTAAGACTCGGATACCCGAATGTTTTTCCAAAATCATCTTAAACCACCGGATATCCTTTGTTGTCCCCTGTAATCTTATTTTCAACATAAAATACTGTCCCCCTCATTATCATTGTGACAATATTCCGGATACCGGATTTTAATCGCTTGCCAGAAATATGGCGTATCCTCCGTGCAGAATAAATCGCTGACAGAATACAATCTTGTCTCTCTGATCTGTTCATCGACATCTTCATAGTCATAAGTGCTCGGCGTTCCATCACAATATAAATTAAATGCAATCCGTATAATCCTTTGGCTTCCTCCTGTCTGCCATCCTTCCTGCAAACACTTTGGCTTTACATTTCCACTTTTAAAATCATAAATGCGCTTTATATTTTTCCTTGTGTCTTCTGATATACCAAGACAATAGATCAATGCCTGATGATACGCATTCTGATATCGGCATTTTGAAAGGCAGGAACTATAAAATTTTTTATGTTCCTTATCTTTGAAAATAATCTCCTGTTTTTTGTTGCTTTCTGCTCTTGACGCTGTGTTCATTTTCATTACCTCCTGAAATTTAATTAAAAAGACATTTCATTCTGAAATGTCCCCTATAAAAAATAGGGACACTTTATTTTAAGTATCCCTATAATCTACCAATAATTGATAGCTCATTATTCACTTTCATTTTCAGGATTATTTGTGTTCCCCGTAGTGTAGCTCAAAGCAACAACAACTGTCACTTTCCTCACAAATACCTTTTCTCTGTGATTTTCACTAACCTGATGAAAACTGAAAAACTCCACATAGTGCGTAAATTCAATGATTTCTAGATATGTGCTCTTTGTAGCAACACCACAGTCTCGACTCCCGTCGTGCCCGGAAACATATCAACGAGACAGCAGCGCTTCACCGCGTAACCGGCTTCCTGGAGCATGACCAGGTCGCGCATGAGACTGGTCGGCTTGCAGCTGACGTAGACCATCTCGTCGACGCCGAAGCGGATGATCTTGCGGAGGGCTTTCGGGTTCACGCCGTCGCGGGGCGGGTCGAGGATGATCATGTCCGGTTTTTCGGTGAGGTTATCCACAACCTTGAGGACATCGCCGGCAATGAATTCACTATTGGTCAGGTGGTTGTCCTCAGCGTTGAGGCGGGCGGCGTCCACCGCTTCCTCGACAATCTCCACGCCAACTACTTTCCTGGCGTACGGCGCCATCATCTGGGCGATGGTGCCGGTGCCGGTGTAAAGGTCGTAGATGAGCTTGTCTTTTGTTTCACCCACGTACTCTCCTACTTTTTCGTAGAGAACCTCCGCGCCCAGAGTGTTGGTCTGGAAGAAGGAGAACGGAGAAATTTTAAAACGCATATTCAGAAGGTACTCATAAAAATAATCCTGTCCGTAGAGGAGACGTGTCTCGTCGCTCTGCACCACGTCCGCCGGGCTGTCATTGAGCGTATGCAGGATGCCCACGATCCTGCCGTCTGTTTTGGCGGATGTGAGAAGGTTCACAAAAGTCTCATCGTCCAGCTGCGACTGGGTGGTGGTGACAAGATTGACAAGGATATCGCCGGTCTTTACGGAACGGCGCAGCACCAGATGGCGGAGGAATCCTTCCTTTCGCATTTTGTGATAGTAGGACGCTCCGATGGATGTAAAGTATTGAAGGACTGCCTGCAAAATGACCATAAAATCCGGGTCTGCAATGTGACAGTCCTTTAAGGATACTATATCGTAAAAGCTGTTCTTCCGGTGCATGCCCAGCGCCAGCGGGCCGTCTTTTTCCTCATCTCCGAAGGTATATTCCATCTTGTTGCGGTAGTCCCGGGCCAGCGGGCTGGCGTAGATATCTTCCACCGGGAAATCAAATCCCGCTTTTTCGATAAGGTCTTCCACCTGGCGTTTTTTCAGGGCAAGCTGCTCTTCGTAGGGAAGGGTCTGGTAGGCGCAGCCGCCGCAGATGCCAAAATGCTGACAGACGCAGTCCTGTGATGCGGCCTCCAGCGATGATGGCTCAAGTACTTCCAGAAGGCGTCCCTCCACCCGGTCTTTACGTTTTTTGCTGACGGAAAAACGAATTGTCTGTCCTTCCAGCGCATTTTTTACGATCACTTTTTTCTCTTCTATATATATAATTCCCTTGTTGGGAAATTCCGTTTTCAAGACTTTTCCTTCTAAAATGTCTCCTTTTTTCATATTCATCTCCTTCTATATACTAAGCTCGCTGAACTTTGATTTATAATAGCCATGTCCGTAATGTGCCTGTCCGTTCTCGTCAATTTCCATCAAAAGAAACGTAGGCTTTCTGTCCGCCTGTCTTGGATAGGAAAGGCTTCCCGGATTCAGGATGGTGATATCATGGCCGATATCAATAAAGGGAACATGGGTGTGTCCGAACATGACCACATCCACTTTTTCTTCTCTGGCAGCCTTTTTCAGATAGTCAATGCCTCTGTATACATGATAGGTGTGCCCGTGCGCGATCATCACCCGGTAATTTCCGATCTTGGTTATGATTTTCGGCGGAAGATCCAGATTGTAATCATTGTTTCCGGCAACCATATACACCGGACAGTCTACAAGGGAACGTATATAATCATCTCCGCGTTCCACATCTCCACAGTGAATCAGTGTGTCGATGGGGCCAACCTGCCGGATGACGCCGGACACGTCGTCATTGCGTCCATGGGAATCGCTGATTACTAAAATTCTCATTTACAGAATCTCCTTTATCATTCTGAGGGCTTTGCCTCTGTGGCTAATGGCATTTTTTTCCTCCTCTGAAAGTTCCGCGGTCGTTTTCTTCAGCTCCGGAACATAGAAAATCGGATCGTATCCAAAACCGTTTTCTCCGGCCGGCTCGTCGGCAATACGCCCTTCGATGGTCGCTCTTCTCGTCTCAATGTGTCCATCCGGAAATGCAGCGGCAATGACGCAGACAAAGCGCGCTCCCCGCACTGCCGCCGGCACGCCATGCAGACGATCCAGAAGAATCTGATTTTTAATGCGGTAAGATGTGTTTTCTCCCATATATCTGGCAGAAAGCACGCCTGGTTCTTTGTTGAGATAATCAATTTCCAGTCCGGAATCATCCGCCAGCGTCAGGCAGCCCGTGGCTTCCATCACGGCCTTTGCCTTGATGATGGCATTATCCTCAAAGGTTTCTCCGTCCTCCACGATATCGATGTCAACGCCCGCCTCTTTCATGGAAAGGATTTCATAATCCATATCTCCGAGAATCTGGCGGATTTCCCTCATTTTTCCTTCGTTTCCCGTTGCAAATATCAATTTCTTTTTCATTGTATCTTTTCACACCTTTCCTTCCTGCTCCGGCTTCTTCCGCCGCGGCGGTTTCGGCCCCATGAACTGATAGAAATACGTTTTCATCATGCCATTGTAGATCTTCCGGTTTTTATCTGCCTTTTTGCCAATGTATCGCTCAGCGTCCTCGTAGGCAGTGATAATGTATTCCGACCACCCCTCCAGATGAGAAAACGCTTCGCCGATTTCCCGGTAAAGCACCGGCATGTCCTCTTTATCCTCCATGCGCTCTCCGTAAGGAGGATTAGTAATGACAAATCCGTACTTTTTCGGATGCCGCAGCTTATGTATCGGTCTCTGCTGAAAATGAATCAGATCTGCCACTCCGGCGCGTCCGGCGTTCTCACGGGCGGCCTTTACAATGAGCGGATCAATATCATAGCCCTGGATGTCCATCTCCACACTGGTATCCACCAGATCCTGCGCCTCCTCAAACCCTCTCTGCCAGAGTTCCTGAGGAATGAGATTCGTCCACTGCTGCCCCTGGAAAGTCCGCCTCATCCCCGGCGCGATGCCGGCGCCCATCATGGCCGCTTCGATAGGAAATGTACCGCTGCCGCAGAAAGGATCCACCAAAATACGGTCTTTTCTCCACGGAGTCAGTTTGATGAGCGCTGCCGCCAGCGTCTCTTCGATGGGAGCCTTGCTGACCATCTTCCGATACCCTCTTTTATGCAGGCTCTCGCCGGAAGTGTCCAGTCCCACAGTCACCATGTCCTTATAAATAGAAATACGCACCGGATAATCCTGTCCGGTCTCAGCAAACCAACCGATATGATAATGCTCCTTCATTCTTTCCACCATGGCTTTTTTGGCAACAGACTGGATATCAGAAGTACTGAACAGGGCGCTTTTCACCGAAGTCGCTTTGGTCACCCAGAAGCGGGCATCCTTCGGGAAAAATTCTTCCCACGGTACATTTTTTATACCCTGGAACAGCTCCTCGAAGGTCAGGGCAGGAAACTCTGCCACCTTCCAGAGAATTCTCTGGGTTGTCCTCAAAAAAATATTGGCTCTTACCAGAGCCTCTGCATCCCCGGTAAAAGTCACTTTGCCGTCCTCTACCCGGACAATTTCATATCCCAAATCGCTGATTTCCCTTTTGCTCACTGCCTCCAGCCCAAAATGACATGGCGCCACAAATTCATATCTGCCTTTCATGCTTCCTCCATCTTATCCTGTTTTGGTGCGTCTTATCATCGCACATACAATAATATAGAAGTATTTTACTGATTCCGCAGGAATGTGTCAACTCCCAACCATTTGTGGCGCCGCCGCTTGTCTTCTCAATCCACGTAGACCATATTCCACAGCTTTTCTTCCTCTTTTTCCAGATAGCCCCGGTAATAAGATAGCCCACCGGCAACACTGTAAGCCTCCACGCCACTCTCTGCCAGCTTTTTTGCCGCCAGCAGGCTGCTGGCGCCGGTATCGCAGTACAGATAGAGCGGTTTTTCTTTCCCTGGCTGGTACTCCCCCTGCATGATTCTTTCCAGCGGCACATTTTCCGCCATTGGAAGATGCCCTTGCCTGTACTCTTCCTCCGGCCGGACATCCACAAGTATTCCTTTTTTATCATAACACAATCTGACCGCGTCTGATACGGAAATAAAATTCAGCACAATAAACCTCACAGTCCTTTGTTACTACTATATTATGCAAAACTGCCGGCGCGTTTCCCTTGCAATAAAAGAAGGAGGCCGCCTTCCGGTCTGAACTCTCACGGGTCCCGGCCGGTCTGACAGCCTCTTCGCTCATTTATTCAATTGTATCTGCGCTTTTTTTACCAGCGCCACCGAATCCCGGAGGGAATGTAATTCCTGGCTCCTGCATTCAGCCGGCTGTTCTGCTCCGAACCATCGTCCGGGTCGTCGGATTCGTCGTCGGACTGATTCCGGGCGCTGCTCTGAGAGCCACTTTTTGAAGTGCCTCTCGGGCAGTTCTGGCTGCTGTTTTTCGCAGCATTTCCGGAACGGTTTTTTGCCTTATTCTGAGCAGATGTTTTCTGATTTTTGGACATAAAATATGCTCCTTTCCCGTTCACTTATTTGTCCCTGTGAACTGACAGAAACAGTATGCCCACAGCCCGGAAAAGTATTCTTTAAAAAATATATTTCATCCGGAATTTTCACGAGTGATTCCACCCGGCAGATGCACGGCAATTATTTTGCAAAAATCTTTTTAAATTTCTTTTTGCCGCGTTTTAACACTTTGCCGTCTCCCATGAAGTCATCGGCTGTGTAAGCGGCCTTGATATCCGTTACCTTTTCACCGTCCAAAGTAACGCCTCCCTGCGTTACATTTCTTCTGGCCTCGGAACGGGTTGCCGCCAGTTCTGCCTTCACCAGCAGACTTAAGATGTCGATACTGCCGTCAGTGAAATCTTCATCTGCCAGCACACATTCCGGCATATCGGCGGACGCACCGCCCTGTACGAACAACGCTTTCGCCGCTTTCTGCGCTTTCGCCGCTTCCTCTTCGCCGTGTACCAGTTTAGTCAGCTCATACGCAAGGATTTCTTTTGCCTGATTTAACTGGCTGCCTTCCCAGTCTGCCATTGCGTCGATTTCTTCCAGAGGCAGGAAGGTCAGCATACGGATACATTTCATAACGTCGGCGTCAGCGACATTTCTCCAGTACTGATAGAAATCAAACGGGGAAGTCTTGTTCGGATCCAGCCATACGGCTCCGGACTGGGTCTTGCCCATTTTTTTGCCCTCGGAATTCAGCAGCAGGGTGATGGTCATGGCGTAAGCGTCTTTGCCCAGTTTCCGGCGAATCAGTTCTGTACCGCCCAGCATATTGCTCCACTGGTCATTGCCGCCGAACTGCATATTGCAGCCGTATTTCTGGTATAATGCGTAGAAGTCGTAGCTCTGCATGATCATGTAGTTGAACTCCAGGAAGGACAGACCTTTCTCCATACGCTGCTTGTAGCACTCGGCACGAAGCATGTTGTTGACAGAGAAGCAGGCTCCCACTTCACGGAGCAGATCCACATAATTAAGATCCAGCAGCCAGTCCGCATTGTTTACCATAAGCGCTTTGCCGTCTGAAAAGTCAATGAAACGGCTCATCTGTTTCTTAAAGCACTCGATATTGTGATCAATGGTTTCCTTAGTCATCATCTGACGCATGTCAGTCCGTCCGGACGGATCGCCGATCATTCCGGTTCCGCCTCCAAGCAGGGCGATCGGTTTGTTGCCTGCCATCTGCAGACGTTTCATAAGGCAAAGAGCCATGAAATGTCCCACATGGAGACTGTCCGCCGTTGGATCAAAGCCAATATAAAAAGTTGCCTCGCCCGCATTGATCATCTTTTTGATTTCTTCTTCGTTAGTTACCTGGGCAATGAGTCCTCTTGCCACCAATTCATCGTATAATGTCATCTTTTTTCCTCCTGATTGGTAATGATAATAATGATAAAAAGAGTTTCGCTTTGCGGAATTCCAGCGGAATTTCCTGCGAAATAAAAAAAGCCCTTATCTGCCAAAACAGATAAGGGCGAATCTCTCGCGGTACCACCTTACTTCACCGACAGCCTGCGCTGTCTGCCTCATGAGGCTGCGTATTCACAGTCTCAGCGGGAATAACGCCCGCCACCCCGTCACAGCCTACAGAGAAGTCTGCCTTCCGTTCGGTGCGCAACTCGGGAATGTATTCACTGTCCGCAGTTCTATTGGCCTTTCACCAGCCGGCCGCTCTCTGAATATCTGTGCGAAAGCTACTTGTTTCCGTCATCGTTTTTCATTGCTGTATTACCTTTGTGATGTAGTCTATTCTAAGCAATAAACATGTATTTGTCAACCTTGAATTTGCCAATTTATGATCACCGGCGGCAAAATGAACGTCTACATTCCGGCCGACCCTTCACACATCCATCAAAATATAACCGCCTGTATTTCTTCTCCGGCTGAAATACACATGGGAATCTTCTATATTCTTCTGAGGAAACATATATGAAAGGATGTCGCCAGGCTCTGCTTTCTTGAGACGCTGCCAGTCTCCCGACCACTCTCTGGTAGCGGAATCCGTGAAAATAAAATGTCCGTTCTCATCTTCGCCCAGAAGAATCATAGTGTGATAAGAACCGGCAAACTTCTTGTCAAACCACCGGACGATTCTGCCATTTTGCCTTTTCATACGGCTGGTCTCCACCACCACCGGCCGGCCGGAACGCAGGTGCGCCCGAATCTCATTCACAGCATCCTCGTCTTTAAAATCGCCCACATATCGATGGGAGATGCCGCAGTCCGTAAGAATCCGGGAAATACCATATAAGGAGACAGGCATCTGCCGGGCGATATGCTTCCCGTAATTTTTCTTCCATACTCTCTCATCAAAATGTTCTCTCTCCACCCGGGCGATGGTCTCATCCGGACGAAGCGCACGATACCGCGGCACATAAGCCGCCAGCAGCGTAGTCAGAGAGCAGCAGGCACAGCCGTGGCGGGTCATATAGTCGCTGTACGCGCCATAGGTTCCGGCCTTCTGCTGGAATACACGAAAGGTACGCGCCGGCTGAGCGCCTTTCTCTTCCTCCGATACTGCCAGCTCCACCTCAAGCTCCGGCCCGTCAAGCCTTCCTGTATACTCACCCGGCACGAGAAACCATCCCTTAAAAGCAACTTTCTTCCAATGTAAAATAATTCTGTCTTTCCTGTCTGCCATATTATCTCCTGAAATCACTAAATAAACGACAACTCCGCCGACAGCGCTGCCATCGGCGGAATCCTGTATCAATATTTAAAGATTGCCACTCCGTATGCCGGAAGATCATACGCAATAGAATACTTACGGTCATCGCAGGCTTTCTTCACCGGTTTGTAGATCTCCGGACGCTTCTGACCGGAGCCGCCGAACTCTGCAGCGTCGCTGTTTAATATCAACGTATGCTTTCTTCGGCAGGTAGTTCCTACCCGGTAGTCCGGTCTTGCCACCGGCGTAAAATTGCAGACGAAGAGCAGATTGTTCTTGCCGTTTTCGGAATGTCTGGTGAAGGAGAAGATACTCCGGTCACCGTCGTTGGCGTTGATCCACTCAAATCCTTCCGGATAGCAGTCGTACTCGTAGAGACATTTATTCTTTCTGTAAATGTGCAGCAGCGCCCGGACGAAGTTCTGGAGCTGGCGGTTTCTGTCTTTCTCCAGCAGGAACCAGTCAAGCTCTCTGGCCTCGCTCCACTCCTGATGCTGGCCGAAGTCCTGTCCCATGAAGAGAAGCTTCTTGCCCGGATGTCCGGTCATAAATGCGTAGCCCACCATCAGGTTGCGGAACTTGTCGTCGTAAAGTCCCGGCATCTTCTCCAGCATGGAACATTTCAGATGAACCACCTCATCGTGGGAGAGAACAAGCATATAGTTCTCCGCGTAGGCGTACATCATGGCAAATGTCATCTTATTGTGATTATATTTTCTGAAATAAGGATCCAGCTTCATGTACTCAAGGAAATCATGCATCCATCCCATGTTCCATTTGAGGCTGAAGTTCAGTCCGCCGTACTCGGCCTTGTCCGTCACCTTCGGCCATGCGGTGGATTCCTCTGCGATCATGACCGCGCCCGGGTTCCGTCCTTCCACCACCGTATTCAGGTGCTTGAAGAACTCGATAGCCTCCAGGTTCTCGTTGCCGCCGTACATATTGGCCACCCATTCTCCGTCTCTGCGGCCGTAATCCAGATAGAGCATGGAAGCAACAGCGTCCACACGGAGTCCGTCAATATGATATTTCTCAATCCAATACAGCGCGTTGCAGATCAGGAAATTCTTTACTTCCGTCTTGCCGTAGTCAAATACTTTAGTACCCCAGTCCGGGTGCTCTCCTTTTCTTGTATCCGCATACTCATAAAGGCATGTACCGTCAAACTCCGCCAGTCCGAAAGCATCCCTCGGGAAATGTGCCGGCACCCAGTCAAGAATAATGCCGATCTTATGTTCATGCAGATAATTTACAAAATACTGAAAATCCTGAGCAGATCCGTGGCGGGACGTCGGAGCAAAATATCCGGTCACCTGATACCCCCAGGAACCGTCAAACGGATGTTCCGCAATACCCATCAGTTCCACATGGGTATATCCCATCTCCTGCACATATTTTGCCAGTTCCACAGCCAGCTCCCGATAGTTGTAATATCCATCCTCATCCTCATCGGTAATCGGATGTTTCTTCCAGGAACCCGGATGTACCTCGTAAACAAACATCGGATCCTTCCGCACATCAAACTTGCTCCGGTGTTCCATCCATTTCTTATCGCCCCACTTGAAATCAGAGATATCTGTTACCACAGACGCATTATTCGGTCTCTTCTCCATCTGGAAGGCGTAAGGATCCGTCTTTAAAACTTCATTACCCTGTTTTGTCGTGACGCAGTATTTGTAGATTTCCCCCTCTGACAGATCTGGAATAAACAGTTCGTAGATGCCCATCGGTTCTGTTCTTTTCATCAGATGCGCTTCTCTGTCCCAGCGGTTGAAATTTCCCACAACGGAAACCTTCCGGGCATTCGGCGCCCAAACGGCAAAAAATACCCCCTTCTGCCCCTCTATGGTCATGGGATGCGCTCCCAGCTTATTATATAAATCATAGTGGGTTCCCTGTCCAAAAAGATATTGATCAAATTCTGTTATAAAACTGTAAGCCGACTCATTACTCTGCTTTTTATTTTTTTTCTGTTTATTGTCCTGCATCTGTAAATCCTCCCTACGTTTGGTTTAATACAGTATATCATAAAATCACATAAAAATCAGCTTTAATTTACATATCTTTAGCTATTATGCATAAAAAAACTCTGCCTATTCGGAAAACCTTTTTCAAAATCTTCCTGTTATAGACAGAGTCTTCTGTATTGTTATATATTATCTGATGCAATCGCCTGACAGGGATTTACCGGACAGATATCTTCCGGCAAAACTATTCGGCAATCACCTTGATCCATCCTTCCGGCGCTTCAATATGTCCCATCTGGATGCCTGTCAGAGTATCATAAAGCTTCTTGGTGACCGGACCCATCTCATCCATTCCGCTCGGGAAACAGATCTCGCTGCCGTGATCTACAATCTTTCCAACCGGAGAGATAACGGCGGCAGTGCCGCAAAGACCACATTCCGCAAAATCTTTTACCTCATCAAAGTATACCTCTCTGTGCTCCACTTCCATTCCCAGATAATGCTCAGCCACATAAACAATCGAACGACGGGTAATGGAAGGCAGGATACTGTCTGACTTCGGTGTTACCAGTTTGCCGTCTTTTGTGATGAAGATAAAGTTGGCTCCGCCAGTCTCCTCTACCTTTGTCCTCGTAGCAGCATCCAGATACATATTCTCATCAAATCCCTGGCGGTGCGCTTCCATAATCGGATATAAACTCATGGCATAGTTAAGCCCTGCCTTGATATGTCCGGTTCCATGTGGAGCCGCACGGTCATAATCACTGACACGGATAGTCACCGGCTTAACGCCGCCCTGGAAGTACGGGCCTACCGGTGTAACAAATACACGGAACTGATATTCGTCTGCCGGTTTTACTCCGATAACCGGATTCGAACCAAACATATACGGACGGATATACAGAGTCGCACCGGAACCAAATGGCGGAACGTAGGCAAGATTAGCGTGAACTGTCTTCACCACCGCATCCACAAATTTATCCTCCGGATAAACCGGCATCTCAAGTCTTCTGCAGCTGTCGGCCATACGAGACGCATTTAAATCCGGACGGAAACAAACCACTTTTCCGTCTTCCGTTGTATAAGCTTTCAGACCTTCAAAACAAGTCTGCGCATACTGAAGCACACCGGCACATTCGTTGATCACTACATTGGCGTCGTCTGTCATGGTTCCTTCATCCCAGGCGCCGTCTTTATAATTTGACACAAATCTTAAATCTGTCTGCCGATAATTAAATCCTATGGAACTCCAGTCCAAATTTTTCTTTTCCATAACTCACAACTTCCTTTCTGCCTCTGCAATTGCAATCATTGTATCACAGATTCTGCAGATTTTCTATGTTTTATCATGAGGTTTTAAAAAAAATGCAATTTAAGCTAATAAATATTTCATTTTTGCAGTTCTTTCAGCCACAGGCAGGCAATCATTTTCATTCCCTCACGGTTCGGATGTACTCCGTCAATTGTTTCGTATTCCATATGGTAACCGGACACATCCGCCAGATGTACAGCCTCTTCCGTTCCGATCCTGCGTATGATATCCGAATAAATATTCGGCGAGATCACACCATCCACATTGAAAAACATTTCTTCTTCCGGCACCGGCTTTCCTCTGAGGATCGTCGCACACCAGATCTCTGCCCGGGGATACAGACGTTTCATTCGCTGAAGCATTCTCCGGTACTCATATTCAAATTCCTGAGGATGAACACCAAATCCCCAGTCATTGGCTCCCATAGCTACAAGAATCATATCCGGTTCTCCCTCCGCACTCAGAGTCCTCAAACGTTTCTCTGATGTACCGGAGGTCATAAATCCGCCGGAAACCGTGCTCCCCGCATAAGAATTATTAACGCCCAGCATGCCGCCCATTCCCTGTATGACCTGCATCCACCAGGTGTCATCCGGACTTGTCACGCCCGTCTCTTCCTGTCTCCAGGCATCATAAAAAAGAGCTTCCGGCGGCGTAATGCCTGCAAATGTACTGACAGAATCTCCGAGAATGGAAATTCTTTTCTTCTGATCCTTCAATGTTTCCCTCCCCCTTCCTACTCCGTTCGGTCACTGTTTCATGTCAAAAAGAACTCCGGATACCTTCGGACCGGCATTAGCCGCAATAGCCACACCAATCTGATAAACCTCTGTCGGGCCATATCCGACTTTCTCTGTCATCTTCTGAATCATCTCGTCCGCACAGCTTCTGTCACTGCCGTACACAACCTGATATGCAGATCCCGGCTCCATGTCCGCCACCGCCATGTCAGCAATTTTCGCCACCACTTTTTTCTCTCCTCTGCATTTTGCAGCAGTAGTGATTTCATTACCCCAGATCTTCATGATCGGTTTGATCCCCAGTTTGTCGCCCACAAAAGCGGCGGCGCTTGGAATCCTTCCGGACTTGCCCGCATATTTCAGGTTATAAATACCAAAATATACACAGCGGCGCACGAGAATCTTTTCCAGATATTCATTGATCTCATCAGCGGATGCTCCATCCTCTGCCATCTGCCCGGCTGTAAGTACCGGCTGCCCGTAAGCTCCTGAATAGCTGCGGCCATCATGGCTGTGAATGGATATTTTTCCTTCACATTCCGGATGCTCCTCAAAAAACGTGTCTATCGCCAGAAGAGAATTATGATATGTGGCAGAACCTTTGGAATTAATCAACACGAGGATAATTTCTGTACACCCTTTTTGATAATATTCGTAATACAATTCCTCAAACTGGTAAGAAGTAATCTGTGAAGTTTTTGGAATGTCATCGTGTTCTTCCATCAGTTTATAAAATCCCTCATTATCCATGTCCACCCGGCTCAGATAGGACTGATCGCCTATGACCACCGGAAACGGAATAATGTGTATGTTATACTTTTTCTCATTCTCATAAGAAATATCACTGGCCGAATCTGTAATAATCTGAATTTTTCCCATATTTACTATCCTTCCATCATCTTTTATTGTTGTTAGTATTATAAAGAAGCCCTTGTTTTATGTCAACACAACGAAGTTTTTGCAGAAAATTTTAATAAACTACAGTATCCTGCTATAAGTGCAGAACGGGCGAACTTCACAAAAAAGAAGTTCGCCCGTTCCTGCAGCCTGACACTGCCGGCTATATTATTCTTCTTCCACGCAGGCAAGAGCAAGTCCTGTTGCCACCGCGTTTCTTGGTCCTTCACAACCCCTGATATTGCCTCGTCCGGCAACAATATCGTAATCGGACAATGCGTCAGTCACCATATTTGGTATCTCAAAGTCGAGGGCAGACCCGCCAACCATAACCACAAACTGAATATCTCTTGGATTACCGGTCGGGCTGACCTTGGATAAGGAGCGTACAGCATTGGTAACAAAAACTTTTTTCTTAGCCTCCATACGCACCTGGCGCACTCTTTCCATGGATTCCATTCCCTCCAGAGGAACAAGCTCTCCATCATCCTTCACCAGAACGACCTTTGCAAAGACAGAGGTGTCCAGAGGTTTGTCAAAGAACTGCGCCGTACCGTCCTCATGGCGGATATGGAACAAACTCTCCACCAGAGCCACAGGATACTTTTTGATATCTTCCGCCAGTTCAAAGTCATCCAGTCCCAACTCAGACTGGATCAGCAGTGAAACCATGTTGCCGGCTCCGGCAAGATGAATCAGTTTCACTTTTCCTTCCCGGTTAATAATAGAAGCGTCCGTAGAACCTGCTCCCATGTCCACAATAGCCAGAGGAGTACTGGTTCCCGGTGTAGTAAGAGCGCCTTTGATAGCCATGTCAGCTTCCACGCCGCCCACATATACAGGTACATTCAGCTTCTCAGAAAGCACACGGGCGATGATCTCCATCTGGAGACGGTCCGATTTTACCATGGCGGCAATACCTACGGCGTTCTCCAGAGAAAACTCATCAGCGATACCGCCTTTGACCTTCTGCGGATTAAAAGTATCCACAGCCAATAAATCCTGAATCTTGATATCTCTTTTATGTTTATCTGTCAGATTTGCCATTACCCGGCGAACCTTATCCAGCATATTTCCCGCATTGGTTCCGACTTCACCCTGGATATCCTCAATATCCGGAATAGATGCGATGCCCTCCATGATCCGCTCCGCACCTTCGTCCACGTCCACTTCCACTTCTTTTTTACTTCCGATGACAGTGATGGTTCCCGCTTTGATGCTTCTCTCCTTCACATCTCCTTCCGGCGTCTTAATGACCACGCCGGAACGGGTTCCTATCAGAGAACGGGCGATCGGAACGACCCGCTTTGTCTCCTCGGAAGAGAGCTGAAACAGAGTAGCGATTCCATAAGGATTAGAAAGGACAGAGACAACACTTCCAATCGGCGCAACCTCAATAGCACATTCCATGCCCAAAGGCACCTTATCGATCATAGTAACCTCGTCAATGACCGGAACCTTTTTGTCCAGACGATTGGTAATCAATGTACCGTCATCAGTCTGGGCGATAGCCCCCTGTATCGTTACATTCTTTTTGGCCTCGTTCATCAGGCGGGCTGCCTCGGCAAAATCCACACAGGCCGGAATCACGACGATAACATCTTTCTCCTCCGTGATCTTTGAAAGTTCCGTAACCAGAACCGACGTACCCACGCCAATACCTGTACCTCCCGGCGTACTCGGATTATGACCGATCACTGTCGATTCTGTGATGATAGTCTCTGAAATCGTCTCCATGGCCACATCTCCGATTACCGGAGCCGCCTCGTTAATCCGAATCTCATCCAGATCCGAATACTCCAGTCCCACCTTTTTCAGAGCATTATTCAATGACATGAACACACCGTTGATATTCTTTAATGTACCTTTAATACCGGTCGTAGGCCCGATACCGCTGGCAAGAAACTGTATATCTTTTCCTTCAATTCTGGCAAGAGCGACCTCCGTCGTCGCATTGCCAATATCAACACCCGCTACAAACTTCATACGTTTCCATCCTTTCCTGCGTGCTGTCCAGCCATCTTTTGTACAGCACCCATTTCTTTCAAAACCCGCTCACGCAGGTCTTCGCCCATTTGGTAAAAAAAAGAGCACACAAACCTGCTTAAATTATAACATTTCCACAAGAGGGGGTCAAACATTAACAGACATAATTTCTTGATACATTCTTATACAAATTGCAAATTTTTGTTGTGTGATTTCTCACATATCAGTAAAATTTTGTGGAAATATTTCCAAATGTTCTCTTTGCTCTGACATTCCCGGCAATAAAGACTGCCGCGGCAATGTCACTCGCAAAAAGATAGCGGAGGCATCCGTATTCTGCCTCCGCTTTTCTTCATTTTTGATACAGCGATACCACACCATTTAATACAACGATACCACATCTTTATTTGATGGATGCACCAGTACCTTCACTGACTGAATGGACGGGTATTCATATTCATAAAATCTTTTTTCCTTTATATTTTGAAGAATTTCATCTTTATAAGTAAAGAATACTTCCAGTCCGCTCTCCTGCGCCATCACCGGATTGATCATATAGGTAATATATGTCTGCGGCTGTATGTCCGTCTGTGCGCCTGCCTGCTGTCCGTTCTGCGCGGCGGACGAATCCGCCACCGTTGTCGCATCCTCTGAGGCTGTCACAGTTTCATTTTCCACGGAATATTCCACATCTCCATAATAGGAATCGTAATATCCTTCATAATACGGATCATTTCCTTCCAGCTCCTCCCGGTCGATGACAATATCTTTCACATTATTCGGATTGTATTCCACCACAAACTGAATCTGGTCTTTCGGAACATCTTTGGATGTCTCGACTGTAACCTTGGAGTCCTCTCCATAATAAGAGTGAATGTATACTTTGCCGTTTCCGTCCGTTCCCCGGTACAAATTCTCCATGATCATCTTTGTCTCCACATCATTGCCCCCAATATTTTTCTTTCCCAGATATTCAAAAGAAGAATACTCTACAAGACTGATTCCCGTTCCGATGCCGCATAAGAGGGCGCCGGCGACAAACACGATGACCAATATTTTTCTTGCGCTCAATTTCTTTTCCATTCTGTTTCTTTCTCTCTTTTTTACATTTTCATTTTTAATGCCGCTCATGCTTCCACATCCTTTCTCTCAGTCCATCTGCTGATAATAAATGTTACAATGAAAAGGCTGAGGGCGCCGAAACCCATCACACATCCCAACATCACCAGAGCCGCTCCAAAAAGCGGATAGCCCTGCAGCAGCAAAACAGCCATAACTCCAAAGCCAAACATAGATGACAGCGCCATGAAAGCAGATGGAAGCAGCACCAAAACCAGCAGAATTTTTACGCAGATAATCAAAAGCTTTTTTATAATCTCTCCGGTTTTCTTTGCTGCCGCCTTCGCCACATCACGGCTCCGGCTGTCGCTGCCTTCCCCCTCTTCTTTTCGTCTCCAACGGGGCGGTTTTTCCAAGTCTTCCTTCCGCTTCTGCTCCATCCTCTGCTCCTGCTTTTCCTTCTGCTGTTCCATAAAATTAGAAAGGGACTGTCTGGACTTGTTAAACATCCCGCTGGCTTTTTTACCAATTCCCTCGGCAGCTCCCTTTTTCTGCTGCTCTTTATAAGACGGATCAATGTGATATGCTTCTAAAATCTCCGCAATGAGGCTGTCAATATCTCCAAAATCATCAATAGCCTCCTGCTCGCTCATTCCGCTCTCCATTTTCAATTCGATATGCTGTGCATACTCCGACAGCATATCCTCCCTCTCCTGCGCCTCCAGCACAGAGAGCCTCTTTTCCATTACATTCAAAAATTCCTTCTTATTCATATCCCTGCTCCTTTAAAAATCCATTGACATTCCGGCAAAATTCTTTCCATTCTTTTCTGGTCTCATCCAGATGCATGATTCCCGCGGCGGTCAGATGATAATATTTTCGCGGCGGCCCCTCGCTGGATTCCCTCAGATACGTCTCAAAATAACGCTCGTTGGTCAGACGTTTTAAAATCGGATAAATCGTCCCCTCTTTCACATTGACCACCTTGGACACCTCCGCCACCAGCTCATATCCATACATATCCCGGCTGGAAACGGCGGCCAGAACCATCAGTTCCAGAACCCCCTTTTTAAATTGTGCATTCATTCCTCCACTCCTTCCTCATGGGTATGCGCATTGACCCATAAATGTATTGTTCGGCGCGCAGGCTACTGCGTTCTTGTGAATACTATATTATACTAGGTACTATGTATAGTCAAGTACTAAATTTTTACGAGTTCTTACGGGGGCGCCCCGCAGTTTTCTTATTATTTATCTATATATCTTCATTGGGGTTTATTCAGAGAAATAAAAAAATGCGTATAAAACAGATATGTAATAAAAAAGAATAGTAGGGATTTAATACTGGTACAGATGCCGTCGAGATGGAACGGGCGTTTCGCCACAATCTTAGCGATGCAATAGGACAGAGATTTGCGGCATCATATCTCGTCTGTCCCTGCGTCCTCAGATTTTATCGAAACCCGCAGTTTCCACCCCGACAGATCCCTATTTTTCCTGCTCTTCCTCCAGAGCAAGCCTGCCGATGATCTCACGTTTATATCGGAAGAAAGCGTCGCTCAGATTAAAGTCGGTCTGTCTCGGTTTCTTTTCTTCGATGACAATTTCTTCAGTTATCCTGCCTGGTCTGCCGTTTAAGATATAGATGCGGTCTGACAGCAGGATTGCCTCGTCAATATCATGGGTGATGAAAAGAGTGGACAGATTAATATGCTCCATGACGTCCAGATACCACCGATGGATATTCGACTTGGTGATAGTGTCCAGAGCACTGAAAGGTTCGTCCAGAAGAGCTACGCCGTCGGATGACAGGTAGGTACGAAGCAGCGCCGCCCGCTGGCGCATGCCGCCGGAAAGCTGACTTGGGTACTGATACTGGGTACTTTCCAGACCAAACTCCTCAAAGAGCGGATCTGCTTTCTCTCTGGCGTCCTTTTTCTTTTCTCCTTTTAGAACCAGCGGCAAAGATACGTTGTCAATGATTTTTTTGTGAGGCAGAAGCAGGTCCTTCTGCATCATATAACTGATTCGTCCCGGCTTCGCCGTAATATCCTCTCCGGACAGAAGAACGCGGCCCTCCTCCGGCGCCACCAGTCCGGAAAGGACATGAAACAGCGTGGTCTTTCCCGCGCCGCTCACGCCCAGCAACGACACCAGCTCGCCCTCCTGAAGATCGATGCTGATGTCCTCAATGATTGTTCTTCCGCTGTATTTTTTTGTGATATGTTCTGCTTTTAATAATGTCATGATCGTTTCCTTTATTATTGCAGTCTTTCAGAAATTCCGCATAATCTGCCGTCCGCCAAGGGGCGGACAGCATAACCGCGCCAATTCATAAACCGCGGCATTTACTGCGGCAGATAATCATTGGAATAACCAATTCCGGTCAGATCATTATCGGTCAGCTTATTTTCATAGAGCCATGTATAGAAGGCGTCCCATCTTGCCGGATCGATAACGCCCCAGGATGCCGCATCGGACACATACTGCTCTGAAATCCATTCCTGACTGGCATAAACCAGATCCTGAGAACCGGACAGGGAACCTGTGTTGTCCCCCTCCATGAGCAGATCAGCCGCTTCCTGAGGATTTTCCACAGCGTACTCATAACCTTTGGCTGTTGCCGAAAGAAATGCCTTTGCCACATCCGGGGATTCTTTCAGAAAATCATCGTTGGCAATGATGACCGGCGTATAATAGTCAAATACGGAATTGATATCCCGGAAGTTCCAGTAATCAAAATCCATTCCCCGCAGCTCGGCGTTAATGCCTCCCCATCCGTAGAAAATCCAGATGGCGTCAGTCTGTTTTGCTTCCAGCGCCGCCGGCTCATCGGTGATATCATTTGGAATCAGCGTCACTTTGCTGAAATCACCGCCGTCTTCTTTTACAACAGTCTCCAGAGTTGCCAGTTCAATCGGAGATTCCCAGGTGGAATAAGTCTTTCCTTCCAGTCCCTTTGGACGGTCAATGCCTTCGCCTGCTCTGGAAATGATTCCTGAAGTATTATGCTGCAGCACTGCAGCTACGGCCGTAATACCCAGCGGCTCATCGGAATCCAGAGCTGCCGCCATGGTATCCTGTGCCTCAATGGCAAACTGCGCCTGTCCGGAAGCGCACATGGTTGCCGCTCCATTTTCCGGCGGCTGCACGATCTCCACTTCCAGACCCGCATCCTCATAATAGCCCAGTGCCTGAGCCGCATACAGACCGGTGTGATTGGTATTTGGCGTCCAGTCCAGGCAAAAAGTAATTTTTGTCAGTTCTTTGTCCTCTCCTGTGGAAGACGCTTCATTGCCCGCGGAACCGCAGGCGGTAAGTCCCAGGAGCATTGCCGCCCCCAACATAACGGATACTGCTTTTTTCCAATTATTCTTTTTCATCTTTCTCTCCTCTTTCTTCCACCGCCATCCACGGCATGGATACTCGCCGTATCACATTTACCACCGCCATCAGCAGCAGGCTGATGACCACAATGAAAATGATGACGGCAAACATTTTGTCAAAAGCATATGCCTGTTTTACTCTGGTCATATAAACGCCGAGTCCCACAAAACCACCCAGCCATTCTGAAATAACCGCGCCTACCACTGCGTAGGAGGCGGAAATCTTGAGTCCCGCAAAAAACTGCGGCATGGCCGCCGGAATCTTCACATGCCAGAAAATCTGGAGCTTTGTCGCTCCCATGGCCCGCATCAGATCAATGGAATCCCTGTCAACACTTTTATATCCGTCCAGGAGTCCCACCGTGATCGGAAAAAATGTAGTGATGACCACCAGAGTAATCTTCGGCGCCATCCCAAAGCCCATCCACAAAACCAGCACCGGAGCAATGGCAATGGTCGGGATGGTCTGAGTAATAATCATAATTGGATAAAATGCCCTGTTAAGAATCAGAAAATGATCCATCAGCGTAGCGGTAATAAACGCCAGAATGATTCCGATGGAGAGGCCGTAAAACGCTTCCTGCAGCGTAGTACGCGCATGCTCCATGATAATTGGAAAATCTCCGATCAGCGCTTTCACCACGTCCACCGGCGACGGGAGCATATAGCCAGGCACAATGCCGGTCTCGCTCAAAATGAACCAGAGCAGCACGATGAGTGCCAGAGCCGCTGCCGCCGGAAGCTTACTGGTGATGTTTTGTAACCTTTTTGTCAATGGTCAGCACGTCTCCTTCCGGCTTATAAGAAATCTTTACATAGGTGTTCATGGCCTTGCAGCCAGCCTTGGCAGCCACGATCTGACAGTTTTTCACAATTTCCATGAGCTGATCATAATCACCCTCAATAGAAGTCTCACACGGTCCCACATAGTAACTGAGCCCTGTAGACTTAATGTAGTCGATCACCTCATCGACAATACGGATAACTTCATTTTCGTCCTGTACATTTGGTAAAACCTGAATTGCAACACTCGCGTTCATCTTATCTTCCTCCTTTGAACTAAAAAAACGCCCGCATAATGCGGACGCAAAAAACATCATAAATACTTCCTACGCTGGCATTATCCAACAGGTTAAAAGGGTCTAAGGTGTCACCTTACTCTCAGCTCATCTCATGAACTCCCCTGATTTATATTATCCAATTGGGGTAAGTATAGTACATTTCCCAACAAAAAACAAGTATATTTTCGTTGATTTTCTATCTCTTTTAGAAGTAAACCAGTTCGTCCACCGGCGGCTCCGCCGCCTCCACTCTCTTGGCGTAGAGCACCGGTCCTTCTTCGCCGTATTCCTTATTATATTCAATGCGGACTTCCGCTGTCAGATTCACCCACATCTTATTCTTTAACGACTTTATGGTAGATGACTTGGCATGATTCGTGTGGCAGAGATATCCGATAAACTGGATATCGTCAGCACAGCAGGTCATGGCATGACGCCCCGGCACAAAGCAACCCTTTGGCAGACGGATGGACTTGAAAACTCTTGTCTTCATGACCATGGTCTTTCCGTCATAAACCTCCGGCCGCTCCATGGCGTCCACAAACCAGATACCGTAATCCTCATCCTCAAGATGAATCTCATCACCTTCAATATCAAAAGGCAGCGTATCATCCTCTTCACCCATATCGTCATCATCCACCGATTCAAACAGAACCTGTGCCCGGCGGTTCACCGCCTTGATGCTTCTTCGCCAGGTCGCCCGCGGCATCTCTGCCGTGCAGCGGTTGATAATGACCATCTCTGCAATTTTGTACATTTCCACCGCCAGGGAGCGCATATTGTTCATATACAGATCAAAAGTCTCTCCGTTGACCGTCACGATGGTCTGGAACACCAGCAGCGGCGTATCGTCCATCTCCGTCATCATCCGCTCAACAGACCACATACCGTTATACTCAATGATCACCCGATCCGGATAATACTGCAGCACTTTGCTGATGAGGAAATCTTTATTAAAATCCTCTTCCTCCTCAACATACACAAGGGTAGTGTTGGTCTTCTTCAACAGCTCCTCGTCATACTCCTCCATGCCTTCTTCACAGGCAAACAGAAGCGTCCTCTCTCCGTTATTAAAATAATCTTCTTCCAGTGTGTCCTGAATAAATGAGGTCTTTCCACTCTCCAGAAAACCCATAAACACATAAACAGGAATCTCCATTTCTTTCTTTCCCGGCATAACTATCCTCCGTCAGATTCTATAATCCAAACAGCTCCGCAAGCTTATCTTCTTTCAGCTCAGAACCAATGACACAGATCCTTCCCGTATATTCCGCAGCACCGTACCGTACCTCTTCCTCGCCAGGAACCAGATCAAAATGCAGCCATTTACCGTTTTCATCCGGCACAATACCCTTGGCTCTCAGGATAATACCGTACTCTCTGCTGTCTTCATCAGCCAGCTTCTCAAGAATACCCCGAACCTGCTCTTCCGTAAATTTCTTCGGCGTCTCTTTTCCCCAGCTTGTGAACACTTCATCGGCGTGGTGATGGCCCTCATGACCATGATGATGGTGATCGTGTCCCTCGCAGCCGCAGTGATCATGATGATGCTCATGATCATGGTCGTGATGGTGCTCTTCGTGATGGCAGTGCTCGTCATCGTGGAGGTGTTCTTCATGGTCATGGCCTTCATGATCGTGGTCATGATCATGGTGATGCTCGTGGTCGTGGCAGTGTTCGCCTTCATGGTGATGATGACCACATTCCGGGCAGATCTCCGCCTCGCGAAGAAGGTCTTCAGCAAAATCATTCTTTCCTTCCATGACTTCAAGAATCTGTGCCCCGGTGATATCCTCCCACGGAGTTGTGACAATCGGGGAACGATCATTGAGTGTACGGATCAATTCAATGGTCTTCTCTAGCTTGTCTTCCTTCACATCCTGAGTACGGCTTAAAATGATCGTGCTGGCATACTGTACCTGGTTCTTGTAGAACTCGCCGAAGTTCTTCAGATACATTTTCGCGCGCTTCACATCCGCAACAGTAATGTAGCTGTCAAGTACCACATTTTCTCCATCCACAACTTTCTGCACCGCCTTGATAACATCGGACAGCTTGCCAACGCCTGACGGCTCAATGATGATCCGGTCCGGCTCGTACTGGGACAGTACATCTTTGAGCGCCGCGTTAAAATCTCCAACCAGAGAACAGCAGATGCATCCGGAATTCATCTCATTGATCTGAATGCCGGACTCTTTCAAAAAGCCGCCGTCAATACCGATCTCACCGAACTCATTTTCAATGAGTACAACCTTCTGTCCCTGCAGCGCCTCTGCGATCAGCTTCTTAATCAACGTGGTTTTACCGGCTCCCAGGAAACCGGATATAATATCTATCTTTGTCATGCTTCTCATTCCTTTCCATTTTAAAACGTTTACAAAACATCTAATATATTGTAACCTTTTTTTTCAAAAATGCAAGGGGCGGTTATCCATAAGACAATACTCTGTTATGACACTTTTATCGTGGCTCCTGCGATTCCCTGTCGCACTCACTCTGTTTCTACATATACTGATATTGTACAAATTATCCGAAAGGAGCCGGACATGGAAGGAATGAATACCTGCTTTGAGCATCAGCATCAAACTGCCGTTAAAAATGTAGATTCGCTTCCGCTGGCTATGGCCTACGTGCCGTGGCAGAGCTGGAAAAATATATATAAAGCAGAAAACGCACTCATGGAGGGCACAATCTTTAAAGAACTCAATTTACCTTTTACGGGAAGGAGATGCATGAAATAATGTCCAAGATGGAAAAGAAAAATCTTTTATTTTATATCGATGCGGTAAGCTTCGCCGCTCTGGACGCCTCACTGTACCTGGACACCCACCCGGACGACGCGGAAGCTCTTGAATTTTTTCATCATTTCAATAAAGCCAGGCAGCAGGCACTTCACGAATATTCTGTGCGTTTCGGACCGCTCACACTGAACGAAGCGTCTCACAGCGACACTTGGAAATGGGCGACACAGCCTTGGCCTTGGGAGGGGGATTGTTAAATGTTTAATTATGAAAAAAGACTGCAGTATCCGGTAAACATCCGCCGGACGGACGCACAGATGGCAAAAGCGATCATTACGCAGTTCGGAGGTCCGGATGGCGAAACCGGAGCCTCCCTCCGCTATCTTTCCCAGCGATTTGCCATGCCGTACCGGGAAGTCATGGGGATATTGACCGATATAGGTATATCGGTGACATTCCGGCGGCAAGCGGATCGGCTGCGATACCCCAAAATCCTTCCTTGCATTTTTCCTGTCCGGTGCTATAATAAATATATCACCAGTTCTGGGAGGAGTATGGGTAACACTATATCGGAGGTGTCTCGGTTCACACATTAGATTTTCCCGGAGGAACACGCTCCGGCTGGTGTGTGCAGATATGGTTCATCGGTAGAACATTGGCTTCCCAAGCCGAAGAGGCGGGTTCGACTCCCGTTATCTGCTTTATCAGGGCATATGCCGTTTGGGCGTATGTCTTTTTTTGTATATTTTTTTGTTTTTCGCGCATGCTATGCTGCAGAAAGGAGGAATTCCCATGTATTATGGTACTTCGACCAAAATTCAATATAAAGCTGCTCCGACTACAGGTAATAATTCCGCACTTCTTTACACTACCACGGCGAGACCTGTGGCGGCGCTGTCTGAATCCTGTTCCAGAAAAATTGCCGCTCTTGAAGAGTCTATCCGGCAGGAAACCGGTAAAAAGATTGCGTTGATTGCCTACCAGCTTTAGAAATGTTTTTCTGGAAGAAAAGAGATACAAACGGGCCTGCCCACGCTCTTCCTGCGTGAGACAGGCCCTGCTCTTTTATTTTTCCAGCACCAGAGTCTCAAATGGGCGCAATGTCCACCGGTCATCTGATACATTTTTTAAGTTCTGTTCCGTTCCGCTTTCTTCCCCTTCGTAATTTGTCAGCAGTATACGGTATTTTTTCCAGGAATCTTCCAGACAAACTTCTGTCGTCTGCCCGGTCAGATTATTGAAAACAATCAGTTCTTCTTCTCCAAGAGTGCGGCGGTAGGCCAGCACATTTTCATTTTCCTTTTCCATAAAAGCAATCTGTCCCTCTGCGATCACCGGTTTTTCTTTGCGAAGCCGGATTAATTTCCGATAGAAGGCCCAGATGGAATCCGACTCTTTCATCTGTGCGGCCACGTTGATCTCCCGGTAATTCGATGCAAGACTGATCCACGGGATTCCTTCCGTGAATCCGGCGTTTTCACCGGCGTTCCACTGTACCGGCGTCCGGCCATTATCTCTGGATCGCGCCTGAAGGATTTCCATGGCTTCCCTGCTGGTTTTGCCCTGTTCCAGCAGAATATTGTAATAATTCAGGCTTTCCACATCGCGGTACTGATGGATGTCGTCAAAATGTGGATTGGTCATGCCGATTTCCTCTCCCTGGTAAATGTACGGAGTGCCGCGCATCAGGTGAATGGAAGCTGCCAGCATTTTAGCAGATTCTTTCCAGTAGCGGCCCTCGTCTCCCAGACGGCTGACAATCCGCGGCTGATCGTGGTTGCACCAGAACAGAGCATTCCATCCTCCCGCTTCCTGCATACCTGTCTCCCAGGTCTCAAACAATCCTTTTAACCTCATCAGATCAGGTTCCATGAGCTCCCATTTCTTTCCATCCTTATAATCAATTTTCAGATGATGAAAATTGAAGCACATACTGAGCTCTTTCTCTGCCGGACTGGAATAACGGATACAGTTGTCCAGAGAGGTGGAAGACATTTCTCCTACCGTCACATATTGATCCAGACCGGTATCGGCTGTCAGCTCTTTTAGAAACTCATGCACGTGGCGGCCATCTGTGTAAAATCGTCGGCCGTCTCCAATCTGGTCATCCTCAAAGCTCTCCGGTTTGGAGATGAGGTTGACCACGTCGAACCGGAATCCTCCGATGCCTTTTTCTTTCCAGAAACGAATAACTTCTTTCAGTTCTTCTCTCACCTGTGGATTTTCCCAATTTAAGTCTGCCTGACTCACATCAAACAAATGCAGATACCATTTCTTCAAATGCGGGACATATTCCCAGGCCGGGCCGCCGAATTTGGATTCCCAGTTTGTCGGCGGCTGATCCGGCGTACCGTCTTTGAAAATGTAATAATCCTGATATTTTTTATCTCCGGCAAGAGCTTTGCGAAACCACTGGTGGCTGGTGGAAGTATGATTGAAGACCATATCGAGCATCAGCTCGATCCCCCGTTTCTTCGCCTCGTCAATCAGTTCTTCCAGATCTGTCATAGTACCGAAAATCGGATCAATGCTGCGGTAATCCGCCACATCATAACCGTTATCATTCTGAGGAGAGACAAAGAAAGGAGTAATCCACAGATAATCCACGCCCAGCGCTTGCAGATAATCCAGTTGTTCTGTAATTCCCCTGATGTCTCCGATTCCGTCTCCATTGGAATCTTTAAAGGATTTTAAATAGATTTGATAAATCACTTTATCGCTGAAATTGTTCATTGTTTTCACCCATTTCTTTTTTGTCCTGAAGATGTTGATTTTCCCTGACACATAGTTTCTCTTACTCAAATGTAGCAACGACTGTCTCTCCGGCCTTTGCATTTTCAGTCAGGTGATACCGAAGGTTCTTTGTCTGACCCGGATCGGAGATAATGCACATGGTCACATCTCTGTGTCCGGCTGCCCGGATTTTTTCTTTACTAAACCGGATCAGCGGCGTACCCGCCTTCACTCTCTGCCCTTTTGTAATCAGATATTCAAAACCATCTCCGTTCATATCTACCGTATCCAGACCGATATGAAGAAGAATCTCCATCCCGTTATCCGTCCTGACGGCACAGGCATGACGGGAAGCATCCATTGTCACCGCAATCTCTCCGGCGACCGGAGAAACCAGCGTCTCATTTTCCGGAATGATAGCGATACCATCGCCCATGATTCCCTCAGAAAATACGCCGTCACCTACTTCTTTTACCGGAATCACTTTTCCATCAAGAAACGCAACAAGCTCTCCCGGCATCTCTTGTGCTCCCAGTGCTGTGTGTCCGGCCTCATTTTTTTCTTCCAAAGCTGCGGTTTGTACACTTCCCGTTTCAGCTGCTTTTTCATTCTCTTCCTCTGCTGTATCATTCCATCCATTTTCCACACCATTTTTCTGGGAAGCTGTCAGCTTCTTCTGGCCTACAATCAAGGTAAGCACAAACGGGATCACGATGGCAATGACCATACAGATGGCAAAACTGAGCATCGACTCTGTTTTGATGGACAGGATTCCCGGCAGTCCCCCGACGCCGATGGCGGACGCGGTGGTGCTTGTCGCCACACTGACAACGCCGGCAACGGCGGAGCCGATCATACCGCATACGAATGGAAATACATATTTTAAGTTAACGCCGAAGATGGCCGGCTCCGTTACACTCAAATAGCAGGAAACGCAGGATGGAATATTTACTTCCTGAGCTTCCGCATTTTTTCTTTGGAGAACAATCATGGCAAGAACCGCGGAACCCTGCGCGATATTGGACAGCGCGATCATCGGCCAGAGCATGGTTCCGCCATAATCAGCGATCAACTGCAGGTCTATGGCGTTAGACATATGATGAAGGCCGGTGATAACCAGCGGCGCGTATATGAAGCCAAAGACCGCTCCGAATACAACCCGGAAGGAACCGGTGATTCCTGCGAAAACCAGAGAGGAGATGGCAGAGCCAATTCTCCAGCCAATCGGACCAAGGATGAAATGTGCTGCGATAACGGAAAGAACCAGGCTGCAGAATGGAACGACAATCATTGAAATTACCGCAGGCGTGATCTTTCGGAAAAACTTCTCAAGATAGACCAGAGTAAATGCGGCGAGAATCGCCGGAATCACCTGAGACTGATAGCCGATCATATTTACTTTGAAAAATCCGAAATCCCATGCCGGGATATCTGCCGCAGCCGTAGTCGCCACATCGTAGGCGTTCAGCAGCTGTCCGGATACCAGCGTCAGACCAAGAACAATACCAAGCATCTGGGTGGTTCCCATTTTTTTGGTCACCGACCAGCAGATACCCACCGGCAGCATGTGGAAAATGGCTTCACCGATCAGCCACAGAAAACTGTCCACGCCGGTCCAGAACTGACTTAAATCACAAAGAGTTTTCGTTCCGTTCTCAAAAAGATACAGACTGTCGATACAATTTCGGAAACCTAAAATCAAACCACCGGTGATGAACGTCTCTCCCGCCGGACTGGCTTTCAGCCGGGGGATGAACTGTACTATGTCCGCCGTGTCCGGTATCTGGACGGGAAACCTCTGATTCTTGATACAAACTTTTTTTTGAAGTCTCTTGTTCCCGGTCTCACGGAAACCATCGCCGAGACCTCCATATATGAATATATTGAAAATGAACTGGAAATGCTGATCGTCACCAGCCGAAGAACCATGACCGTGGAACATGTCACCCCCGCCGATGAATCCTACCTGGAGCTGGGCGACTACAATTGTCTGGCGGTGGTCACCGGTCAGACTTTCAACGACGATGGCATCATGTTCGAGTACACCCATTCCCGCCACCGGCCAGACTACTTTTCCTTTCAGACCACGGCCACGCGAAAGAAGAATTAAGCTTTCGGAACAACAGGCCGAGAAACAGAATTAAGCTTTCGGAACAACAGGCCGGGAAACAGAATTAAACCGGCACATTTCCTGTGAAACAAAACAGGGGACTGACGCATTCATGCGCCAGCCCCTCCACCTGCGGCGGACCGCTTCTCTCATTCCTTATTTCACTTCTCCTGTTTATTCGTTTTTTCCGGAAAACGCACCTCCGGGTAATAACAGGAAAATCCCCAAAGACATTTTTTCTGAGCGCGAGCCGGCATTTCCATACGGTCAAGATATTCTCGTTCCGAAGAACACGCCTCGGCGATGGCCAGGTTGCGCTTGGTCAACCGGATATCCTCATAAACCGAATCACTTCGATCCGCTCTTCCCACGATCTTCAGAGAACTGATACCCATTTTTTTCATGCGGTAGAGGGCGCACATACCGCAGGCGTCGTGATGGAAATGTACATTATACCAGTAATCGTTGCCATCAATGTCCTGACGCTCCTCAAAACTCCTCTCCCTGGTCACCATCTGTTTGGCATGGCTGCGGAGGAAGCCGCAGGTAGAGCCGCACTCTCTCCGGTGCATTCCAAGGCAGTAGCAGTCTGAGAGAACACAGCCGTTTCTCATGAAGAAGACCTCATACTCCACATCGTCATAAGCCTGACATATGGAAGCGATCTCATCAAGAGACAGGTCTCTCGGCAAAATGAAACGGCGCATGCCGGTGTTATAATAGGCGGCGGCGATGTCCTCGTTGTAAATGGCGCACATGGTGCTCGCCACGGTAGGAATTTCCGCCTCAAATGCAGCTTTTGCCAGAGGAAGCTCTGATACGATCAGGCCGTCCAGCCCCGCTTCCTTCATGGCAGGAAAGTAATTCTCCTGCATGTAGGCGATCTGCGCCTCACTGTAGCAGTTGGCGTTCATAGTCACAAAAGCGCTGCGCCCCAGAGTTTTGATTCGTTTGGCCAGAGAAATCATCTGGTCAAAGTCGTAGCGGTTGGCATTGCGGCGAAAGCCGGACATGCGGTTGATATCCGCGTATTCCCCGAATGTCTCAAACCATTTTTCATCGTAAAATCCCAGATACAGCTCGTCCGCGCCCGCCTCCACCAGCCTTTCCATATAGGCCGCATCATTGAGCGGAACCAGTACTTTCATTCCGGTCACCTCCCCTCATCACCTCTCCGGCCTCTCTCACCGGAAAATATATCGTTCTGTCCACTGTTTTTCCGATAACCCGACTGTCATTTTTAAGATAATAAATCGTTCTCCCGAATCGGATAACATCCGTGTCTCTCCCATCGAACCGTGCCCGGTAATGCTCATAAATCCCGGCGCACTCCATGGCGCACGACGTATTGGGCCGGAACTTATATTCCGTCTTCTTATGGATAGACGCGAACTTGCAGATATTGCCCGTGGACATATAACAAAACGGACCATGCAGTCCGAGAACCATTCCTTCCAGCGGACAGTCTGTCAAATCAATCTCTCTGCTCATTCTGTCAAGTTCAATCCCATGAATCCGCGACCAGTCAGCCGGCAGACTGTCCCGGGATGTCAGAAGATTCGGGGTCATGATTCCCTCATCGTAGTCCCGGACGCGGACGTCCCTGGCATCCTTGAAGAACAGACGTCCCAGATTTATTTTCCTGGTACACTCCCCGGAAATGTAAAGAAGCATTCCCACATCATTGACCGTGATCTCATCGATCACATCGGCACCGGAAACAAGAATATCTCCGATCCGTTCCTTTCCCTTTTTCAGATCCTTCTGGCTGAACACCGGAAGGGTCAGCGTCATCTTCCACCGATGCTCCCGGCAGGACGCCAGCAGCGGTTCCCACCAGTTTATATGAAGAAAATACTGGCTGCAAAAGGAAGATCCCGCATAAATTCTTGTCAGAGGCTCCTCAGCCGCATTTCTTCGCATCACAAGGCTGATGATCCGCTCCAGCCGTTCTTCCTTCAGCATAGACGCGTTCAGCACCTCGCATAGATTCAGGCATAATTCCGCCATATGTTCCGTCCTCCCTATCTGTCCGCAGCGCCGGCATGCTTATGAACGACCTGCTCAGAAAAATCACGCATGGCAAGAATATCCTTGATCTTAAAAGCAAGGCAGCCGCCGTTGCATTTCTGAACCAGTCTCGCATGGCAGTCAATACACTTCTCCGAATAAACGGTATTACAGCCGTAAGCGTCAATAGTTCTTCGGTAATAATTCTCCAGCTCCCGGATACCGGAAAAATTCCGGATATCCTGCTTGGTACACTCTGACAGGCCAAAACAGCGCACCGCCGTCAGATCCTGCCGGATGTCAATGACCGGAGAACATTTGACGATCTTATCTGAAATATTGCTGCGTCCGATATGTTCATGGATGTACCGGTTTTTTCCATATTTTCTGAAAGACTCCACATCTTTTTCAGTAATCAGACAGGACGGAATCTTGTTGCAGTCGTAATTCGGAATAATCTCGTTGCTCAGAAGCTCATGGAAGAATTCAAACATCCGCGGTTTCATGCTCTCAAAATATACATGAGCATCGGCGTTTCTGCCGTCCTCCATATTCGGAACCGTGATGGAAACCCTCACATGATGGAAATGATATTTCTTCAGAAGCTCAATGATATACGCATACGGAAAATCCTGCTGGTACATATTAATGCCCAGGGTCACATTTTTCTTAAACATACGCGTCTCGATCATATAATCAAGGTTCCGGCACAGCCGCTCATAATTCTTCTCCCCGATATCCTCCGGACAGTTACAGTTTACCAGAATCCGAACCTTCGGATGACAGATGACGTCCCAGTACTTATCCAGCAGAATACCGTTGGTATACACCACGACAGTCTTCACCCGGTCGTCCTCAATAAGCCTGCGCAGATATTTTTCAAACTGAGAATGTACCGTTGGCTCTCCGCCAATGAGACCCACAGAACTGTGACTGCCGTCACCCACGATGAAATCCACCGCCCGGTTAAAATTCTCTTCCGAGATCTCATTGGTATCTTTATTTACAAATTCATTGGCAAAGCAGTACGGACATCTCAGATTGCAGACGTCCGTCATCATAATATTAGCCATCTTCTTTTATTCTCCTTTTCTATATAAAATGAAGAAAAGCCCCCTTCCGATGCACTGCCGGCATCTTCATGGAGGCTTATATTCATAAATATTCCTGTTTTGGATACCAGCGCCCGTTATTTGCCGTAAGAATCGCTGTAGCTGTCGCCATGGCTGTAAGAATCGCCATAACTGTCTCCCTTGCCATAACCATCACTGTAAGAATCGCCGTCATGGCTGTAGCCGTCGCCGTAACTGTCGCCATAGCTGTCCTCTTTCTTGCCGTAGCCGTCGCTGTAGGAGTCGCCGTCATGGCTGTAGCCGTCTGCGTAGCTATCACCATAGCTGTCTTTCTTGCCGTAACCATCACTGTAGGAATCTCCGTGGCTGTAACCGTCCCCGTATCCTGTTGTTTCACTATATCCGTCACTATAGGAATCGCTGTAAGAATCCTTCTTAGCGTATCCTTCTGTTTCACCATAAACCATAGTTACATACCTCCTTTTTCTTTCTTATACAGCAATTTAAACATGATTTTCTGGGGTTGTCAATGGATTTCTGGCGATTTGGAAAACATTTTTGATAATGATTATCATTTTCATTTAGGGCACGATTATCCTTCAGTCCATCTCTTTTATGGAACTGCCAAAAACATAATTTCCTGCTTTTTTCATATTTTTTTATTAAATACATTTAACGGAGCCTTCTATGCAAAAAATCGCCGCCTACTGCCGGGTGTCCACCGACAAAGGAGAACAAGCCCAGTCGCTTGCCAGTCAGCAGCGCTATTTTGACAAGTATATCCGGCAGCACAGTGACTGGGAGCTTGTCAATGTATATTTTGACGAGGGCATCAGCGGCACCCAGACGAGAAAACGTGCCGGATTTAATCGTATGATCGACGACGCCATGGACGGGAAGATCGATTTAATTCTTACAAAAGAGGTGAGCCGTTTCGCCAGAAATACAGTGGACGCCCTGGCCTACACGCGGATGCTCCGGGAACGGCGCGTCGGCGTGATTTTTATTCTGGACAATATTGATACCAGAGACTGTGACGGTGAACTGCGGCTTACTCTCATGGCCAGTCTTGCTCAGGAGGAAAGCCGCAAAATATCCGAGCGGGTGAAATGGGGACAGCTGCGGAGAATGGAACAGGGCGTTGTCTTTGGGCGAGATCTTCTTGGCTACACCGTGCAGAACGGGCAGATTTTTATCAATGATGCCGAATCCCCCATCATCCGGCGGATCTTCCACAAATATACAGAAGAAGGAAAAAGCGCCCGCCGAATCGCGGCGGAACTGCTGGAAGAAGGCTTTACGCCTAAATACGCTGCCCGCTGGTCTCCCGGCGTCATTATAAAAATTCTGAGAAACGAAAAATATGTCGGCGACCTCTGCCAGAAAAAGACCATCACGCCGGACTACCTCACCCACCGCAAAGCTTCCAACCACGGCGAAGAAGAATTTATCTTTATAAAAAATCATCATCCGCCCATCATCGACCGGGAGCTGTGGGAACGAACACAGGCAGAGCTTGCCCGCCGCGCCCGTCGCCGCCCAGGTAAAACACAATGAACCGTATCCGGAATCTGATCTGTCACAACAATCTGACCTGTCCCAATCACCGCTTTTCCTCCATCGAATCAGCAATCTGACCTCTGCAATTAACACAAATTGGTTCTATATAGCATGCCAGTTTTATGTTATAGTGGCTGATATACAAAAAATAAAATGAGGTGACATCCATGAAACAAAAAGTAAATACCTTTTCTCTTTGCTGCGGCGCGCTGCTGACAGCCCTCGTCTGCATCATGACCATGGTCATTCAGATTCCGATTCCCCTTGGCTACGCCCACCTGGGCGATACTTTCATACTGCTGGGCGCGGCGTACTTCGGACGCCGGGAAGCCGTCTGGGCCAGCGGCCTCGGTTCTTCCCTGGCAGATTTTCTGACGGGCTTTACCCAGTGGGTGATTCCTACATTTTTTATCAAAGTAATTATCGTTCTGATCGCCGGCAGCCTGATGTTTGACAAAGAAGGTAACTTCCGCCTTTTCCACTGGCGGACTCTTCTGGCAGCTTCTTTAAGCATGACATGGATGGTCATCGGCTACACGGCCGTGGGCAGTATCCTCTACGGCAGTCCCGCCGCGGGACTCGCTTCCGCGCCCGGTCTGATTCTCGAAGGCGTCGTCAACATTGTCGCTTACTACGCCATCGCCGCCGCCCTGGAAAAAGTCCATGTGCGCCGGCTGCTCCACGCACAATAATGTCACCGATACAGGTACAGAAGAGTTAAACCACATCGAGATGATCTGCACCATCGTGCATCAGCTCACCCGGAATCTCACCGTGGAACAGATTAAGGAACAGGGCTTCGCCGACTACTATGTGGACCACACCACCGGCCTCTGGCCGCAGGCCGCCAGCGGCGTGCCGTTCTCCGCGGCTACTTTCCAGTCCACCGGCGACCCGATCGCAGACCTGATGGAAGACCTCGCTGCAGAACAAAAAGCCCGGATCACTTACGACAACATTCTCCGCCTTGTCAAAGACGACCCGGACGTCTACGATGCCATCAAATTTCTCCGCGCCAGAGAGATTGTGCATTTCCAGAGATTCGGCGAAGGACTCCGAATCGTGCAGGATCATCTGGACAGCCGGAACTTCTA
Source organism: Eubacterium sp. An3 (assembly GCF_002159465.1). Classification (NCBI taxonomy): domain Bacteria; kingdom Bacillati; phylum Bacillota; class Clostridia; order Eubacteriales; family Eubacteriaceae; genus Eubacterium; species Eubacterium sp. An3. Next base: position 48,367 of record NZ_NFIR01000004.1, read on the forward strand.
CGCCTTCAACCCGGCCTTCGATAAAGGCGGGAACAACGGCTGCGGCAATGGATGCGCCCGGAACGGGCGATGCCGGAGATAGCCTGGGCATTTTACAAACACCATCCCCCGCCTTCAATGGACGGGGGATGTTTGCATTTACAGTCTTATCCTTCATTGCCCGGAATACATTTCCGGTAACGTCCCAGCAGTTCCGCGTGCATCAGATATTTGTTAAACACATAGTTTACTTCCGGTTCCCGGTAATGAATCTGTCGGCGCAGGCCGATGATATCTCTGCTGTTCACCCTGGGATACAGGTCTTTTCGAATTCTGGTGATAAATGCCAGGGCGTCCTCTTTTTCTTCGGCGTACACAGCTCCGGTGCTTACCAGATAATGCATCTGTTCAAGTTCCGAGAACATATGCCACAGAGTCAGGAGCACCACACGCAGCCCTCTGCCGGAAGGAAGAGCAGGATTCTTCCGCAGGTATCCGGTACATTCCTCATAAACCATGTGAAAATAAGTGAGTATTTCTCCTGATACCGACAGATCAGGGGTTCTCTCCAGATTCTTGCCGATGATTTTCCAGTAAATACGGTTCAGACGAAGCAGCGCTTTTATATTATACCTGAACAGCGCCTCGCTCCGCACCGGGAAGAAGAAACGATTTACCACAAATACGATGACCACAGCTGCCATCAGGAACAGCAGCCGCAGGGTGATGGCGGTCGTCTCGTCCATGGTCATTCCCGCCAGCGTCAGGGCATAGCAGGTGGAAAAGATCGGATGATACCAGGTTCCCGGCGTAGCACAATACATAAGCGAAATCATCACCAGCGCGAAAGCAAGCTGACCAACGATTCCCGGGAGCAGCGGATGCACCAGAAATTCGATGCAGCATCCGATCATAGTTCCTACAGGTCTTGTTTTCATGCGGTAGCTGCTCTCCTCACAGCTTGGCTGGATGAGAAGAAATGCATTGAGCGGAATCCAGTATGAGTGGGTCACCGGCAGAATATAGCTGATGATGCAGCTTATGGTCATAACTGCGGACACCCGCATGGCTACCCGGGTTTCAAAGGACTCCAGCGAAAAACGTGTCGTTATCTGCTGCCGAATTTCTCTCCAGTTGATCCGGTGAATCCTGGAAAATCTCTCCGTCCGATCGCTCCGGGTTTTCAATATCAAAATAATCATATGAAGCATGCTCCGGCAGAAAATGCGGATTCTGCCCTCCGGAACCATCATACGGTCCAAATGCATCTGCGCCGTTTTAATCTGCTTCTCATAAGACGGCGCGTCAAGCTCCATGGCAGTCTCTTTTAAAAAAGTGGCGATCCGTCCCAGAAGAAGAATTCCCTCTTCATCCAGCTCATTTCTCCACTCGTCGTCGGTAATCAGATAGGAAAACCGCTGAATCAAAGTGTTGACCATATCATATATCTGATTTTCTTTTGTCCTGACCGAGAAAAAATTCTGATGATAGGATATCTGATTAAAGTCATGGAGTAAATTCCGAAAGCGGTGTTCCAGTTCTTTCTTTTTCTCCGGCTGAAAAATCAGAAACATCATTTCAGATATTTCACACAAAATATATTCCAGCGTCATATTCTGCGAACCACGCTTTGCAAAAAAACGGTAATATACTCCGATAAACACTGCCAGCAGCAATACGCAAAACCAGAATACAATGAGTTGCCGCCCAACTCCCTCCAGGTTATCCGGTGGAATCATTGACAGGAAAACAAAAATCATAGCAAAAGAAAAATATCCTTTAGGTTTGAACTGCGTACTCTGGGTAAATACCAGACAAAACGGCACAGTGATATTCAAAATGATACACAGCCAGATGTTCAAAGAACTTGCATATGCCAGCACCACCAGCAGACTTCCCACCAGAATCAGACGTATGTAGCGAATCAGAGTATTATCGTTCTTCTTATAGCGGGTTTTAAAAAACACAGTAAGAATCGAGACCATCATCACATAGTGAATACCAAAAAGAAGGTAGACGCTCAAAAATGCGGTCAGGAAAAAAAGTATCACCGGAAATGTCGCGCGCAGGGACTGCCAGAATGTTTTTCTCCATTGTGTTACCTGCTCTGCCATAATCCATCCTTTCTAACGCAGTCCGCCGGCAGACCGACTGCGTTTTTTGTCGGACTGCATTTCCTCTGTCTGCATATTTACCACATTTACCGCCTCTCCGGCAAGAAATGCCTGAAGATTAGCCACAGCCGTATCCATGAGCCGCTGCCTGCTTTCTCTGGATGCCCATGCAATGTGCGGCGTGATAAAACAGTTCTTCGCCATAAGCAGCGGATTATCTCCCCGGATTGGTTCCGCTGATACAACATCCACTCCGGCGGCATAGACTTTTCCTGTATTCAGCGCCTCCGCCAGATCATTCTCCCGCACGATCGGGCCTCTGGCAGTGTTGATAATGGTAACGCCGTTCTTCATTTTAGCGATATTTTCTTTACAGATCAGCCCCTCTGTTTCCGGAAACAACGGACAGTGAAGAGAAATGACGTCCGCTCTTGCAAACAGCTCCTCCAGCGTCACCATGACGGCGTCGCCCGTCGGTGCCATATTCCGGGTACTGCCCGGCCGGCGACAGGCGATCACATCCATCCCGAAGGCCCGGGCAAGTTTCGCCGTGGCCTGCCCAATACGCCCGTAACCGATGATTCCCATGGTCTTTCCGGCCAGCTCCATGAGCGGATAATCCCAGAAACAGAAATCCTCGGAACGCTGCCATCTTCCTTCACCGACCGCCCGGCTGTGATGGCCCACCTGATTGCAGATCTCCAGCAGCAGCGCCATCACATGCTGCGCCACCGCCGCCGTGCCGTAGGCAGGGATGTTGGTCACCGGTATTCCCTTTTCGGCGGCCGCGTTCACATCCACCACATTGTAGCCCGTGGCCAGCACGCCGATATAGCGAAGCTTTGGCGCCCGCTCGATAACCTCTCTGCCAATCAGCGTTTTGTTGGTGCAGATGATCTCCGCATCGCCGATGCGCCGCAGAATCTCTTCCACATCTTCCCGCGGCGTGCGGTCATAGACCGTAAGCTCACCCAGCTTCTCAAAACCTTCCCAGGACAAATCTCCCGGATTCTCTGCGTAACCATCCAAAATTATTATTTTCATATTCACTTCTCCTCTTCATCTTCTAAATCTATATCCGTTCTTTTCTTTATATTTGTCAGTTATTTTTCTTTTATCTTAGCACTCATCGGCTTTTTTCTCCACCCCAATCTTACCATCTGCCATACAGCATTTTCCCTCTTATTCTGTGCACACAATCTTTTTGCTTTTCTCTCTCCTCTCCAAAATGTAATGCTTTGAAATATGTTTTTTAATACACATTCATGGTTGTTTTTGGAAATATTTTCTATAATTCAGGGTTTTTATTCATCATTTTGTAAAAATTCACAAATATTTCACCGGAACACGCTCACATTTTTTTATTTTTATGGTATAATATAAACTCCTTCCAGGGAGTTTTAAATGAAGCGTTATTGATAAACCATTACATTTGTACAGGAAAGAAGGAATCGCACTTGCACTTTTTAAAACATTTTACGATGTGGGGGCTTTGCGCTGTCATGCTCGGAACACAGCCGGCCTTGATTTACGCGGCGGATACTTCTGTTCAAAATACAGATACATATTCCACCTCTGCATCTGACACAGAAGAACAGACTGAAGGAGACTCTTCCGAAGACAATTCTTCTACAGAATCCACAGATTCTACAGAAGATTCCTCTGAAAGCAGTTCTGACAGCAGCGAAGAAACTTCCTCCTCGTCCGAGACAGAGGATACCACTGGAAGTTCCTCTTCTGAAGACTCTGACACCACTGGCAAAACAGAGGATACTGAAAGCTCAGAAGATACAGAGGCGCCGGCCTCCGAAGAGACTTCCGAGACATCCACGGAAAGCAAAAAGAACAAGGATATTTCTCAACACGAGGAATCCTCCACAGAGGACTCTTCTTCCACTTCTTCCGCCAAAAAGAACCGGAAAAAATCCGAAAAAAAGGCATCAACCGATATTGAGGAAGAAAAAGAACTGAAAAAACTTGACGGCACTATCATCGACGAGGAAGATTCCGCGGAAAAAGACGAAGATCCTTCCGCCATCATCCCGAAGATCTACGGCAGCTCCCAGATTGTCACCAGAGACGATGCGGAATACATGGGAGATTTCGTTTATTTTAATCAGACCGACAGCGTGTGGAACCAGAACGGTTACCAGATTGCTTCTGCCGGCTGCGGTCCGACTTCCATGGCTGTGGTCATCTCCTCTCTCACCAAACAGTGGGTGACGCCTGTGGACGCAACGGTCTGGGCTTATGAGCACGGCTACTATTCTTCTGCCGGCTCCGCACACGCCCTGATTCCAGCCATGTCCGAAGCTTACGGCCTGAACTGCGAAGGCGTCGGCACAGACTACGCTTCCATCAAAAAGGCACTCAAAAAGGGCAAACCAGTTGTCGCTCTGATGGGACCGGGATACTTCACCAGGCGGGGACATTTCATGGTGCTCATCGACATTGACGAGAACGACAATGTCACAGTGGCAGACGTGGGCAGCCGCACACGTTCCGCTTACAAATACGCCCTCTCCGACATTATCAGCCAGTCCAAGAGCGCCAGCGCCGGCGGTCCGTTCTGGGTGATCTCCAAGCCAAAGAAGAAGAAAAAGGCCAAAGAAACCGTTACTTTCACCTCCCCGCAGAATGAGTACGTCATTCACTTTGAAGAGAATGGGGAAGAAAAAACCATCACCTTCCATCTGGGAGACAAGGTTTCCTACAACGGCGCTTACGGTCTCATCGTCAAGTTCGAAAACAGAAAAGCATACATCACCGGCGAAAACGGTCAGCCTCTGACCATGCCGGACGGCAGCGAAGCCATCCCTCTGTCAGAGCTCCGGATCATGAAGGAGGCTTCTCCGACAGTCCATGGGGCAATGGCGGCAATCATGGAGAACGAGACCGAGGTCGAAAAGGCTGGAAATGAAACTGCGACGGGGAATTCTTCAAAGGGTACAGCGGGCAATCAATCTGTGTCGGACAACAATACTTCATTACAGTGAGAACACTGCATCTACCAGGCTCTTGCGCTCCTATAGCAGATATGCTATGATAAATACAGTATTAAAACAGGACAAAGAAGTTTTGTGACTTCTTTGTCCTGTTTTTTATTGCCCGGGGTATTTTCAGCGAAGAAACAGAAGAGCAGATTATTGACAGCACCATGACCAAGGACAAACGCCTGAAAAATCTGGTGCGCCGGTATTTTACTCCCGACGACTACTTTCTGCTCCGCAGCAGAATGATCGGCAGCGGCGCCATCGGCGGGAAAGCCTGCGGTATGGTACTTGCCCGGAAGATCTGCGAAACAGAGATTCCTGAATTTACGAAACATAGCGAGCCCCATGATTCTTTTTATATTGGTTCTGATGTGTTCTATACCTATATTGTTTCCAATGACTGCTGGCGGCTTCGTATCCGCCAACGAACGAAAGAAGGCTATTTCAGCGCCGCCGGAGAACTGCGGGAACATCTGCTCACCGGGCAGTTTCCCTCCAACATCCGGGAACAGTTTCTGAATATGCTGGAATATTACGGTCAAAGTCCGATCATCGTCCGCTCTTCCAGTTTTCTGGAGGATGGATTTGGCAACGCCTTCGCCGGAAAATATGAATCTGTTTTCTGCGTCAACCAGGGAAATCCCCAGGAACGGCTGGAAAAGTTTGAACAAGCAGTGCGGCAGGTTTACGCCAGCACCATGGATTACTCCGCCCTGGAATATCGCTACCAGCGGGGGCTGGCCGACAGGGACGAGCAGATGGCAATCCTGGTACAGAGAGTTTCCGGTTCCGGCTTCGGCGATTATTTCATGCCCGGCGCCGCCGGCGTCGGCTACAGTCACAGCACCTACAAATGGATGCCGGATATGGATTCCTCTGCCGGCATGCTCCGAATTGTCATGGGACTCGGTACCAAAGCCGTGGACAGAACCTCCGAGGACTATCCACGCCTGTCCAATCTGGACCGCCCGACCGCGACCATTTACAACAGCTCCACAGAGCAGAGGCATAAGTATTCTCAGCGCAATATCGATGTGCTGGACTGCACACAAAATACAGCCCGGGAGCTACCGTTAATCCAGCTTCTGCCGGTACTGCCCTTCTGGTATAAAAAACTTCTCCTGGAACACGACCGGGACGCGGAAATGCTCCTGCAGCAGCGAGGCATTTACCGTGACGTGTGGTTTGTCAGCTGTCAGGGTTTGCTTGCAAACTCTGCTTTTACCGGACTCATGCAGCGTATCCTGCACACTCTTGAAAATGTATACAATAATTCGGTGGACATTGAATACACCGTAAACATGGATGAAACCGGAGACTGTGTGGTCAATCTCCTCCAGTGCCGCCCTCTTTATAGCAGCCAAAAGGAACAGCAGGTCAATCCTTCAAAAATAAAATGGAAAAATATTTTCTTTGATATCACAGACTCTTCCATGGATGCGTCCGTCCGTCGGCCGGTAGATGTGGTGATTCAGGTGGATCCGGTTCTCTATTACAGTCACCCGTATAATAAAAAATATGATGTGGTATCCGCCATTCACAAGATTAACCTCCATTACCGGAAACATGACGGAAATATCCTGCTTCTGTCGCCGGGGCGTATCGGCACCTCCTCGCCGGAACTGGGCGTACCGGTGGCTTTCGGAGACATTTCCAACTTTTCCATCATCTGCGAAGTGGCAGACAACCGGACTGGCTATATGCCGGAGTTGAGTTATGGCAGCCACATGTTCCAGGATCTTGTGATAGTACAGACGATGCCGTCGAGATGGAACGGACATTTTGCCATACTCTCAGAGATGCAGTCAGACAGAGATTGGCGGTATGCTATCCCAATTTACCCCAACCTCTCCTCATACTCTTTCTCTTTAAATCCCACCAAAACATAATCTTCTGCCACGATCAGCGGACGTTTCACCAGCATGCCATTGGTGGCAAGGAGCGCATACTGCTCTTCTTCACTCATGTCTGGCAGCTGATCTTTGATGTTGTTTTGCCGGTAAATCTGTCCGCTGGTATTGAAGAAACGTTTCAGTGGAAGGCCGCTGCGCTCATGCCAGAGTTTCAGTTCTTCGGCTGTCGGGTTGTCTTCCACGATATGGCGGTCAACAAAGTCCACACCATGATCTTCCAGCCATTTTTTTGCTTTTTTACAGGTACTGCATTTTGGATATTCAATAAATAAAACGCTCATAGTTTTTCCTTTCTCTTGATATTTTCCTACTATCGCCCTTGATGTACGTTTTCTATCTGCCAGTCGATAGGCTCCAGCTGGTGGAATTTTAGAAATTCATTGGCCTGACTGAAGTGACGGCAGCCGAAGAAGCCGCGGTAGGCGGAAAGCGGGCTTGGATGTGGGGCCTCCAGTATCAAATGCTTTGGATTATTCAACATGGCCTTCTTGTTCTGGGCAGGACGTCCCCACAGCATGAACACGATCGGGCGATCCTGCTCGTTTAAAACACGAATGGCCGCGTCCGTAAATTCTTCCCAGCCGATACCTCTGTGGGAATTGGCCTGATGGGCGCGGACAGTGAGAACCGTATTGAGCATCAGCACTCCCTGTCTGGCCCATTTGACCAGATAACCGTTATCCGGGATATAGCAGCCCAGGTCATCGTGAAGTTCCTGATAAATGTTTACCAGAGACGGCGGAATCTCCACGTCCGGTTTCACGGAAAAGCAAAGTCCGTGGGCCTGTCCGTTGTTATGATACGGGTCCTGCCCTAAAATAACAACTTTTACCTCCTTTAAAGGCGTCAGATGAAATGCATTAAAAATATCATCGGCCGGTGGAAATATCTCTCTTTCACGATACTCCTGGTTGATTTTATTGTACAGCTCCCTGTAATATGGTTTCCGGTACTCTTTTTTGAGAGCTTCCGCCCAGTCATTGCTGATTGCTGCCATCGCTTATTCCTCTCTTTCATATTAATCCCAACAAAAAACTGCTATAATATATGCAATATTATAGCAGTCTTTTAATGTATTGACCAGTATTCCTTTATATGATCGAAAAGTCCTTCCGTATAAAGCCAAAATCTTCAGGGCTCTTTCTCATATTCTCAAGGTGTGTTTTTCACTTTCACCTGGCCCAAATCCAAGTTTATCGTATTCTGCCTTGGCAACTTCCCACGGAAGTATGTCAACCGGCTGTTTGAGATATTCTAATATATCTGCAATACCTTCTCCAGTGTACGCACTTGTAAAAAATATCTTTTTGCATCCGGCTAGCCGCAGCCACTCGGCAGCCTGTTCGGGATCGGCTGCCCAATGGTCAATCTTGGTAACAACACCAACCACCTCGCGGTTGCTGACAGAAACAACATTTGGCGGATATAATGAAAACGGTTCTATGGCGCTCATCAACAGACCGATAATGTCTGCCTCACAGCCATAGATCGCCAGTGCGGCAGACAGTTCCTTTGTCTCCGCATATTCACCCGGTGTATCAATGATCACATCAAAATGATTGACATACTGGGTCTTATGGTATGTGATTTTCTCACCTTTCATCGCCTGCATGATCGTAGTCTTTCCAGATTCACTGCGACCCACAAACATAATTTTACGCATTAAGCCTCACCTTACTTCTTCGTAACCGGGCAGGTAGCATATCCCAAATCGTTCTGGAAATAATGAATCACGGCCTGTACGGCAGATTCTACAGCAGAAATACGTCCTGTCAAAATCAAAGTGCCGCTGAAACGGTCAACGAATCCCAGATATACGTCGCCGCTCTTAATCGCAATATCTGCTCCGATTACGGCAGATTCACTCGGAGTTACCGTGATAATTCCGATGGCTGAGCGCTCAAAATCGATATCCGGATTCAAACCAAGCTTCCGGTAAACAATTGGTTTCGGACTTGTTACAACGTGAGCGAGTGTAATCTGTCTTCCAGGTACAGTCTCCTGAATAATTCGAAGTCTTCCTTCCGCGTCTTTTGGCAATAAATCTTTAATATCCATCTTTTCCGCTCCTTCACTCTATACTTGTAATGTCAAATTCGCACACCTGCCTCACTAAGACAGGGCAGCGCACTACTTTCAAAATTATAATAAGATTATAACACAATCTATTTCTTTATTCTATAAAAAAATTGGACATTTCCTGCCTTTCCTTGGTTCTTTCTTGATATATTTTACAAAAAAGAGTACACTATTAACAAGAAAAAACAGCAACCTGCAATATTAGAACAGGAGACAGACATCATGAAACTTTCCTCTATTTTTAAATCTGATTCCCGCATATCCTTTGAGGTTTTTCCTCCGAAGAAATGGGAAGGATTCCCGAATCTTTATGAAACGCTGAACGCACTGAAAGAGCTGAATCCATCTTTCATAAGCTGTACATATGGCGCCGGCGGCAGCAACAGCAAAAAAACAGCAGAGATTGTATCCTACATTCAAAACAAGCTGGGAATCGAGGGCATCGCTCATCTTACATGCGCGGCACTGACCGAAGACAGCTTTTTATCCACCATACGTACATTTCAGCAGATGGGTATCCACAATGTACTGGCTCTCCGTGGGGATAAACCGGCAGATATGACAGAAGATTCTTTTCGTTCACGGACTTACAAGCACCCATCCGATCTGATACCGGCTTTGAAAGACGCCGGATTTACCGTGGCGGCAGCTTGTTATCCGGAGAAACATTTCGAAGCGGCGACCATGGAAGAAGATTTACATTACCTGAAATATAAAGTGGAACAGGGAGCAGATTTTCTCATCAGTCAGCTTTTCTTTGACAATGATATTTTTTATCGTTTTCTGGACATGTGCAGAAAAATGGAAATCTATGTTCCTGTTGAAGCAGGCATCATGCCTATTACCAGTGCAAAAATGATCGGCACCACCATCAATCTCTCCGGCGCCAGCATACCAAAAGCCATGGCTGACCTGCTGGCACGATTCCAGGATTCTCCGGAAGATATGAGAAAGGCCGGTATTGATTATGCTGTCCGGCAGATTCAGGATCTGCAGGCTCACGGAGTGGACAGCGTCCACATTTACACCATGAATCATGCCGACACAGCGCGGGATATCTGCAAAGCGCTGTAAGCTTCGCCCCTGCTTCTCGGCGCCATACGTCACATATTTCCTGTGAAATAACAAACAGCAGGCATCTGCAAAACAATTCATTTTGCGATGCCTGCTGTTTTTCTCTCAGCTGACAAATACCCGGGATCTGTTTATTTTTCCTCTGTCACTTCTTCTTTCCGAATCTCCTTGGTGCGAATCTCCTCACAGATGGCTGTAATAAATTCAGACAACGGCATCTGTCCTTCATCGCCGGCAAAACGGCTTCTCACGGAGACAGATCCTTCTTCCTGCTCCTTCGCTCCCACCACCAGCATATATGGCAGTTTGGCAAGACGAGCTTCGCGAATCTTGTAACCGATCTTCTCGGAACGGTTGTCCACGGTACTTAAGATACCATTTCTCTTTAATACACGGTTGACTTCTTCTGCGTAGTCGGCGTATTTCTCAGAAATCGGCAGCACGCGCACCTGCTCCGGGCAGAGCCAGGTCGGGAATTTGCCGGCATATTTCTCGATGAGCCATGCCAGTGTTCTCTCATAGCATCCCATGGAAGTTCTGTGAATAACATACGGGCGCTGTTTGTCGCCGTTCTGGTCGATGTAATACATATCGAAGTTCTCGGCGATAGCGCAGTCCAGCTGAATGGTGATCATAGTGTCTTCCTTACCGTATACGTTCCTGGCCTGAATATCAATTTTCGGACCGTAGAAAGCAGCTTCACCTTCTGCCTCTACAAAAGGCACGCCGGATTCCACCAGAATATGGCGAATCTGATCCTGTGCGCTCTCCCAGTATTCATCGTCTCCGAGATATTTCTCTTTGTTGTTCGGATCCCATTTGGACAGGCGATAGGTTACGTCGTCCTGCACTCCGAGAACAGTCAGACAATACTGTGCCAGTTTTAGACAGTTCTTCAGCTCTTCATTGGCCTGATCCGGACGTACGATCAGATGCCCTTCGGAGATGGTGAACTGACGTACACGGGTCAGACCGTGCATCTCACCGGAGTCCTCGTTACGGAACAGAGTGGATGTCTCACTCATGCGGTATGGCAGATCACGGTAAGATTTCTGTGTGTTTTTGTAGCAGTAATACTGGAACGGGCATGTCATCGGACGCAGTGCCAGTACCTCTTTATCCTTCTCCTCGTCTCCAAGGACAAACATACCTTCTTTATAATGATCCCAGTGTCCGGAAATCTTATAGAGATCACTCTTTGCCATCAGGGGAGTCTTAGTGCGGACATAGCCCCACTCATTATCCTCCAGATCCTCGATCCATCTCTGAAGAGTCTGGATAATCTTCGCGCCCTTCGGCAAAAGCAGCGGCAGTCCCTGTCCTACCACATCCACGGTGGTAAACAACTCCATCTCCCGTCCAAGACGATTGTGATCGCGCAGCTTGATCTCCTCTAAATATTTCAGACGTTCTTCCAGATCCGCCTTCTTTGTGTAGGCAGTTCCGTAAATACGGGTCAGCATTTTATTTTTCTCATCGCCTCTCCAGTAAGCACCTGAGGATGAAGTAAGCTTAAATGCTTTGATATTTTTCAGGTTCATCAGATGCGGGCCTGCACAGAGGTCAGTGAAATCTCCCTGGCGGTAGAAGCTGATGACAGCGTCTTCCGGCAGATCTTCGATGAGCTCCACTTTATAAGGTTCATCCTTTTCTTTCATAAATGCGATGGCTTCCTCTCTCGGCAGCTCAAAACGCTCGATGGAAGGATTTTCCTTGATAACCTTCTTCATTTCTTTTTCGATAGCATCCAGATCTTCCCGGGAGAGCGGAGCCATATCAAAATCATAGTAGAAACCTTCCTCGATGGCCGGGCCGATCGCAAGCTTTGCTTCCGGATAGAGACGCTTCACCGCCTGCGCCAGCACATGGGAAGCGGTGTGGCGGAACGCCAGCTTTCCTTTATCGTCCTGGAAAGTTAAAATATTCAGATCACAGTCTTCGTCAATGACTGTGCGCAGATCAACGGTCTCGCCGTTTACTTCTCCTGCACAGGCGTTTCTCGCCAGACCTTCACTGATATCTTTTGCAATGTCCAGAACGGACATCGGCTGTCCATACTCTTTCTCAGAACCGTCTTTTAATCGAATAATCATTGCTTTCTCCTTCTATTATATAAATACATTTGAAACAATTTTTTGCTAAAGCCTATTTTATCAAATAAACGTCCTGCGTTCAACCGGATTTTTCACCAAAACTTTCCCTGTACATGCGCATTCCGCCGGGAGGGCTTTTTATTTCATAAAAATTTTAACGGAATTTTCCAAGAAAAAATGCTGTCCTCCGCCGGACAGCATTTTTCCACTTATATTATTTTCTGCGATTCTTTGGCTGTTCTTATTCCACAGTAACACTCTTGGCAAGATTTCTTGGTTTATCCACATCAAGACCTCTGGCAACACTCACATAATAACCCATGAGCTGCAGCGGCACGATGGCCACGCTGGTAGTAAAATGCGGGTCGGTCTTTGGTATGTAAACCACAAAATCCACCATATCTTCCAAATAGTAATTTCCGTTCTCCGTTACCCCCATCAGATAGGCGCCGCGGCTTTTTACTTCCTGCATGTTGCTGAGCGTTTTTTCGCACAGGTTACTCTGTGTGAGTAGCCCGACTACCAGTGTTCCGTCCTCGATCAGGCTGATGGTACCGTGCTTGAGTTCGCCCGCAGCATAGGCTTCGGAGTGTACATAACTGATCTCTTTCATTTTCAGACTGCCTTCCTGGCAGATGGCGTAGTCTAGTCCGCGCCCAATAAAGAAAATATCCTTTGCTGACGCGAACTTGTTGGCAAACCACTGAATTCTCTCTTTATCAGATAATACATTTGCTATCTTTTCCGGAAGCTGCACCAGTTCATTCATCATACTGTCAAAGGTGATACTGTCCATTTCATCTCTCACTTTTGCCATATACATGGACAGCAGATACATACAGATCAACTGAGTGCTGTACGCCTTGGTAGTGGCCACAGCAATTTCCGGTCCCGCAAGAGTGTACATAACATAATCCGCTTCCCTCGCTATGCTGGAACCTACCACATTGACAATACTTAATGTCTTAATTCCTCTCTCTCTGGTCAGGCGAAGAGCTGCCAGACTGTCAGCCGTCTCGCCTGACTGAGAAATAATGACAACCAAGGTGTCCTCCGTCAGCTTCGGATTACGATACCGGAACTCCGACGCCAGATCTACCTCCACCAGAACATCAGTCAGATCCTCCAGAATATATTTTGCCGCCATGCCCACATGGTAGGCCGATCCGCAGGCCACGATAAAGATTCTGCGAAATTCTCTGAACTGCTCATCGGTGATTCCCAGCGCACTCAAATCAATATCCCCGTCTTTGACATAAGCGCCTATGGTATCTTTCACCGCTTTCGGCTGTTCATGAATCTCCTTCATCATGAAATGCTCAAATCCGCCTTTTTCCGCTGCTTCCGCATCCCATTTGATGGTGACCATTTCTTTCTGAATCTCATCTCTGTCAATGGTGTAGAACCGGATGCCCTCGCCGCTGAGTTCCGCCATCTCCATGTTATCCAGATAATAAACGTTTCTTGTATAAGAAAGAATTGCCGGCACGTCGGAAGCAATAAATGCACCTTCTTCATTTTGCCCGATGATCAACGGACTGTCCTTTCTCGCTGCGTAGATCACGCCCGGACGGTCCATAAACATGATTCCCAGTGCATAGGAGCCCCGAACTCTTAAAAGCGCGCTTGACATGCTTTTAAGAGGATCATGCTCTGTCTCCGTGTAATAATAATCGATCAGTTTTGTTACGACTTCCGTATCCGTTTCAGAGTAAAAAGTATAGCCCTTCTGAAGTAAATGTTCTTTTAATTCCTGATAATTCTCTATAATACCGTTGTGAACAACGACGACCATCCTGTCATCACTGCAGTGCGGATGCGCATTTGCCTTGGACGGCACGCCATGAGTTGCCCAACGGGTGTGGCCGATGCCGCACCCCCCTGGCATGCCCTTTCCCCCGTCGGTTTTCTCCACCAGGTTCTTCAGTCTGCCCTTCGTCTTCACAATTTCAATTCCGTTTGTCTGTTCGTTAAAGGTTGCCATGCCAGCCGAATCATATCCCCTGTATTCAAGCTTCGACAAACCGTTCAGTATAATCGGCGCTGCTGCTTCTTTTCCTGTATATCCAACAATTCCACACATAGCAATGTCTCCTTTTCTTAAATAATGTCACATAATATTGTGTTCCGGCACTGTCCGGACACAGATCCATATCTTCCCGCCCGGACTTTACATTTGTTGAGTGTAGCATGATGGATTAAAAAAGGCAAGAATGAAACCAGCGTCGATTTTCTGTCATTTTCGATTTTCTTTTATTTTAAAGAAAATCTATGCGTTTAATTTATTATATTCATCTACGATAGCATCCAGAAGTTTCTCATCCGTAAGTCCTGTCACTTCTGCCGCTGCTTCCCGCACGCCTTTAGCTGCGATCTTCTCCTGCAGTTCCACACTCTGTTTGTCATCCGGATTGTTGTAATGCAGCGCTGCTCCCACTCCAACCAGCAGATGATCCACAGGCAGCCCATATCCGTAAGCTGTGGTCAGCGGGCTGATCAGACGGTCTGTCGGGCTTAATTTACGCAGAGGCTCACGTCCCACGCGGGTAACATCATCCTGCAGGTATGGATTTTTGAAACGTCCGATGATCTTCTTGATATAAGCCGCATGTTTCTCAGGATCAAATCCATGTTTCTTGATGAGACCGTCTCCACTCTCTTTCATAGCTGCGGAAACAATACCATAAATCTTCTCGTCAGCGATAGCCGCGTCGATAGTCGGGAATCCCCACAGAGTTCCGAGGTAAGCAGTGATGCAGTGTCCGGTATTTAAAGTAAACAGTTTACGTTCGATGTATGCCATCAGGTTGTCCACAAGAGTCATCCCTTTAATCTCCGGAATATCACCTTTGAAACCGGAACGTTCCACATCCCACTCGTAATATGTCTCTACCACAACATCGATAAAATTGTCGCTTTTTACAGGAGGTACGATTCTGTCAACGGCACAGTCCGGGAATCCGACATATTCGTCAGCAAATGCTTTTCCGGCGTCGCTTAAGTTCTCATATACCGCTTTCTTAAGCTGGGATGTTCCACGAATGGCATTTTCGCATGCAATAATATTCATTGGCTCTTTTACGCCCTCTGCCATACGTTTTTCAATAGCCTGCGCGATTGTCGGCGCAATACGCGGAAGGATTACAAGACCTACGGCTGTCGTTACAAGATCAGCGCCCGCAATCTCATCAACCGCCTCCGGTTTAGTGGAATTTACGCCGCTGATATTTTCAATTTTCTGATCTTCGCACTCCACATCCATCACATGAACTGTGTAAGTTTTGTCCTCATTGATTTTGTCAATAATAGCGTCAACTACATCGGCAAATACTACGTGATAACCAGACTGGCTGAGCAGCGCTCCGATAAATCCACGTCCGATGTTACCTGCTCCAAACTGAACTGCTTTTTTCATGATATATCTCCTCTTTTCCTGAAAAAATCAATTTCTCTCCGTCAGAAAGACGGGAGATGTTTCCTGGCTGCCAGACAATCATTCTGTCTGTATAATCTGAAAAGAAGGAGATGTACAAAAAAGAACCTCCGGTTTCTCCGGTCATTCTTCACTGCAACATCCCCTCCTTCTCCATTACTATGAGTACAAGCCGGCCGGTTTTTCCGTCCGGCAGTGCTTACGTCGTCCCGCCGGATATCCTCCGGCGGAACATTTTTCAAAAGAATACACTACAAAATATTTTAATTATCGGTTTAACCAAAAGTTTTCATGATCGTATCAACGTCTGCTTCTTTTTTGAGTTTTTCCAGCAATTCCTCATCTTCCAGACTTTCTACGATTCTTCCAAGTATCTCCAGATGCTCATCACCGACGCCGGCGATACCGATTACCAGGTAAGCTTTCTCATCGCCGAAATCAACGCCATCCGGATACTGCATAACTACGATACCAGATTTCTTTACAGTTCCCTTCGCAGTGGATGTGCCATGCGGGATGGCAACGCCCATGCCCATATATGTAGATACAAGCTTTTCTCTCTCAAGCATTGCGTCAATATAGTTTTCATTTACAAATCCCAGTTTGTTCAAAAGCTCGCCGGCTGCACGGATAGCTTCTTCTTTGCTCACGCTCGGAAGTCCTGTGCGGATTCCTTCTTTCATGAGTACCGCTTTACCGGAAGACTTCTTTGGTTCTTCTGCTGTCACCGCAGTTTCTGCCGCTGCAGCAGCTCCCCCGTTCGCTCTTTCTTCCAGCTCTGCATACAGAGCGTCAAGGTTTGGATCCTGCAGGAAGTTACCCAGGGTAACAAGTCTTGCCTGCGGCGCGCTCTTTGCGGCTCTGTCCTGTAAAATGTACTGGCATACCACCACGTCCGCGTCTCCAGGGACGTTATCTACGGATGTATTGGTTACGGTAATTCCAAGATTCAGCGGTTTGATCCGGTTTCTGAATTTGGTCGCGCCCATGGCGGAAGATCCCATACCTGCATCGCAGGCGAAAATGATCTTCTGGATGGCATCCGTTGCAACCTCCGCGCCGGTACGTGCAGGGGCTGCGCCTTTGGACTCCGCCTTCATGCTGTCTTTCTGTGCCTGTGCGTCTTCAAGACTCCTGGCTCCTGCCATTCTGATGATCGGTGAAGATACCAGGAAGGATACTGCCGCAGCAATGGCAACACCAATTACAGAAATCAGGATGGAATCTCTCGGCGACATGGCAAGGAACGCGATGATGGAACCTGGCGCTGCCGGTCCTACCAGACCTGCGTCCATAATACTGAAGAAGAAGATGGCACAGATGTTACCAAGGATAGGTCCGATGATAACAAATGGGTTCATCAATATGTACGGGAAATAAATCTCGTGAATACCACCCAGGAACTGGATAATGATCGCGCCCGGAGCGGAATCCTTTGTCGCACGGTCTTTGGAGAATACCCAGTACGCCAGAAGAAGTCCGAAACCAGGACCAGGATTTGTCTCCAGCATGTACATGATGGATTTTCCTGCTTCTGCCGCCTGTGTAATACCAATTGGTGTGAAGATTCCCTGATTGATGGCGTTGTTCAGGAACAATACCTTCGCCGGCTCGATGAAGATGGCTGCCAGCGGAAGGAGTCCGTTGTTAATAAGAATCTCAACGCCGCCCCGCAGGATAACGAGAATCGCACTCATCAGAGGTCCGATGGCGTAAAATCCGATGATCGCCAGGATCATACCGAAGATACCAACGGAGAAGTTGTTGATCAGCATCTCAAAACCAGCAGGCATTCTTCCGTCCATTGCCTGGTCAAACTTCTTGATGACGAAACCTGCCAGAGGACCCATTACCATGGAACCCATAAGCATAGGATAATCAGGAGCTCCGACGATCACGCCGACAGTAGCGATGGCGCCCATAACGGCTCCTCTGTCTCCTCCTACCAGTCTTCCGCCCTGCACACCAATGAGGATTGGAAGCAGATAATTAAGCATTGGTCCGTTCAGGGAAGCCAGCTTTTCATTTGGAAGCCAGCCTGCTTCGATGAACAAAGCAGTGATAAAGCCCCATGCGATAAATGCGCCGATGTTTGGCATTACCATCGCGGAAAGGAACTTTCCAAAACGTTGTACTGCATTTTTCATGTTACATTTCTCCTCTCTTAAAACTTATATACTTTGAGCTTCCCGGATCATCCGTCCGTCCCCGCCTCTTTCAGAACCTTCCTCCTCATAAGCGTTCTTCTTTGTCCGGTCCCGGTCTGCTCTCTGTTTTTGATAATTCTATTCTATAAGACTTTCTTTCAATTTACAAATCAATGATATTACAACTTTGTCACCAATCATTTATGCCAAAACCTTTCATTATTAACAAATTAACTAATATCAGTCTTCACTTTTTGTGCAATATCACCAGTGCATTTTATTTTTTGCCGTTTGTCAATCTAAAAAAAGTCCTGTATAATATATGCATATATATTCGTGATACCCACTTGCATTTTACATACGCATCACCGAATCGTCACATACTCTGTACATTTCCTGTAAAAATACAAATAAAGGAGAATACTATGCAGCTTACTCAACGTGCAGAAAATATCATAAAAATTCTCGCCCGTTTTCCACAGGACAATCCTGTCACCATCGGCATTATTTCAGAAGAACTGGGCATCAGCAACCGTTCCATACAGCGCGAGCTGCCCACGGTGGAAAAATGGCTGGGAGCGCAGGGATACCGTTTTGTGCGCAAACGAAGTGTGGGACTGATTCTGGATGAACCGGAAGAACGAAGGGCAGAACTGATCGCTCTTCTGAATGAAAATAATAATCAGCATCAGTCCGGAGAAAATCGAAAAGAACGTCAGACGCTGTTATGCAGAGATCTGCTTTTCTCAGATGAACCGCTGAAATCTTTTTATTTCACAGATAAGTTCGGCATCTCCGAGGGTACTCTCGCATCCACTCTCAATCAGCTGATTCCATGGTTTGAAAAATATCACCTCCGGCTGGTCAGAAGACAGGGGCTCGGAATCTTCATTGAAGGCTCCGAAATTGCCAGACGACAGGCCATCACTTCCTGGCTGTGTCAGCAGATCAATGAAAATCAGGCTCTCGGTCAGCTGCGTAAAAATGATCTCTCCATGAATGACACCCTGTTTGGGAGTGAACTTCCGACAGAGATCGTACTTCAGGTAAATCATATTCTGACAGAGTGCGAGGAGCAGTTAAATCTTCACCTTTCCGATAATGGATATCTGCACCTTCTGGTCTATATCTCTCTGTCTATCCACCGGATGCAGCAAAATCATTTTATCGCAGAAGGGGCGCAGTCCTTTTCTGAACTTTCCATCCAGCCGGAATATGCGGTTTCCGAATATATCATGAGGCAAATCCGACAGCTTTTTCATCTGTCCATTTCCGTGGACGAAACGCTTTATCTGGCTGCTTATCTGTCCGGACAGCGCATCTGGCCTTCCGGACAGCAGGATCTGACAGAAATCCGGAATCTGGACGTACACCAGATTACTCTCATGATTATCAAAAAGGTCAGTGAGATACTGCACATAAATTTCATGAACGACGAACGGCTTGTGAGGGAGCTGAGCGCCCACATTCAGCCGACAATAGCCCGGCTGCGGGCAGGAATCCCTATTGAGAATCCTCTGCTGGGAGATTTTCAGGAGAATTATCCGGACATCTATCACGCCTGCGAGGAAGGAATGTCTCTGCTTTGTCCGATGCTCGGCATCCGCGCTGTCCCTGGCAGCGAAACGGGTTTCATCACCATTTATTTTGTGATGGCGAAAGAACGAATTGAAAAGCTCGGTCAGCAGATTTCAGTCATCCTGGTCTGTCCCACCGGTATCGGCAGCTCACGGCTTCTGGCTTCCAGCCTGAAAAAAGAATATCCGGATCTGGCGGTGAGGGGTATTACCTCCGCCTTTGAGATTGACTGTGACAAACTGCGGGCTGAGGGGATCGATCTGATCATCTCTACTGTAAAACTTCATATTTCCTATCGATATCTGCATGTAAACCCGATATTGACCAGACAGGATAAAATGCTGCTGGACTCCAAAATAAAGGTGTTACAGCAGCAAAAAGCGCAGCAGGAGACGCCTGACGCCTTTATTCCGGAATCTCCAATCCATAAGGAAGATGTGGAATACATTTCCGCTCTGGGCACAGAGATTTATCAGCTTCTTGACAACATACGTATCGGGCAGGCCCCGGTCCTTCAAAACCGTGATGAAGTCATCTCCTACGCATCCGCTCTTTTCGCAGACACACCGGAGATGGAAAAACACCTGTACCAGGTACTCAAAGCCAGAGACGATCTGGCCAACACTTACATCAAACCATTTCACGCGCTTTTACTGCACGGACGCAGCCCGCAGGTCACACGTTCCTGTTTTGGCTATATCCGTCTGGAACCGCCTATTTACGAAAATACCCGGATGATTCTCGGTGCCATCGTCTCCCTGATTCCTTCCGGCGACAGCAGCCAGACAGCCGCTCCGGTAGCCAGCGAGATCATCGGCGCACTTCTGGAGGAACCGGATTTGTTAAAATCCCTGCAGCGCATGGACGATGACACTTTCGGAAAACTTCTGGAAGTTGTTCTGCTCCGTTTTTACCGGAACACGGTGCAGAGTCGCCTGCAGTAAGTTTTCAGAAATTTTATACATACTAAAAGAACCGGGGGCAGCCGCAATCATGCGGCTGCCCCCGGTTTGGGAATACAACTCTATAAAATTACACTTAATAACGATTTTATTCTTCGGTTTCACCGTTTTATCATTCGTTTTATTCTCCCAGTCCGCTCTCCACAGCCTGAACCAGCGCCGAAAGCGCCTTTTCTTCATCCGCCCCGATACACTGCACCGTAATTTCCATACCGCACACAATAGAAGCATCCATCAGCGCCAGAACATTTTTGGCATCCACCTTCCGCGTACCCGCCATGACATAAATCTCCGACTCAAATTGTTTTGCTTCCCGGACAAGAACTGCCGCCGGCCTGGCATGCAAGCCTGTAGGATTAATAACTGTTACCTTCTGTGATACCATTTTACCCTCCCCCTATACGAACCGGTCACCCGGCACTTTGATTCTGCAGATAGAAAAACGACGTCTGCTGCTCTTCTTTTCCAAATAAATTATTGTATTCCAGCAGATTATACTGATGGATCAAATCATAATATGGAGAACTCTCATCCTCAATCTCGTAGAACTTTCCGTCGTCTCCCCAATATCCAATGGCGTTAATACATGGAATCTTCTCCCGAAGATCTGTCAAAAATTCCATATATCCTGTCTTCTCAATTCCTGCCACATCGGCAAGATAAGTACTCAGATAATTATTGCTGGTGCGTTCAATGGTCTGTTCCTCTATATCATAGTTGGCCCAGATCAGGAAAGGCACCTTATACAGCTGTTCCAGATCTTCTCCTTCCAGATCTTCCACACTCTGTCCCAGCAGCGCATCGTAAAAATCATCTTCCAGATCCGGCTGATGGTCTCCGAAAAATACAATGACTGTCGGTTCGTCTACTTCTTTAAAATAATTGATCAGGCGTTTTAACGCTTTGTCTGACATTTTAACCATATTCAGATATTGTTCCGCTTTGGAATATCCTGCCAGATTGCCTTCCAAGCGGACGGAATCACCGGTCTCCAGAAGACTTCCATCATAGCTTCCGTGATTCTGCATAGTTACATTAAACAGATAAAACGGCGAATCTGTATTCTGTGATTCTTCATAGAGACTAATGATCTTATCATAGTCTTCCTGATCTGTGATGTGATAATTAACCGTATCTGTGAACACGGAAAAATCATCCGATGTATAGAAACGGTCAAATCCCATCAGCGGATATATCTTATACCGGCTGTATCCGGTCTGATAGTACGGATGCAAAGCGTACAGAGGACCATATCCCTGGTCTCCGAGCGTATGGGTGAGACCCGCCGTCTTGCTTCTCAGGAATAACTGATACGGTACGGAGTTGTCCGGCAGAAAAGCCATACTGTTGCCTGTGAGGAACTCAAACTCCGAGTTAGCTGTATTTCCTCCAAATACGGAAGAATAGGTGTAGCCTTTGATGGTATTTTCTTTTAGTTTGCGGAAAAACGGCATGTAATCTTTGGTGGTTTCCATATCTCCCACCGCCTTTAAGTCCGAAAAAGACTCATTCATGATCACGATAATATTCGGTTTCTGCGACGGATTATTTTTCTTCTTTCCATCCGCATCGCCGGATGCGCCGTCCGCTTTCTGCTCTTCGGCCTCAGCCTCCGTGGAATCTTCGGTTGCTGCCTCAGCCGTGCTGCCTGACACATCGGCGCCCTCGCTGTTCGCGGTATCTCCACCCGCTGCGTCTGTGCTGTTCTTATCCTTTATCTCCGCCGCGTTTACCTCGGCGCTGTCCAGCCGTTTTATGGTGTCCAGTTTATTTACTGTGCTGTCGGAAGATACATCAGCTGTACC
The DNA here is from genome assembly GCF_002159465.1 of Eubacterium sp. An3. Classification (NCBI taxonomy): domain Bacteria; kingdom Bacillati; phylum Bacillota; class Clostridia; order Eubacteriales; family Eubacteriaceae; genus Eubacterium; species Eubacterium sp. An3. The sequence continues at coordinate 70,537 of NZ_NFIR01000004.1, forward strand.
GCCGGAGCTTTCCTCAGCTGTCACATAATCATCGGTGATCTCCTGCACTGCATCCACCGAATATCCCTCCGGTTCTGTCACATGCAGATACCCGAAGGTACGGATGGTCGTCAGCAGAGTCCCATAATAGCGGTATTTATACTGCGGACGGTACACGCGGAAATCCACGCCGATATTTTCCAGATAATCGCTGAACACATATACCTGACAAAATCCCATAAACAGGAAGACATACGCCGCAGCAAATGCGGTTCTCGCCTTCCAGCGGAACAGCTTAAACTTCTTCAGCTTAAACAACAGCGCGACGAGCACCAGCGCCAGCATGAAAAACTCTGCCGTATCCACATCAATCTCAACCTGATATGTATTTGCCACGGAAAGCGCCGTGAGGAATGAATAGATATCTGAAGCAATAAAGGACATGCTCCGGAATACCGTTAGCTCATAGTTGAGGATTCCAAAAAATGCCGTTGCAACAATCATGGCGACGGAAGCTCCCCGGACGCTGTTGAAAATCAGCAGCAGAAACAGATAGATCACATAATAGATAACCAGATCCAGCACCAGATAAAGAGCCGGTATCTGGCTCAGCGGTCCCCAGAACTGCATATGGTTGTAATATTCCAGCCATAAAAACGCAGCCAACGGCGTCAGCGCCGCCACGGCCCAGCTGATACGTTTATTCAGCTTATCGCTCAAATGTACTTCTTTAACTGTAAGGAATACGAGAATAATCCATAATCCCCCGCAGATCGTAATGGAATCTGCGTAAAATCTTTTGAAAAAGTTAGAGGCTGTTCCATCATAGTACAGGTGCGGCTGCATAAGAAAGGCTGCCACGAGCAGTACTTCCAGAAAAACCAGAAACTTCTTTCCGGACTTTCCCTTGAAAAACTTCCGTATTCCCAATGTTTTTCTTTTTCCTTTGCTCATAAACCTCCACTCCATCTTGATTTACCTTATTTTTACAAATCTTTTTTAATATAACACATTTCTTTACAAAGTCAATAAACATATTCTGACGAAATTCTTGCGGGCAAACCGCAGTTTTACGGGCTTTTTATTGAAACTCCCGCAGTTTTTCGTACATTTTCAGTGAAACAGGCACAGGTATTCCGTGTCGCTCCGCCTCCCGCACAATGTAACCGCCGAACACATCCACCTCAGACCGGCGCCCGGCACGGATGTCCCTCTGCAGAGAACTGGTGGCGTCATCGGCCAGTTCATAATAGAAACGATGAATAATTGCGTCAATGTGTTCCTGCCGGATGGCAACGCCTTTCGCAAGCCCCACCTGGTACGCCTCGTTCACAAGCGCTTCGTATTCTTTCGCCGTCTTCTCATCCCGGCGCAGCTGCCCGATGGTATTATCATAGAACGCCGTCTCCACGTTGTACGCACAGTTTAAAATGTATTTGCGCCAGATCTCCACCTCAATGTCCGCGGCGACTTCGCAGTCTATATCTGCAGCCGTCAGGAGAGCGGCGGTCTCCGCTGCTTTTTCCTGCGGTGCGGCTTTCTTCTGGTATACGGCAGCCTCGTTCTCTTGCTGCACGGCGGCATCTTTTATGCCGATGCACAGCCGGGCGAAGTCCCCCTGCTGGGTGATGGAGTAGTCTTCATTGGCGAAGGCCACAATATAAATGAGGGAATCCACCACCGTTCCTCTTCCAAGATAGCTGCGCACCCGCTCGCCGGGATTGACGCCGTTCATCACCGGAATGATCACCGTCTCATCGGTGACTGCCGGCGCCAGTTCCCGGCACACTTCTTCCAGCGAGTAGTTTTTCACACAGATAAAAATGAAATCCTGCTTCTTTAAGTCTTTAGTTTCCACCACCTGCTCCGGCACGGCCGTAAGCTCTCCTTTATAATCACTGTGGAGAATCAACCCGTTCCTCTGCAGGGATTCCTTCCGTCCGCCCCTTGCCGCCAGCGTAAGATGCGGGCAGACCTGCCCGAGCATCCCGGCCAGATAACCGCCCACACCGCCGACTCCCACGACGGCAACTCTTTTATCCGTTAATGTATTAGCATATAATTGTGTTTTTTTCATTTCCTTCTCCCTCTTTTTTCACAAATGTCCCTCCGAAAGCTTACCGGTATTCATCGGAAAACCTGCGGCAAAAAAGTACGCTGCCATCTGGGCTCTTCCCGAAAAGCGCTCTTCTCTGAGCAGCTTTGCCACTTCTTCACGGCTGTACAGACCCGGATGTATCCACTCGTCAGCCTCTGTATGCTCGGAGACGCCGCCGGGCAGCTCCCCGTCCACCTCGGCAAAGACCACCCAGGCGGAGGAATCGCTCAAATCCGGGGATGCATAGGATGGCGGCAGCACCTGATACACCTTCTTCAAAGCCAGTCCGGTTTCCTCAAAAAGCTCTCTCCCGGCACATTCCTCCACATTTTCTCCCTGGTCGATGTGCCCTGCCGGCATGTTGTAAACAAAATGATTGACGCCCATGCGGAATTCCCGGCAAAGAAGCAGTCTGCCGTCCTTCCAGCCCACAATGACCACGCCGGAGGCACGCTCTCCCAGCTCTTCCGGGCTGTCGTAGTCAAAGTTGCTGACCGTCTCATAAATCTTCTCGCCGCCCTCGGCGTTGGTATAATTTAACGTATAATTTTTTAAAAACCGGGTGTCCCGGGTCTTTTCCATGGAATTTAAAACTGGAATCTTTTTCATATTTCCCTCTTTCCTGACGCACTTGCTGCGTCAATAATGGCAGATCTGGAAGTTCACTTCCAAACTTTTTCTCTTCACATTTAATGCAAGAAACGGAAGGCGCGGTGTCCTTCCGTTGTGTTTTCTGTATATACATGTGAAATATGCCGCCTCGCGCAGCTGCGCCACAGCATTTGCCGGGCAATCAGTGCGTCCGTCCGCGCTAATCCAGAATCTCCCGGAGAATCTGGTTCACCATGGCCGGATCCGCCTTGCCTTTCATGGCGCGCATGGTCTGGCCCACAAAGAAGCCCATGGCTTTTTTCTTGCCGGCCTTGTAGTCCTCGACGGACTTCGGATTGTTCTCCACAATCTCCTCGATGACTTTCCGCAGTGCGCCTTCGTCGCTGACGGTTTTCAGACCATTTTCTTCCACATAGGCTTCCGGTTCCACATTGTCCTTGAAGATGGCCTCGAAGACCTTTCTTGCCACCTTGCGGTTGATGGCTCCGGATTCAATCATGGCAATCATCTTTACCAGATGCTCCGGGCTGAAATGCAGGTCGGCGGCTTCCATCTCCTGTTCTTTTAAGAGACGCATTGTGTCGCCCATGAGCCAGTTGGAAATCTCTTTCGGCGCAGCGCCCAGCGCGATGCAGCGCTCAAATATATCGGTCAGCGTCTTGTCCGAAGTGATGATGTCAATGTCGTATTCCGGCAGGCCGTACTCTTCTTTATAGCGTGCCTGTTTCTCATCACGGAACTCCGGCTGTCTCCTGCGGATCTCCTCCAGCCACTCATCGGAAATAATGATCGGCGGCAGGTCCGGTTCCGGAAAGTATCGGTAATCCTGGGCGTCCTCCTTGGAACGCATCGGATAGGAGTATTCTTTCTCATCATCCCAGCGGCGGGTCTCCTGCACTACGGCTTTGCCCTCTTCCAGCAGGTCGATCTGCCGTTCTGTCTCTCCTTCGATGGCTCTTGCGATGGCGCTGAAGGAGTTTAAGTTCTTCATCTCCGTCCTGGTACCGAACTCTTCCGCGCCCATCTCGCGGACCGACAGATTCACATCGGCGCGCATGGAGCCCTCCTGCAGCTTGCAGTCGGAAGCCCCCAGATACTGGATGAGCATCCTCAGCTTCTCCAGATAGGCGATGACCTCATCCGCCGAACGCATATCCGGCTCCGATACGATCTCAATGAGCGGCACGCCGCTTCGGTTAAAGTCCACCAGAGAATTGCCCGTGACCGGGTCGTGGATGAGCTTGCCGGCGTCCTCCTCCATGTGGATCTCGTGGATGCCGATGGACTTTTTGCGGCCGTCCACCTCAATATCCACATGACCGTTTCGGCATATCGGGTAGTATAACTGAGAAATTTGATAATTCTGTGGATTATCCGGATAAAAATAATTTTTCCGGTCAAATTTACAATTCTGCGTGATGGTGCAGTTGGTCGCCAGCCCCACGGCGGCGGCATATTCCACCACCTGTTTATTTAATACCGGAAGAGAACCCGGCATTCCGGTACAGACCGGACAGGTGTGGGTATTCGGCGCGCCGCCAAACTCCGTGCTGCACCCGCAGAAAATCTTCGTCTTGGTGGCAAGCTCCACATGCACTTCCAGACCGATGACAGTCTCGTATTGTCTGCTCATCTGTTTTCCCCTCCTTCTTTCGCCGCTGCCGGCGCGTTCATGGCAAATCCCCGGTTCTGCTCGTACGTGTACGCCGCCCGGATGATATTTTTCTCTTTGAAACAGTCGCCGATGAGCTGCAGGCCGACCGGCAGACCGTTTCTGTCCGTTCCGCACGGAACCGTGATACCCGGCAGACCGGCAAGGTTCACGGAAATAGTATAAATGTCTCCCAGGTACATCTTTATCGGATCACTCAGGCTGTCGCCCAGCTTCGGAGCTGTGGTCGGCGCCGCCGGCCCGAGAATCACATCGTACTTTGCAAATGCCTTGTCAAATTCCTGTTTGATCAGGGCTTTTGTACGAAGAGCTTTCAGATAGTAGGCGTCGTAATAGCCGGAGCTTAACACGAAGGAGCCCAGCATGATCCGGCGCTTCACCTCTTCGCCGAATCCCTCGGAGCGGGTCTTTTTATACATATTATGAAGTCCCTCGTATTCCGGCGTGCGGTATCCGTACTTGACGCCGTCAAACCGCGCCAGATTGGAACTGGCCTCGGCGCAGGCGATGACATAATAGGCCGGAATGGCATATTTTACAAGGCCGAGGTCAAACTCTTCCACCACGGCGCCCTGCGCTTCCAGCACCTTCGCCGCTTTCAGAACGGCTTCCCGCACATCTTCATCAAGCCCCTCTCCAAAGTAGTCCTTCGGGATACCAATCTTCATGCCTTCCACATCATTGATCAAAGCGGAGATAAAATCGCCGTCCTCCCTCTTCACGGAAGTGCTGTCTTTCTCGTCGTGGGAAGCGATGGCGTCGAGAATCACCGCGCAGTCCCGCACATCCTTTGCCATAGGCCCGATCTGATCCAGAGAGGAACCGTAGGCGATCAGTCCGTACCGGGATACGGTTCCATAGGTCGGTTTCATGCCTACGATACCGCAGTAGGACGCCGGCTGCCGGATGGAACCTCCGGTGTCAGAACCCAGCGCAAAAATACATTCCTCCGCTGCCACCGCCGCTGCGGAACCGCCGGAAGAACCGCCCGGCACATGGGCTTCGTTCCATGGATTTTTCGTTGCGCCGAAATATGAGGTCTCCGTAGTGCTTCCCATGGCAAATTCATCCATATTGGTCTTTCCGATGATGACCACGCCGGCTTTCTCCAGATTCTCCACTGCCTCCGCCGTGTAAGGCGGCACAAAATCTTCAAGAATCCTTGAGCTGCAGGTGGTGCGCACACCCCGGGTGCACATATTGTCCTTGATGGCCGCCGGCACGCCCGCCAGCGGCCCGTTAAGCTTTCCTTCTTCAATGAGCTTCTGTACTTCCTGCGCTCTCTTTAATACTGCTTCTCTATCAAGAACTGTCACATAGCAGTGATAGGCAGACTCTTTTTCCCTGATGGCGTCCATGGCCGCCATAGCCGCATCCATGACGGTGATCTCGCCCGCCCTGATTTTCTCACTGAGCGTCACAGCCGTATCTTTCATCAAATCCATTGCCGTCCTCCTGTTCTAATCAAATGTTTTCGGAACCACAAAAGCTCCCTCTTTTGCTTCCGGTGCATTGGCAAGAATTTCTTCTCTCTCGTCTCCGTTTGTCACCACGTCCTCCCGGAACACATTATGAACCGGAAAAACATGACTCATCGGCTCCACGCCGCTGGTGTCCAGTTCATTCAATGTATCAATATAGTCAAGCATTTTTGCCATATCTTCCTTCGCCCTCTCCTTCTCCTCAGAAGAAAGTTCCAGCTTTGCCAGTATTCCGACATATTCCATCGTCTCGTCTGAAATCACATTTGCCATGCTTCTCACTCCTTTTTTGTAATAATTTCGTCTCCATAAACTAAAAAAACGGGGCAGGGGCGCACATTGCTTGCGCAAACGTAAAAAACGCTTCTGCGCAGGCTGTAAAAGGCACACCCTCGTACCCCGGTAATCTCATCATTTGCAGGTCTGATCCGTCTGCGGATCTTCCTCCCAGAGAAAAACAATATTTCCCGCAAAAAACATATCACATTTAGTTTTGTTTATCAAGCGCAAAACATACATTTCTCCTGTACATTTCATCGTTCAGGATGGAATGATATAAAACTTCCATGGCTTCCTGTGCTTTCTCTCTCATCCGTTCCCGTCCAAAGCTGAGAATCCGATACGGCACGCCGAACACCCTTGCCTTCAGTTCTGTATACCGGGCGCCATTCCTCAAATAAAACTGAATCCGGCGTTTCTGCAGGTCAAGTTCTCTTTCATCCTCTGCCAAAGGTTCCTCCACTTCCAGCAGCACGCTTTCTCTATCCGTCAGATGCCCTTTTAATATATCAAGAATCCGGCTTCCGGTTCCTTTTCCTCTTCCCTGTTCCATAACAGCAAAATGGTCCAGCAAAAAGAAATCTCCGGTTTTTATCAGACAGGTATACGCTTTCAGTTCCCCGTCCTCATAGTATCCATATGGAAAATATTTACCTTCTTTCACCGCTCTCTCCATAATATAAAATGGCTTGAGCTCATCCGGTGGAAAATGATTGCCCATATGTGCGTCGTAAAGTTTTCTGAAATCGCCAAGCTGCATCAATTCCTGTTCCATTATTATCTCTCCTATCCTCACATGATATCCTTTAATGACGGCCTCCGCCGCCTCCGTGTCCTCCGGTTCCTCCGATGGAGCCCCCTCCGCCGTTTCCTCCGGAATCGTGATCGGTTTCTATCTTCGTCCGCGTCACATGGGAGCGGAGAAAGATATCCTGATGCCGGTTAATCTTTACACCACCGTCCGGCACGTACGTGGATCGGCTCGTGGTGACCTTTCCTTTGTTGCCGATGAGGTTGCAGGCCGCAAAAACTGCCGCAACGATCAGTGCGATCAACAGCAGCCAGAAATTGCCGATACGGAAATGGAACAGATTCAGATTCTGCATTTCCGATGACACTGTATCGATCATAGTCCTGTATGCTCCGTACGGATCTTCGTTGATAGTTTCATTAGTCCGGTTTATGATGAACTGTATCGTTCCGTCGTCAAGCTTCTCCGATGCTTTTCCCGTGGTACAAAGCCAGCAGTAGCCGGTCGCCCAGTTGTCCACGTAGATGACGCCGTCGCCGTTTGGCTGATCCCAGCCGAATTTATTCTCCTCATAATAGGACTGGGCGTAGTCCCGAATCTCATAATAATCATTGATATCGGGTTCCCGGATAGTCAGGAGCACAATATCCATGCCTGTCATCTGTTCTTTTTCTGACAGCAGCTCAAACAGGCTCTCCTCCTGGGCGTCTGTCAATACATTTGCCTCGTCAAAAATGCGTTCCTGGGTCAGGCACTGGGTATTGGTCCGCGCCTGTTTCGAGGTCATCATCCCCTGGAACACGCCGTATTTGAGGAAAAGCCCCAGCCCGCCAAGAATCAGACCGGCTACAAGAACTCCCACTATAATATTCCGATATGTCTTGTTCATTTACAGTACCTCCAGAAGATAGCATAACATTTTCAGAAAGAAGAAAATCACGGCAAACAGAGCGGCGCTCATGCCGAACACACGCGCCAGGCTGACCGGCGGCGCGCCAATGACTTTACCGGTCTGTCCATTTACATAGAAAGGATATTCTTTTCCGTTATAACGGTATATGTATTTCCAGACCGGAAGAAATGCAAAAAAGCTGTCCTCCACCCGGTTTTCTTTCCTGTCTGTGAAGGGCCGCACCATGGCGTAGCCTGCGTTTTCTTCTGCAAGGTATCCCTCCGAAAAACCGTCTGCCTTTTCTTCTGCTCTCGGCCGCAATGTCTCACTGTTCTGTTCATAGATGTCTGCCTGAAAGCCGGAGAGATATTCCGGTGAAAAATCATCAAGTTCCCCATACTGGTAAGGTTCCAGCAGATCCATCATTCCGTCTTCCATAGCCACCGACGCATCCACCGGAATCTTGTCATAATCCACCTCAAAATCCCGTATCAGCCGGTACACCCTTGTCTCCGTCACCTCATAATCGCCTTCCCGCCAGGTTCTCACCCGGTCACCCTCGCCTTCAAAATAAATGTGACTGTGAAAATCATACATCCAAAAAGGAACGTAAATGCCTTCCATGGACTCCAGACTGGACACCGCACAAAAGTTAGACGGCAGAAACATTTTTCCGGCAAAAGTTTCTCTCAGCTTTTCCGCCGCATGATGTCTGTCCAGACAAAAGGGAAGCAGCAGCCGCGGCCGGTATTCTCCCTCCATCCGGTCCTCCAGTATATGGAATGTCTGACAGTACGGGCAGCGGCAGGCGAGAGTATATTCTGTCGTCTCAATCTGCCCTCCGCAGTTGCTGCAGATGTGGATTTTTTTCTGAGGAATCTCCTGCTGACTTTCCTCGCTGCCGCAGCTTTCACAAATCATCTTTTTCTTTTCCGGATGATAGGTTACATTTCCTCCGCAATTTTTACAACGATAAAACATCATTTCCTCCCCGGATATCATATATCCTTTTCTCCGGCATAAAATGTAATACATTTTTGCGAATCCGCATTTCCAGAAAGGAGTACTCCTTTGAAAAAATATATTTCTTTTTTATGCCTGTTTCTTTTGTTCATTCTTTCTCCTTATCATACCATAAAAACACGCGCAGCGGAAATACCTTCGGAACTTTATGCAAAAGCCGCCATTTTAATGGACGGAACAAATCAGCGGGTGCTTTTTGGAAAAGAGGAAAAAACAGAGCTGCCCATGGCCAGCACCACCAAAATCATGACCTGCCTTTATACTCTGGAACACGGTAATCTTTCGGACGTGGTTACATTTTCCGAGCGGGCGGCCTCAGCCCCGAAAGTACATCTGGGTGCAAAAGCGGGCAGCCAGTTTCTTCTGTCCGACCTGCTTTACGCCCTCATGCTGGAATCTTACAACGACGCCGCCATCGCCATCGCGGAACATCTTGGCGGTTCCGTGGAGGCTTTCTGCCAGGCCATGACAGAAGAAGCCCGCTCCTACGGCTGCTATCAGACCTCTTTTGAGACTCCCAATGGTCTGGACAGCGACAATCATTACACAACCTGCTACGATCTGGCCATCCTCACCTGCCACGCCTTAAACAATAAGGATTTCAGGAGTATCATTCAGGAATCCTCCTATACCATCAAAGAAATCACCGGCGGGCAGATCTACTCTCTCAGCAACAAAGACGCCTTCCTCACTTCCTATCCCGGCGCCATCGGCGTAAAAACTGGTTTCACCAACGGCGCCGGCTACTGCTTCGTGGGCGCCGTGGAAACTGGCGACCGCCTGCTGATCTCCGTAGTTCTCGGCAGCGGCTGGCCGCCCAACCGCAGTTACAAATGGAAAGACACCCGCAAACTCATGGACTACGGCATAGAGAACTTTGAAAATGTGACCATCTCCCTGGGTGACGACATCCCCGGCCAGCTTCCCGTCGATCACGGGCAGGCACAGGTCTGCGACATCAGTCAGCCGGGCACGGTCACCCTTCTTCTGAATCCAGAAGAAGAAAAAGCGGTCTGCACCGCCGATCTTCTCCCCTCCCTGAACGCCCCCGTTCGCGAAGGAGATTCCGTGGGCACCGTGACGCTGTCCATCAACGGGGAAATATATCGGAAATATCCGGTGAAAGCAGCGGCAGATACCGAACGGATCAACTATCGCTGGTGCCTTGACAGGCTGTTGGAGAAATATTTCTATGGGTAAGGAGCGGATTAAAGGGAAGACTTCACAAAGCCGCACATAAAAACACCCCCGCAGGAAGAGCATATCAATCATCTCTCTCCTGCGGGGGATATATTTCTTTATTGTTTATGGCAAAAAAGACTTTAATTAAAAATTTTCAGTAAAATTATATTAAAACCACAGTCGTATTCAGCTCAACTCTATCTTCCGATCAGCGTATTATAGATCTCTTCGTAACGTTTCTTGGAAACACCCCAGGAGAGATCCTTCTTCATACCTCTCTTGACCATGTTATTCCAGATCTTTCTCTGCTCAAAGAAAATGTACTTGCTGTAATTGATGACATTGACCATATCGTCACCGTTATAGTTCGTGAAGGAGAAACCATCTCCGGTATCCTCAAATTCATTGAGTGGTTCTACGGTATCCTTCAGTCCGCCGGTCTCTCTTACAATCGGAACCGTTCCATAACGGAAGGCGATAATCTGTGTCAGTCCGCACGGTTCAAACAGAGACGGCATCAGGAATGCATCTGCAGCAGCATATAATTTATGTGCCAGATCGTCAGAATAAAGAATGTTCGCAGATACCTTGTTCGGATAACGATATGCATAGTAACGGAACATATCTTCATATCTCTGCTCGCCGGTACCGATGACAACCAGCTGTGTATTGTCGTCCACAATACGTTCCATACCATACTGAATCAGATCAAGACCTTTCTGATCTGTCAGTCTGGAAATAAGGCCGATCAGATACTTATCCGGATTGACTTCCAGACCCAGCTCTTTCTGAATAGCTTCCTTATTGGCAGCTTTTCCCTTTTTATAATTTCTCACATCATATTTCGAATAGATAGACTCATCTGTCTTCGGATTATATGCAGTGTAATCGATACCATTTACGATACCGAACAGGCTCTGATTTCTCGCGCTTAAAAGTCCATCCAGCCCTTCGCCGTAATATGGCGTCTGGATCTCCTGAGCATACGTATTGCTCACAGTAGTGATAAAGTCGGAATAAACGATGCCGCCCTTTAACATGTTGGCATCTTTTTTATACTCCAGCTTATCCGGTGTGAACAGATAATCCGGCAGTCCGGAAAGGCCCTTGATGGTCTTGATATCCCAGATACCCTGGAACCGGAGATTGTGGATGGTCATAATCGTCTTGATGCCCCAGAAGAACGGGTTCGCCGCGAACTCCGTCTTCAGATATACCGGAATCAGACCGGTCTGCCAGTCGTGACAGTGAATAATGTCCGGTTTGAAATCCACGATCGGAAGAATGGATAATACTGCTTTACAGAAGAAAATATACTTCTCCACGTCTGTCCTGGTGTCCGCATACGGTTTCTCCGCGCCAAAATAGTCCAGATTGTCAATGAAATAATACGTAATACCATTATACTCATATTTCATGATTCCCACATGGGTATGCGGAACCATCGGACCAGTGCCCATGTAAAAATGTGTGACATACTCAAAAGTATTGCGGAACTTATCCGGAATCCCCCGATAGTTCGGCATAACAACTCTGACATCCCATTCATTTTTGTCAAACTCTTTTGGCAATGCCCCCACAACGTCTGCAAGTCCACCCGTTTTCATAAACGGTACACATTCAGAAGCAGCAAATAAAATCTTCTTCATGGTAATCCTCCTCGAATAAAAAGTTTTCCCTTTGTTAAAGTATATTACAGGATACTGCGTACGGTCACGTTCATTCTGAAATGTACGCGGCAGTGCGTGCGTTCCTTCTTTTCATTGTACAACAATTTTGGAGTAATTACTATGATAAATTAAGAAAAAATGGGGATTTATAGAGATGAAAAGGGATGATACACAGACGATGGCGTAAGGCCACAGACAGGTTCTCCCGACTCGACCCTCACTCGGTCTGACCTATAGAATATATTTTCCCAGGAAATACAACAGCCCTCGTTCACAGCTCGCGGTCGAAAACTGTCTGTGTCCAAAACGTCATCTGTGTTGTGAAAAACCACTCTTTCCATCCCTATAAAAATCCTGTACCACGTTGCAAAACAGCAGATATGATCAATCATGGGGGGATCAGGTTGCATATAAATGACCTGTTTTCGCATTGTCATTGAACAATCGCAATACAAGCAGGCAACCAGACTGAAGAGCACGCTCCTCTGATACAGATGCCGTCGAGATGGAACGGGAGTTTTGTCACAATCTTAGTGATGCAATAAGACAGAGATTTGCGGCATCATATCTCAATAGAAAAACACAGCGGGAAAGGTCGGCGACGACTGTGAGCGCAGGCGTCATGGGGATAGTATCGTTTATGTTCCCATAATTAGCCTGCCGAGGTGGAGGAGAAGAGCTTCCCGCCTGCGTTTTTCTATAGTGTATACAGCGTTGCAAATCTCGTCTGCTCCTACATCCTCAGATTTTATCAAAACCGCAGTTCCACCTCGACAAATCCCTATTTATGCAGATATCTTTTCAAAAATTCCACAAACTTCCGCATCTCCTCGTCTGTGCCGATAGTGATACGCAGATAGTTGTCGATGCGCTCTTTCGGGAAGTAGCGTACGTAGATGTTCTCGGCGCGGGCGGCTTCGAAGATTTCTTTTGCCGGCACGGACTCGTGAGCTGCAAAGAGGAAGTTGGCTTTGGAGTCCGGAAATGTAAAGCCGAGCTTCCGCATCTCGTCTTTGAACCACTCTCTCGTGGCGATGATCTTTGCGGTGGTTTCCCGGAAATAGTCGTCGTCTTCCACGGAGGCCGCTCCCAGTAAAATGGACGGCTGGTTCATGGTGTAGGAATTAAAAGAATATTTCACATTGTGGAGTGCGCTGATCAGCTCCGGCGATCCCATGGCGTAGCCGATACGCAGTCCGGCCAGAGACCGGGACTTGGAGAAGGTCTGCACCACCAGCAGGTTCTCATATTCTTTCAGAAGTTCCTGGGCCGTCTGTCCGCCGAAGTCAATGTACGCCTCGTCGACGATGACGATCACATCCTGGTTGTGATCGAGGATATCCCGGATGTCAGCAAGCGGCATCAGAATGCCTGTCGGTGCATTGGGATTCGGGAAGATCACGCCGCCGTTTTCTCCGTAGTAATCTTCTTTGCGAATCCGGAACGCCTCATCCAGCGCCTTTGTCTCGTAAGGGATCCTGAACAGATCCGCCCACACATCATAAAAAGAGTAGGTGATATCCGGAAACAGGATCGGTTTCCCGCTGTTAAAAAATGTGAGGAAGGACAGCGCCAGCACATCGTCGGAGCCCACGCCCACAAAGACCTGGCTGCTGTCAAGACCCTTGTAATCGGCAATGGCATTGACAAGACGGGCCGCTGCCGGATCCGGATACAGCCGAAGATTATCAATCTGACGACACATTTCCTGCACCTTCGGAGAAGGCGGATACGGATTCTCATTGGTATTTAATTTAATCACATCCGTCTGTTTCGGCTGTTCACCCGGCACATAAGGCACCACCCGACGGATATTTTTTTTCCATTCTTTCATTACGCCTGCATCTCCTGTAACTTGCTCAGCTTCGCTGCCTGGTCGGCTGCGGTGAGGCTGTCGATGATCTCGTCCAGATCTCCGCTCAAAATGTTTTCCAGTTTATGCAGGGTAAGCTTAATACGATGGTCTGTGACACGTCCCTGCGGGAAATTATAAGTACGGATCTTTTCCGCACGGTCGCCGGTACCGATCTGGCTCTTGCGCAGCTCCGCCTCGGCGTCGTGGGCTTTGGCAGATTCCATCTCATAAAGTCTTGCCCGAAGTACCTTGATGGCTTTCTCTTTATTTTTCAGCTGAGATTTCTCGTCCTGACAGGACACAACGATACCTGTCGGGATGTGAGTCAGACGAACCGCAGAGTCCGTGGTGTTGACGCACTGTCCGCCGTTACCGGACGCACGGAACACGTCGAACCGGCAGTCATTCATATCAAGATGCACGTCCACCTCTTCGGCTTCCGGCATGATGGCCACGGTAATAGTGGACGTGTGAATACGTCCGCCGGACTCGGTGGCAGGGATTCTCTGTACACGATGCACACCGCTCTCGTACTTGAGACGGGAGTAAGCGCCCTGACCGTTGATCATGAAGGAAACTTCCTTAAAACCTCCAATACCGTTTTCATTGACATCGATAAATTCGGTTTTCCACCGTTTGGACTCGGCGTAAGACTTATACATACGATAGATTTCCGCCGCGAAAAGTGCCGCTTCATCTCCGCCTGCGCCGGCACGGATCTCCACGATAACGTTCTTGTCATCGTTAGGGTCTTTCGGCAGAAGGAGAATCTTCAGCTCCTCCTCACATCTTGCCTCTGCCGCCTTGGCGTCAGACAGCTCTTCCTTTAACATCTCACGCATTTCCTCATCGTTCTCTGCCTCCAGCATCTCCACGCTGTCCTCGATGGTCTGCTTGGCGTCTTTATATTCATTGTATTTTTCCACGATAGGCGTCAGCTCGTTCTGTTCCTTCATCAGATTGCGGAATCTCGCCTGATCGTTGACCACATCCGGCTCGCTGAGTTCTTCCATGACCTCTTCCAGACGCTTCACCAAATCTTCCAATCTATCAAACATGATGTACCTCCTATTTATTTTATCTATGAATCTTTGTTTCCTGCTCTTTTAAGGCTAAGGCTCTTTCTTACCCGGCCATCGTCCCATGGCGATTCGGTCAAGGCCCGCCAGATCTTTCCGTATCTCTGTCTCCTCAAATCCCTGTTCCTTCATTATAGAAAGAAGATCGTCTCCCTGCTCCTGACCGATTTCAAAAAGCAGGCAGCCGCCGGAATTCAGATAATACACGGCCTCCTCGGTGATCCTCCGGTAAAAATAAAGACCGTCTCCGGTTCCATCCAGCGCCAGTCTCGGCTCATAGTCCCGGACTTCCGGCATCAGCTCCTCGATCACCTGAGAAGGAATGTAGGGCGGATTGGATAAAATATAATCATAGGTTCCCTGTACATTTTCAAACAGGTCGCCCTGCACGAGCCGGACGGAAGCTCCCAGATTCCAGGCGTTCTTCTTTGCCACGTCAAGCGCTCCCTCCGACACATCCGCCAGAGTAACTTCCGCCTCCGGGCACAGCAGCTTCACGCTGATGCCGATGCAGCCGCTGCCGGTACACAGATCCAGCACCCGGCAGGTATGCTCTTCTTCCCTCTCCCGTATCTTCTCCACGGCAAGCTCCACCAGACACTCTGTGTCCTGCCGGGGGATGAGCACCCGTTCATCTACATCAAAAGAATAACCCATGAATTCACAGCTTCCCATGAGGTACTGGAGCGGAACGCGCTGTTCTCTCTCTCTGAGCACCGCGTTCAGATCTTCCCACGCTTCGTCGGGAATCACCCTGTCCGGATCCATAAAATACTCCGCCCTGCCGATGCCAAGCTTCCATTCCAGCAGCGCCCAGGCTTCATATTCAAAATCTTCAATTCCAGACTTTTTCAGCCGTTTCTGTATTTTTTCCCTGACTTCTTTTATTGTCATGCCGCTCAGTCCTCCAGCTCTCCGTTCCGCATGGCCTTCACGTATTCTCTCCAGTCAAAAACACCTTCCACCGATGCAATGGCAACTTCCAGCATCTTATCGTCCGGCTCTTTGGTGGTAAAATACTGCAAAGACATACCCGGACGGCTTAAAATATCCATGATCTTAGAATCGCTTCTGCCGGCCAGCCGGATAAACTCATAGGAAATGCCCGCTATCAGCGGCACCAAAAGCACCCGCAGCAGCATTTTAAGCAACGCCTGATCTACGCGGATAAATAAAAAAACAATTATGCTGACAATCATCACGATCAGCAGAAAACTGGTGCCACAGCGCTTATGGAACCGGGAATATTTCCGGATATTTTCCGGCGTCAGATCTTCACCGTGTTCCAGACAATTGATAGTCTTATGCTCCGCCCCATGGTACATGAATACCCGGCGGATGTCTTCCATCTTGGAAATAAGCCAGATGTACAAAAGGAAAATCCCCACCCGGATGACGCCCTCAATGAGGGTGCGCACCGTGTAGGATGCGATCACTCCTTCCAGCAGGCTGGAAAGATAAAACGGCAGCAGCATAAAGATGCCCACCGCCAGTATAACGGAAACCATGATGGTGAGTCCCATGATCACACTCTCCAGCTTATCTCCGAATATCCGTGTGAGCGCCTTCTCAAACCGTCCCGGTTCCCGTTCTTCTTCCTCTTCTTCATAAAAAGAAGAAGAAAACGCCAGAGTCTTCATACCGATGTAGAGCGACTCAACGAAGGTGACCACGCCCCGGATGATCGGTACCCGGCAGATGGCGTAGCGGTTTCCCAGACTCTCATACTCGCCCTTCATCACTTCTATCTCATTGTTTGGCTTTCGGACAGCCACAGCGTACTGTTCCATGTTCTTCATCATGACGCCCTCCATGACCGCCTGTCCGCCGATACTCGTTCTCTTCAAATGGATTCCTCCTTTCATCGTTGGAAAATCCCCGTGTAAAGAGAAAGCGACGACGCTTAAATCACGATATGTTACATCATGATACCAGCGCCGCCGCCTCTATAAAACCATATGGTTATTATTCCTGAGTCATGCCATACTTACGATTGAACTTGTCAATACGTCCACGAGCCTTAGCAGCCTTCTGCTGTCCTGTGTAAAATGAATGACATTTAGAACAAATCTCTACATGGATATCTTCCTTTGTAGAACCTGTAACAAACTCGTTGCCGCAGTTGCAGACAACCTTTGCCTGATAATATTTTGGATGGATTCCTTCACGCATCTTCTTCACCTCTTCTAAAACTATATCTTTCATCTATTATTGATGCAAGCATCAATTATCATCGTTACAAACAGCTTTCTCATTATAGCATAGCTCTTATGTAAGCGCAAGGATAAAATTTATAAAATATCAGCGCTAATTTTCAGAATACATTTGTTCCTATATGAAAAAGCCAATACATTTACCATCTTTTCTCGCCTTCTTTCAGCCGAATCATAAGATTCGCGATGAGCGCCTGGTCTTTTTTCTCCATGGCGGCGTAAATGCCCTCCGGAAATGAAGTTTCCTCGTTCTTCTCCTTTTCTTCATGAAGATGAAAAATCATATTCTCGCTGACTCCCAGCGCCTTGGCGATGTAGGGGATGGCGTCACAGGGCGGCTTCCTTGTTCCCCTCTCCCATTTGTAATAGGTATCCGCCGACAATTCATAGCCATAATCATTAATCTTATCCACAATCCTGGCAACACTGATCCTGCCCTTTTTCTTTCGTATTTCCCTGAGATTCTCTCCGATATTCTCACGAAACACTTGCCTTGCCTCCTTTTTTTCTGACAGCTTGTCCAAAAATCCCTTCCCCTTTGGACAGATTAAACCTACTCAAAAATTATAACATAATGTATCATTTTTAAATAGAAACTGTCGTGCACACTTTTCTGACAGGATAATAAAAAATCAGACATATTTAGAAAGGGGCCAAGACAAATGTACTCTGATTTACTATTACCGCATCTCAAACGTGAGATGATTGAAAATTACTTTGAAATATGCTGCTATTTCATCATGACAAAACGTTTCGAACAACAGGAAGACCTACTCCGGCTGAATTATTACAAATCCCTTCTTCTCACAGAGCCTTTTCCTCAGCTCTCCAATAAAAGCAAACTGGATCTGGAGATCATCTCCTGTACGAAGGATGTAAAAAATCAGCTTCTCCATACATATCCATCTGAATTCATTATCCGGATTATCGACTCGGGCATCCATGTATTTTTTGATAAAATGGAACGCTACGCCGCCATCGACGTCCGGCTCCGAAGTCTGCCGGAACTGTATACATATTTCACTGCCATGTCGCCGGTCATCATTGAAAAGCTGAAAAGAACCATCCGCCGGGAATTCCAGAGCGATGCAGACTGATTCAGCTCCGCTGAAAATAAATATCCCCCGCCCATTTCATATCGACCTTCATAAACTCGTCTGTGGAATGGGCTTTGATCTGCCTTTCGTACTTGCTGGCTGTAGTGCGGTACAGATCCAGGTCAAACGGCATTCTGCCAATTCCTTTTTTCTCAAAGAACACAAGGAAATACATATCATTTCCGTGATAATCAAAGAGGATATTCATGAGCGTGTCCTCTTTCATCTCCTCCTCCAGACGGCGCAGGTAAGCGATCTTCACAATCTCCACCACCCGGTCGTCCAAAAGATTCTCCGCGATCATGATTTTCTCCTTTAAATCATTGATATTGTCAACAACCCTGAGAGTCATCCCCCTTTTCTTTTTCCAGTTTTTCAGCTGCTCCAGATCCGTTTCCTCAGTAGACAGACAGACTGCCAGCTTCTTCTTGCTGTCAAGATACATACTCTCATAGGTCAGCGGCGCTACCAGATCGCAATTCTCGCAGTCAAAATTAAAAATCCGGTTCTTTAAAATATCTTCCTTCATCCCCGGTTTCTCCGTCACGTTGATGACGGAATACTTCCTCATCTGGTGAGGATGCCCGCATTTCGGACATTTCAATTCTTCCACGCTGTATTTTGTCATGGTATCGGTGTTCATGGTACTCTGCCTCCCTTTTATGATATATATTATAAATTTACTATAAGATAAAGATACATTTACCCGCTAAATGTACCATTTGTCACATTTCACGTTCTTAATTGTCAACCATTTTAAATATTTTGGTTGACAATAATCCAATCTGCCTCTATGATAACAATATAATTTGGCAGCTTACCCTATCATACAACTATCCTGCCAAATTAGCAAATGCTTTCCCTGCGGGAAAATTCCGTATAGAAACGAAAAGCTGAATCAGAAAGGACAACATTATGACATCATCAGAAAAAAACACAAACATATCCCAGAATAACAAATGTACCGGCTCACCGCAGAGCCGCATGAATACCAGCGAACGCGCACCGTACCGCGCTTTCACCACCGCGCAGATGACGCTCACCGCCATCATGGCCGCCGTTCTCTGCATCCTCGGGCCGCTGTCCATTCCCATCCCGGTCAGTCCGGTTCCCATCACTCTCACCAACCTTGCCATCTATTTTTCTGTATGTATCCTGGGATGGAAGCTTGGCACGGTGAGTTATCTCATTTATCTGGCCATCGGTCTGATGGGTCTCCCGGTCTTTTCCTCTTTCGGTTCCGGCTTCGGAAAACTGCTGGGACCAACAGGCGGTTATCTCATCGGATTTATCTTCATGGCACTTATCTGCGGCCTGTTTTTTGAGAAATGCAGCAGCAAGGCTCTTTTGTTTCTGGGGCTGGTGCTTGGCTCCCTCGTCAATTACGCCTTCGGCACGGCGTGGCTCGCGGCACAGGCCAACCTTACTTTCTCCCAGGCGCTCTGGGCAGGAGTCATCCCATACCTGCCGGCAGATCTGATCAAAATACTTCTGGCGGTCTGGCTTGCTCCGGGACTGCGGCGAAAGGTTTTCCGTGGAACCGGGACACTTGTTGCCTGAAAACACTGCAATTCTGATAATGGTCGAAAAAATACCATAACTTCACGGACTTTTCCCCCTCTTTATTTATGCACATATGATATAATAAAGTTGTTATTGATTAGATAAACCTGTGATTTCGGGAAAGGCAGGGCACAAGGAAAAGATTATATCTGTTTCCTTTGTTCCGCCTGCGGCAAAGGCGCTGTATTTCGAAATATTTTTTCGATGCTTTCTGATATCACACCATGTACTTACAACAGAGATTTTGAACACTTCTTCATGATCTCTGTTTTCTGCATCTATTTTAAATAACAACGTTTTTACTAAGCTTAAGGAGGGAAACATGAGCAGACTTGAAGTGATTACCAAAACCAAAGCACAGTCTGTCGTAGATGATCTGTACAAGGATCTGGAGCGCCGGATCGTGGCTGCTCCGCCCGGACTGTGCCCGGTGGATATGACCGCATCTTTTCTGAAACTTTTCCATACACAGACCTGCGGCAAATGTGTACCGTGCCGTATCGGCCTCGGCCTTCTCGTTGAGATGCTGGAAGACGTACTGGACGGTAAGGCCACGCTGGAGACGCTGGATCTCATCGAGCGGACCGCCCGGGTCATTTACAACAGTTCCGACTGCGCCATCGGTTACGAGGCCGGCCTGATGGTATTAAAAGGACTGGAAGGATTCCGTGACGATTTTATCGAACACATAAAAGAAGGTCACTGCTCTTTCCATCTGGAACAGCCGGTGCCATGTGTGACCTTATGTCCTGCCGGCGTGGATATTCCGGGATACATCTCTCTCGTGGCAGAAGGCAGATACGCCGACGCCGTGCGGCTGATCCGGAAGGATAACCCTTTTGTCACCGCCTGCGCTCTGGTCTGCGAGCACCCGTGCGAGACCAAATGCCGGCGTAATATCGTGGACGACTCCATCAACATCCGCGGCCTGAAGCGCTATGCAGCAGACCACTGCGGCCTTGTTCCTCCTCCGGCCTGTTCCGAACCGACGGGCAAGCAGGTTGCCATTATCGGCGGCGGTCCGTCAGGACTGAGCGCCGCTTACTATCTGCAGCAGATGGGGCATCAGTGTACCGTTTTTGAGCAGCGCAGCCAGCTGGGCGGCATGCTCTACTACGGTATCCCGAATTACCGGCTGCCGAAGGACCGTCTCATGGAAGATATCTCCAATATCCTGGCGACCGGCGTGGAAGTACGGCTCAATACCTCCATCGGTGACGGCGACGGACAGCTTTCCTTTAAAATGCTCCGGGAAAATTATGACGCCGTCTATGTTTCCATAGGCGCTCATACGGATAAGAAGCTGGGGATTCCGGGGGAAGACGCCAAGGGCGTCGTCTCCGCTGTTCAGATGCTCCGGGACATCGGAGAGGGCAATAATCCGGACTTCACCGGCAAAAATGTCATCGTCGTGGGCGGAGGCAACGTTGCTATGGACGCCACACGTTCCGCCATCCGTCTCGGCGCCAAGAACGTCAGCGTTCTCTACCGCCGCCGGAAGGCCGACATGACCGCCCTGGAAGAAGAGATCGAGGCAGCGATTGCTGAAGGTGCAGAGATTCTTGAACTTCACGCTCCAAAAGAAATCGAAACAGACAAAGACGGTAATGTCATCGCTATGGTCGCCGACCCGAAGATCATCGGTCTCATCAGCGGCGGACGCCCGATGCCTGCCGATTCCGACCATGAACCGATACACATTCCGTGTGATATTATCATCATTGCCATCGGGCAGGATATTGTCTCCGAGTCATTCGCCCGCGCCGGACTTCCGGTCAGACGAGGCAGAATTCTCGCTTCGGACGACAGCTCCATCCCTCATGTGGACGGCGTTTTCTCCGGAGGCGACTGCGTTTCCGGTCCGGCAACAGTCATCCGCGCCATCGCAGCCGGCAAAGTAGCTGCCGCCAATATAGACAATTATCTGGGTTATAATCATATTATAGAAAGCGAAGTGAAGGTTCCGGACCCGAGAATCGAGAACAAATCCCCTTGCGGCCGCGTCACCATGATGCAGAGAAATACCACCGAACGAAAACAGGATTTTGAGCTGGTGGAAAAGGGAATGTCAGAAAAAGAAGCCACACAGGAAGCACGCCGGTGTCTCCGCTGCGACCACTTTGGCTACGGAGTATTTAAAGGAGGTCGAGTAGAGGAATGGTAAATATCACGATCAACAATATACCTGTCACTGTGGAAGATGGAATCACCATCATGGAAGCCTGCAAAGAGGCGAAAATGCCGGTGCCGAGCCTCTGCTATTTAAAAGGCATCAACGAAATCGGCGCCTGCCGCGTCTGCGTGGTTGAGGTAAAGGGCATCGAGCGTCTTGTCACCTCCTGCAACAACGTGGTAAAAGAAGGCATGGAAATCCTCACCAATTCCCCGAAAGTACGGGAAGCGAGACGGATCAACATCAAAATGATTCTGTCCCAGCACAACTGCTTCTGCCCGACCTGTGTGCGCACAGGCAACTGTCAGCTGCAGAAAATCGCCAGCGAACTGGAATTCGGAACCGGATCCTACCCGCAGCATATTACTTATAACAGCTGGCCGTCAGATTTCCCGCTGATCCGGGACGAGAGCAAATGTATCAAATGTATGCGCTGTATCCAGATCTGCGATAAGGTGCAGTCACTGCGTGTCTGGGATCTTGCCAAAACCGGTTCCCGCACCACCGTGGACGTCTCCCTTCGCCGGAATATCAAAGAAGCCGACTGCTCTCTCTGCGGTCAGTGCATCACCCATTGTCCGGTGGGTGCTCTCACGGGCCGGGATGACAAACGTCCGGTATTCTCCCAGAACGGTTTCTTAAATGCCAAAGGCAAAACCACCGTTGTGCAGGTGGCTCCCGCAGTCCGTACTGCCTGGGCAGAAAGTTTCCGTCTCTCGCGAAAGTTTGCTTCTCCGAGACGTCTGGCCGGAGCCCTTCGTATGATGGGCTTTGACTATGTGTTCGACACCACATTTGCTGCCGATCTGACCATCATGGAGGAAGCCAGCGAGTTTCTGGAGCGTCTTCATCACAAAGAAGACTACCAGTGGCCGATGTTTACCTCCTGCTGCCCGGGCTGGGTACGTTTCCTAAAATCCCAGTATCCGGATATGACAGGATGCCTTTCCACGGCCAAATCTCCACAGCAAATGCACGGCGCCATCATCAAAAACTATTTTGCCGACAAAATCCACGAGGATCCGGAGAACATTTTCAGCGTGTCTATCATGCCTTGTATCGCAAAAAAAGCCGAGTGCGCTCTGCCGACCATGGACAGCACCGGCACCGGCCCGGACGTGGATGTAGTCTTAAATACAAGGGAATTTGTCAATTATCTTCGTTCCCTGAACATCGATATCTACAGCCTGCCGGAGGATGATTTTGACTCCCCTTGCGGCGAAGGCTCCGGAGCCGGAGTGATCTTCGGCGCCACCGGCGGCGTCATGGAAGCGGCGCTCCGCACCTGCTACAACATGGCCACCGGAGAGAATCCGGAACCGGACGCATTCTACGGCATCCGCGGCATGGACGGCTGGCGGGAAGCATCCATCGACATCGCTGGCACCACCGTCAAAGTCGCCGTAGTCAGCGGTCTCGGAAACGCCCGCCGGCTGATCGAGGCAGTACGCAAAGGCAAGGTCTTCTATCACTTTGTGGAAGTCATGGCCTGTCCGGGCGGCTGCGTAGGCGGCGGCGGACAGCCGATTCACGAAGGCCGCGAGATGGCTGCAATCCGCTCCAAGAATCTCTATTTTCTGGATTCCAAGAGCAAACTGCGTTTCTCCCACGAGAATCCGGAAATACAGAAAGTCTACGATGAGTATCTGGAGAAACCGCTATCCCGCATGGCACATAAGCTGCTGCACACCGACCACGACGCCTGGGAAATGCCTCTGGCGCCGGAGCGGGTGAAATAAGACAAAATAATACGCCGGGGACGCTTTCACATCCCCGGCGTATACTTTGCAATTTAAATTTCTGTTGTCCAAAGAGAAGCCATTGCCGGGCCTGTTCCCACGCAAAGTGCAGCTCCTCCAATCTTATAGTCGTTTCTCTTCATCTCATAGTACATGGATACAATGATTCTCAGAGCGGTACATCCGATTGGATGTCCAAGAGCAATACCGGAACCGTTCACATTGGTTCTGTCCATATTGATCTTGATGCCGTAGTTCTTCTCAAGCTGACGTCCGCATCCGATAAACTGTGGTGCGAATGCTTCGTTGATCTCCCAGTAATCTACGTCTTCGTATTTCAGTCCGGCTAATTTGAGAGCTTTTGGAATCGCTTCCGCCGGGCCAACGCCCATGATCTCCGGTTTTACGCCTGCCGCGCAGATGTTGATCATCTTTAACAGAGGTGTTACGCCCAGTTCTTTTGCTTTATCCAGGCTCATAACAACAACAGCTGCAGCTGCGTCGTTGATTCCGGAAGCGTTGGCAGCTGTAACCACGCCATCTTTGATAAAAGCCGGACGAAGTTTGGAAAGAGTTTCCATATTGCAGTCTCTGATCGGATGTTCATCCTCTGTGGCGAGGATTGTTTTCTTTTTCATCTTTACTTCAACTGGAACGATCTCTTCTTTAAACTTACCTTCATCAATGGCCTTGCATGCCAGACGATGACTTCTTAAAGCCAGCTCGTCACACTCTTCTCTTGTGATACCGTAAAGCTTTGCTACATTTTCTGCAGTCACACCCATATGTCCGCCGGACAGCTCATCGATCAGAGCGTCATGAAGCATGGAATCCACTACTTCCGCGTTGCCCATCCGGTATCCGCCTCTTGCCTTCGGCAGCATATATGGCGCCTGTGTCATATTTTCCACACCGATTACAAGACCGATCTCGGATTTGCCCATGGCAATGTTGTCGCAGGCGATCTCCAGAGCCCGCATACCAGAAGCACAGTTCTGATTAACCACGCAGGCATTACTTTCTGCCGGGCATCCGAGACGATAGCTGATCTGTTTTGCCGGAAGACTTCCCTGCATTCCGGCATACACCTGTCCCACAACAACGTTATCAATCATTGCAGGCTCGATGCCAGCTCTGTTTATCGCTTCCTTTCCCGCTGTCATCGCCAGCTCCCTTGCGCTGACATCCTTAAACATTCCGAGAAACTTACCAATTGGCGTTCTGCACGCGCTAACTATTACTACGTCCTTCATTGATATTCCTCCTTATATTATTCTACTAAAAGAATATCGTTAAAAGGGAAGAAAGTCAACGAAAAAGACGAAATTTGTTATAAATTTATCATAAATTCTTTTGGAATTTTATGTAAAGTGCCGTAAAAATAAGCCGCCACTCCCCACAGTGACGGCTTAGTTACTCTGTAACTATGACATTACGGGGCAGGCCGTTCTGGCTTTCCCTTTTCATAGTTAATATATCACAGAAAAACTTTAATTACAAGAACTATTATTCAGCTTTTCCGATGGATCCGAAGATCTCCATTTTTTCTTTTACAGTAGCTTTGATTGCTTCTGCGCCAGGAGCTAATAATTTACGTGGGTCGAAGCCTTTGCCTTCCAGGTCTTTGCCAGCTTCGATGTATTTACGTGTAGCTTCTGCGAATGCGATCTGGCACTCTGTGTTTACGTTGATCTTGGAAACACCGAGGGAGATGGCTTTCTTGATCATGTCTTCCGGGATACCTGTGCCGCCGTGTAATACGAGAGGCATGTCTCCGGTTAATTTCTGAATATCATCCAGTACATCGAACTGTAATCCAGCCCAGTTTTCCGGATATTTGCCGTGGATGTTGCCGATGCCGGCTGCCAGCATGGAAACGCCCAGGTCAGCGATTGCTTTACATTCCTGAGGATCTGCACATTCGCCCATTCCAACTACGCCGTCTTCTTCGCCGCCGATGGAACCAACTTCTGCCTCGATGGACATACCTTTTTCTTCACAGATTGCTACTAATTCTTTTGTTTTCTCTACGTTCTCTTCGAATGGAAGATGAGAACCGTCAAACATGATGCTGGAGAAACCTGCTGCGATACAAGCCTTAGCTCCTTCGTAGGAACCGTGGTCAAGATGCAGAGCTACAGGAACTGTGATGTTCAGCTCTTCCAGCATACCGTTTACCATACCGACAACGGTTTTGTATCCGGCCATGTATTTGCCCGCGCCTTCGGATACACCCAGGATAACAGGAGATTTGCACTCTTCTGCTGTTAACAGGATTGATTTGGTCCACTCCAGATTGTTGATGTTGAACTGACCAACTGCATAGTGTCCTGCTTTCGCTTTCTGTAACATTTCTTTTGCTGATACTAAAGCCATAATAAATAACCTCCATTAAATATATTCTTCTGTTTTCACAGTTGTCGATGTATATACCATCGCCCTAAGTTATACGGATTTATTATACCCCGTACAAAATAAAAAAGGAAGTGTTTTCCTGATAAATTTTGCATTTTTTATGAATATTTTCTTACTTTTCTGCCTATTTAAATTCCAGTCCGTATTTCTCAATAAGTTCCTGCCGGACTTCCATATATACTTTGTTCTGTTTCTCCGCTGTGATCTGCTGGGTGATCTGAGGAGCCACCTCTTCAAAAGCAGCTACTCCTTCTCCTGTCAGTGCGTCCACGCGGATCAGATGATAGCCGAAGTTTGTCTTCACCGGGCCCAGAAGCTTGCCGACTTCTGCGGTGAACACCGCCTCGTCAAATTCTTTCACCATCTGTCCTCTGCCGAAGGTACCGAGATCTCCGCCTTTGGCTGCGGAAGGACAGGTGGAATATTCTTTGGCAGCTTCCTCAAATGTCTTTTCACCGTTCTGAATCTCCGCGAGAATCTTATTGGCGTCCTCTTCTGTGGCGGTCAGGATATGTTTAGCTGACGCCTGAGCTCCTTTCTTAAAAGCATCCTTGTGTTCCTCGTAGTAAGCCCGGCACTCCTCCTCTGTGGCACGGATATTTTTTACCGTCTGTGTGAGGGCGTACTGACTTAACAGCTCTCTTCTGACGCCGTCCAGCATGGTGAGAAATTCCTCGCTCTTATCGTATTCTTTCTCCTGCCCCAGTTTCTCAAACAGGAAATAGTTGGCATACTGGGTGAGCGCCTGTTTCCTTCCCTCCGGCGTCTTGATGTATGCCTGCTGCTCCTGTGGAATCCGTGCTTCAAACTGCGCGAATTCTTCCTCGGTGATCTCTCTTCCTGCCACAACGGCAATGACTTTATTTTCCATGTCTGTTTCCTTTCTTTCTTTTTTATGAAATGTACACCTCTTCAAGGCAACATTTCTGTCATGTGTCAGTGTTGTACAAATTTTCTGATACATTCTTGTTAATCATACACTATTTTTTTATTTTTATAAAGGGAATCCTTTCAATTTTCCACAAAATAAGGTATACTATGCACATAACCTGGATAATGTCCGGAAGCAGGTGCATTTGCCGGCAAGGGAAATGCATCGGATGAACTGCGGGCGTTATCTGTCAATTTAATTTATGGGAGGTATACAAAGAAATGGGCTATATGGATGTTTATAACGAATGGTTATCCAATCCTTATTTTGACGAGGAGACAAAGGCAGAGCTCCGCGCCATCAAAGATGATGAGAACGAGATCAAAGAGCGTTTCTACACCAATCTGGCTTTCGGAACTGCCGGTCTTCGGGGGGTACTTGGCGCAGGTATCAATCGTATGAATATTTACGTTGTACGCCGTGCCACTCAGGGTCTGGCCAACTACATTTTAAAACAGGGCAAAAAAGACAATCGCGTAGCTATCGCATACGACTCCAGACGTATGTCACCGGAATTTGCCGATGAATCCGCAAGAGTTCTTGCAGCCAACGGCATCACCGCATATAAATTCGAGTCATTAAGACCGACACCGGAGCTTTCCTTCGCTGTCCGCGAGCTGGGCTGCATCGCCGGTATCAATATCACCGCCAGCCACAACCCGCCGGAATACAACGGATACAAGGTATACTGGGAAGACGGCGCTCAGTTTACTCCTCCTCATGACGCAGGCGTTACCGCTGAGGTTCTCGCCATCGAGGATTTATCCACAGTGAAGACCATGACCGCTTCCGACGCCATGGCTGCCGGCCTTTACAAAGTAATCGGCGCAGACATCGACGACAAGTACATCGCCGCTCTTAAAAAACAGATCAAGAATCAGGACGCCATCGACAAGATGCAGAAAGATATCACCATCATCTACACACCGCTGCACGGCACAGGAAATGTACCGGCAAGACGGGTGCTTCATGAGCTCGGCTTTGAAAATGTATATGTTGTTCCGGAACAGGAGCTGCCGGACGGCAACTTCCCGACCGTAGGATACCCGAATCCGGAATCCAGCGAAGCATTTGAGCTTGGTATGAAGATGGCAAAAGAAAAAGACGCTGACCTGGTTCTCGCCACAGACCCGGACGCTGACCGTCTCGGCTGCTACGTAAAAGACAACAACGGAGAATATCATGTACTGACCGGTAACATGAGCGGATGTCTCCTTCTTGAGTACACATTAAGCCAGATTGCTGCCAAAGAAGGCATCCCGGCTGACGGCGAGGTTATCTCCTCCATCGTTACCACCAACATGGTTGCCGCCATCGCAAAGGCTTACGGCGCTAAGTTCGTGGAAGTTCTCACCGGTTTCAAATGGATCGGAAGAGAGATTCTCCGTATGGAAACAGAAGGAAAAGGAACCTACCTCTTCGGTCTGGAAGAGAGCTACGGCTGCCTGATCGGAACTCACGCAAGAGATAAAGACGCCATCGTTGCCACCATGGCTCTCTGCGAGGCTGCCTGCTACTACAAGACCCAGGGCAAGACCATGTGGGACGCTATGATCGACATGTACGAGAAATACGGCTACTACTTAGACAGTGTGAAGTCTGTTACACTGGCCGGTATCGAAGGACAGGCACAGATTCAGAAGATTCTGGAAACACTTCGTGCAGAAGCTCCTACAAGCATCGGTTCCTATCAGGTACTCTCCGCAAGAGATTACAAGACCGGTGTTGTAAAGAATCTTGCCACCGGCGAAGAAACCGAAACCGGACTTCCGGCTTCCGACGTTCTGTACTATGACTTAAACGACGACGCATGGGTTTGCGTTCGTCCGTCCGGAACAGAGCCTAAGATCAAGTTCTACTACGGCGTAAAAGGCACAAGCCTTGAAAATGCACAGGAATTATCAGCCGCCATGGGCGACAATATCCAGAAGATGCTGGATGAAATGCTGTAATAAACACAACGAAGGGACTGCATGATTGCGGTCCCTTTTTTTATTTTTAACGCACGATACCGTGCGACTTTTTTTCATCTGCTTCATTTTCTAAGAAACAGACGGGTTTTTTATTATTTTTCCAGCAGTATCCTACGCCGTGCCCGGCTCAGGAAAGGCATAGCCAGAAGTACCGCTTTACAGACATTATCAGCGATCATGCAGTACCAGACGGCGCGAAGGTCCATCCCCCAGACTCTCACCACAAGAAATGTAAAGAAAATCCGCACGCCCCACATGCCGATGCTTTCCACCACGAAGGCATATCGAGTGCGGCCGAGGCCGTAAAATACTCCTTCCAGCACGACCATCAGGCCAAAAAACGGCTCGGACAGTGCCACCAGGCGGAGCATCTGCGCGCCCAGGTTTACCACCGCCTGGCTGGGCGAGAAGATTCCCATCAGCGGCCGCGCGCCGAGATAGAGCAATATGCCGCTCATGCACATCATGGCGACAGTCAAAGCAATGCTCACCTTCGCCACGGTTTTTAACTTCTGTACATTTCCTTCGCCGCGGGCGTTGCTGATGAGGGTGGAGGCGGCGGAACGCAGTCCATACCCCGGCACATAAAAGATAGTCTCCGCCGTCACGGCAATGGAATGGGCCGCGAATACAGTGGTCCCCATACCGGAAATCAGACTGGCGAACACCACATAGCCGAAACAGGAAACCATGCTGGTGCCAAGCACCGGCGTCCCTATGGCGGCGCATTGCCGCAGCAATCCGGCATCCGGCGCGAAATGTTTCCATTCCCAGCGCAGCAGCTCATTTTTTCGGCACGACAGAAACATAAAAACGCCGGCAAGCACATAAGATATAGCCGAGGCGACGGCTGCTCCCTCCACGCCATATCCCAGCACATAAATAAACAGATAATTGAACAGGATATTTGCACCGTTGGCCGCTACATTAATGAGCATGGGCGTCTTTGTATTCTGCACAGCCCGAAGCGCCGCTCCCATGATCGCGCTTGTGGAGCGGAATACCATAGGCAGGCTGATAATAAAAAAGTAGCGGGAAGCCGTGTTCTGAATAGATGCCTCCGCTCCCATCCACACGGGAATCCGACTGCTTAGCAGAACTGATACCCCTCCTAATACCAGTCCGAAAACCAAAGACAGCAAAAAAGCCTGCTGCGCAAGCTTTTTTACCTGTTCTTTCTGTCCGGCGCCTTCCGATCTTGATATAAGTACCAGCATGGCCGTGCCGATGGCTCCGGGAATACTGTTTACCAGCCAGGTCACATTGGTTGTGATACTGACCGAAGCGGTGGCCTGCTCCCCCAGCTGTCCCACCATAGCGGTGTCGACATACTGGAGCAGCGTCGCAAGAACTTCTTCTATTACAGTGGGAATGGACAGCCACAGCAGAGTACGCAGCAGCGGTAGGGAATCCCCGGAGAGTCTGTCTTTCTTTCCTTTCCTATGCACAATCGCACACACGCTTCTCCTCTTTCCTCTCCTCATTTTCGTTCTTCTTTACATTTTCCAGGACAACCTCACCCTTCGCTTCCGGGTCATCCATGATCATCTCGCCAACCTCCGGAACGACAATGCGGCCGGAATGCGGATTCTTAATACTGATGACTGGTGTTGTGATGGTTGCCTCCACATCGGACTTTTCAAAGCATAAATCGGTGTCAATCATTTCACAATTGACCATTTTCAAATTCTTACAATAACAGAACGGCTGGGTTCCGATAATTTTACAGTCAATAAGCGTCAGCCCATCAGAATACCATGCGAAATATTCTCCTTTGATAGTGCTGTTCCTCACAGTGATATTCTGACCGTGCCAGAAGGCATCCTTCGTATCAAAGACACAGTTTTCAAATACCGCATCCTTAATATACTGGAACGAATATTTCCCTTTAAACTGCACATCTTCAAAACGAATATTCTCCGAACGCATCATAAAATATTCACTCTCAGCGTGGCAGCGGCGCATCTCAATATTTTTCACTGACCATCCAAACTCCGGAGAAACGATATCGCATTCCCCTATCTTTACATTGCTGCATTCCCGAAGCGCCTTGATTCCATGCATCTTTGTGCCGGTAATCTTCACATTGTCCGAATACCAGAGCGCCGCCCGGCAAAGCTCCGTCATCTCCGAATCCTCAATTCTGAGTTCGCTGTCATGCCAGAACGGGTACCGCAGATTACAAAAGGTGTTCTGCACGGTAATGTCGCTGCTTTCCTTCAGCGCACTCTCCCCGTCCGCCGGACCGTCAAACGCACAGTGATTCAGTATAATTCCATGACTTCCATAGAGCGCCCGCTCCTCATCAAATGTTTTATTCTCTATTCTCTTCATTTTTCTTCCTCCTACTAATATATCTACTTTGCTGTTCAAATCCGAATCCTGTTCTGCCGCACCTGATAAATCAGATAGTCCAGACAGTCAATTCTTTTTTCTTCTACGTGAACTTTATCCAACAGCTCTTTCCGGTGCTTTTCCAGCAGTGAAAGCTGTTCTTCCTTTTTACTTTCCTGCGCATAACCCATAAATTTTATAATCATCTCCGGGCTGCACCCGGCGTCCTTCAGATTCCGGACGACCATCTTCTCCGAGTAACCAATCATTGCTTCACCTCTCTCTGCCGGCATTTCCTTTGTTCTGTTTTTACTATAGCACCGAAAATTTAAAATAGCCAATACTTGGTTTATATGCAGAGTCATAGGTTTTAGTTATGCTAAAAATATTCTTGGGCAAAACCCTTGGACAAAAATGGGGCATAAAAAATGCCCTCTCCCGGACGGCAAGTTTTATTATTTTACCTGCCTGCCCGAAAGAGAGCATCCTGATCATTTCAGTGCCGCTGCCCCGCGTATATCATTGTTATCCACTTGTCACTACACGTAATTACTTCCTTTCATCCATGAGTCTTCGAAACTGTTCTTCCGACATGGATAATCTGGCAGCCGCATCCGAAATCGTAAGAATTCCCTCGCAGACCAGCTGCACTAAAGTGTCCATTTTGCCTTCCATTCGTCCTTCATCGCGCTCCTCGCTGAGCAGCTTCTCCATCACTCCCATCATAGTTCTCACTCCCTCCTGGTCCTCTTTCAGATATCTTTTCTGTTCCGCATTTCAGTACAGCGTTTTCATTTGAGATATGAAAATCTGGTCAGATAATTACCTTTATTATAAATTGTCGTTTATACATAAATCAAGCATAAAATATTTTATTTCGACTTTTTGTAAACAAGAATCCTGAAGGAGTGGCATCCTCATCCGCTATCTTTTCAACAGAATGTTGTCTCAGTCATCCAGCTTCTGGTTCCCGGTGCCCCACACATGTTTTTCTTTGGCGGCTTCCGGCGTGTTTTGCGCCATGACGCCCACCAGCTTGTGTGGCACGTACATTTCCTCCAGATAAGCGATCTCGCTGTCGCTGAGCGTCAGGTCTACGGCTTTGGCCGCGCCTTCGATGTGATGAAGCCTTGTAGCGCCCACTACCGGAGCGGTCACTTTGGTGAGAAGCCATGCCAGGGAAATTTCTGTCATGGTCACACCGTGTTTGTCCGCCAGCTCTGCCACCCGGTCAATGATGATGGCGTCCTGCTCTGTGGTGGCGTCGTATTTGAAGCGGGCGTAGCTGTCTTCTTCCAGTCGCTTGGAGGTCTCGCCCGGGTGTTTGGACAGGCGTCCGCCCGCCAGGGAGCTGTAAGGCGTCATGGCGATGTTGTCCTCGGCGCAGAGTTTTGCCATCTCTCGTTCTTCTTCCCGGAATATCAGATTATAATGTCCCTGTACAGAAACGAATTTGGCAAAGCCTTCTTTTTCTGCCAGAGCATTGGCTTTGGCCAGCTGCCATGCAAAGCAGTTGGATATTCCAATGTAACGTGCTTTCCCTGCCTTTACCATTCGGTTCAGTCCGTCCATGATGTCGTAAAGGGGCGTCTGATAGTCCCACATATGATAAATGTACAGATCCACATAATCCATTCCCAGGTTGGACAGGCTCTTATTCAGCAGCCGTTCAATGTGCTGCTGTCCGGTAATTCCCGCGTTGATCTCTTCCTGGGTCCGCGGCACGAACTTTGTGGCTACGACCACATCATCCCGTCTTGCGGCGTCCCGGAGTGTTCTCCCCAGATACTGTTCGCTGGTGCCGCTCTGATAGCCGATGGCCGTATCAAAGAAATTCACTCCTAATTCCAATCCACGTCGAATGATTTCGCGGGAATGTTCCTCATCAAGAGTCCAGCTGTGCTGTCCGTTTTTTGCGTCGCCAAATCCCATACATCCCATGCAGATGCGGGAAACCATAAGTTCTGAATTGCCAAGTTTTGCATACTTCATCCTTGTTATCTCCTCTCATCAATATCCACCAGAGAATGCTCCCTGCTTCCAAGACCAGTTTGTTATGCGTGTGCCAGTATCAGAGGGCCTCTTCGCTATCGTAAAATCCTTCCTTATGCCCGTGCAGTTCTATTTTCTGCACATTGTTTTCCTGCCGCTCAATTACTTCTGCTGTCCCATAAAATCCATAAATTTTGTTTTCGCAGTACACGGTAAGAGAAACACTGCCATCGCCAGAAGGCTCATTTTGTTCGTTTTCTTCCATACTCACGGCTTTTTCCTGATTCATTTCATCAGAAGTCTGTACATCGACACTGCCGTTTATTTCCAACAGATATTCACTCCCGCCGGCTTCCGGAGCATCCACTTTCAGATTGCCCATGATCGTGTAGATTTCTCCCCCGTATGTATATACTGTTACCTCTGTTTTTCTTTCCTCCACCAGAAATCCCTCAGACTTCTTTCTTTCCGGTACGACAGACGCAAAAACTTCATGCCACATTCTGTTATGAAATCCTGCCAGCAGAAAAGACAGTAAAAAGACAACAATAATTCCATTATGCAGCCGCATTTTTCCTTCTTTTGACACATTCATCATTTTCTGTTCATTCCTCCCTGCAATCATATCCATCGTTTTTCGTACATTTTTTATTTATTCAGGTTCTTTCCCAGCTCATACGCCATCCTCATATAGGCGGAGCGTTTTGTCATGGACGGAGTACCGCATCCTCTTCCCCATATTCTTCCCATATCTGTGAGATTCAGATACCGCAGCAGCGTCTCATAGTGTGCTTCCAGCGCGTCAAATGTCCAATTGTCACTGTTCCACGCGGCAGAAAGAATGGCGGCTTTCATCCCTTTGCGCTGAAGGCTGCTGTTAAAAGCGCAGAACCGGTCAATAAGAGTTTTCAGCTGCGCCGACATACCGTAATAATATAACGGCGTCACAAATACCATCATATCCGCTGCAAGAATTTCTTTCCGGAACTTTTCCACATCATCCTTCTGCACACACGGCCCTTCATATCCGCAATGTATGCATCCTGTGCAGGGATGAACATTGGCATGAGCCGCATCTATCACCTGTACACTGTGCCCTGCCTCCTGTGCTCCCCGCATAAATTCTCCTGCCAGCATATTGGATGAACCGTTTTTATTGGGACTTCCTTCCAGTACAACAATTTTCATAAAATCATTCCTCCCGAATCACTTTATCAAAGATTTATCCTTGTATTTTGTTTAATCTTAAAAAACATTAGTTCCATTTACACCAGTCGCTTATCGTCGTTTTCTTTTCCCTTCTTCTTATGAGGGATTTGATTTTTCTCCAGCCAGCGGGCCAGCAGATCAGGAAATGTTCTTCCATCGTCCAGTGTACTATCCAGTACATAGAGCGTCTCACGCACCTCTGATTTAGGACAAAGCCGGGAAATATCTTTTTGAATATCTCCCTGCGTACCGCCGCAATGGGAAACAAATGGCAGTATGATTTTCCCATCCAGCTTGCTGTAATACAGCCAGGAATAAAGTGGAGGCGCGATAGTTCCGCACCAGTTGGGAGAACCAGCAAAAATAATATCATAGTTCGCAGAGACAACATTCACAGGCAGCAGGCGGGGACGGTATTTTGTCTTCACCTCTTCTTTCACCTGCCTGAGCAGTTCCGAAAATTCCATGGGATATGGCTGCCACGGAAAAATCGTATAGCTGTCTCCTCCGACTGCCATCCGGATTTCTTCCGCGATCCGGTGAGTGTTTCCTGAATAGGAATAGGATACGATCAAAATCTTTTTTGCATTTCCATTTTCACATACATTTGTCATTCTTCTCGTCCTTTCACCACCACATTTTAATAGCCCAGCTCGCCAAGCCAGCTCTGGATTTCATCCTGAGAGGAGGAAGCGTCTTCCTCATAACAGTCGAATACGTTGTCAGATATTTCCGCATTTGGTATCGCCTCCTCAATGATGTCCACGCTGTCGGCCAGTCCTCCTGTGCCGTGGGAGCAGAACAGATAAACCTGCTTACCGGACAGATCATTTTCTTCCAGGAAGGAAAGAAGCGCCATCGGCACACCGTACCACCAGTTCGGATACCCCAGAAATACGGTGTCATACTGGTCCAGGTTCTCCACATTTTCCACAAGCTCCGGCCGGGCATCCTCGCCTCTCTCATCATTGGCACGACTCAGACATTCATCCCAGTCGCTGGAATACGGCTCCGCCACGCGGATGGAAAACAGGTCTCCTCCCGTCTGTTCCTGCACCCAGCCTGCCAGTTCCTGTACATTTCCCGGGGCTATGACACTCGGGGAAGTCACGGCGTCCACGTCCTCTTCCAGAATGGCGTTGTCCGCCCAGGAAAAATAGGCGACCAAAATATTGGAATCGCCATTGGCAGCGGTGCCGGACGCTTCGGAGGTTGCCGCCCGCCCGGTATCCTGCGAGTTATCAGAAGCTGCGGCTCCGGTATCCTGCGCAGCTGTCGTTTCCGATTCCGGCGCATTGTCCTGCTGCGCCTGCGTGCTTTCCACCGTCTGACTCTGAGTATTTTCCGGCTGTACGTCTCCATCGCCCTGTGTTCCGGCATTGCCACAGCCGGCGGCTGTCATCAGAAGTATGCCCGTCATCAGCACGGCTGTTATCCTTTTCGGGGACAGTAATCTTTTTGTGGATACTATTCTTTTTGAAGAAATGATTTTCTTTACATTTTCTGCTTTTTTCGTCATGGGATTCCTCCTTATCTACTTTTTATTCCTTAACTTCATCTTTCTTTTTGATGGCGCCAGCGGTAATTGATTACGATTACCTTATGAATTCATTATAAAAAGGAGGTTCCATAATGTCTAATGCCTGTTCTTTATCCTTTTCCATGCATGGAAAGAATACATTGTCAGAACACAGTGTTCTGCCCAGCAGAACTCTCTGACTGTAGACAAAGTGAGGCTGTTGGAAAATAGATAATTCCAAACAGCCTCTTTCGTCTCTCTTCTCAATTCTTTATTGATTTTACAATCCATTCTCCTGATTTGCGGCTGCCAATACGCTCAATAACCCCCTTTTCTCTCAGTTCTTTTAAAACTCTTCTGATCTGTCTGTCAGAGCGATTTAGTTTTGCGGACAGCTGCGCCTGCGTTATGTGAGAATTTTCTTTTATTGCTGATAATACTTTTTCCTCTAAAGAATTATTTATTAGGACATTTAATGGGTCATTTATCAGGACATTTTGATCTTTTAAAGTGTCCTGATATCCTAAAGGCGTAAATTTCACCATAATATCTTCTAAATGAAGCGTATATTCCGGCATTGGAACACCATGTTTTTTACAGGCTTCACATATTTTTTCTATCCCGCGTCCCCATGTTTCCACATATCCTGCCCGAAAAAATCCATTGGCAATATTGGGATTATAGGGCTGTGACCGATGACGCTCCATCAATGTTTCCACAGTCCATCCAACCGGAAAAACACAATCATTACTGATATACACCGCATCCTCATGTATCCGAATCTGTATTGGAACTAGCGCCGCATAATTGGAATGGATAATCGCATTATATACCGCCTCTCTGACAGCTGCTTTAGGAAGTGGATACGTCTCGATTCTTGTAACATTGTCATACGATATCATTGCTTTCATATATTTCAGATATATCAGCTCTATAACCCTGTCTGCCTGAATAAATAAAGAACCATGAATCTCATCCTGATAACGCAGATCAGACCCTTCGCCAAAATATCCTATTTTGATATACGCCCCCGTAACCCACTTTTCCGGATTTCGATGGAATAAGAGAATTGCTGCTCGTTTCAGCCTACCATGTTCAAGAAGACCAAGATTATCTAAAAGCTGCTCATTACTCATATTCAAATCTTCTTCTGTCATACGACCACTTCGCAGGGCTTCACGCCGAAAAATATCAAAACTCTCTTTGTCCAGATCGTCAACCGTAACGCCATCCACCGGAACTGCATCCCATTTATATCCGGTTTTAGACAATAAAAACTCTGTCAAAGCAGCTCCTCTGAGAAGCTGCTTTGTACTGCCGCTGCGATAATGGTACTCACCCTTATAATTCACAGGATAACTGCTCGGATTCACACATATCTCAATGTAATCTTTACCATCTTGGGTCAGCAGATTGACATCCACGATAATGCCAAGAATATCCCTCACTTTATTGGGGATGTCTTCTAACAGCTTTTTACTATCCTGTACACCGATGATATTTCCATTATCATCGGTTCCGATATATATCTTGCCGCCCTGAGCATTTGCAAAACCACAAATCCATTTTAAATACTCATCACGCCAGGATTCTTTCCATTCTGTATTTTTTTGAATGGCATATATCAAATAATAATCCGCTTTCTTTTATCCCTGAACATATTGTAAATATATTATAACGCTTATCCTTATATTATTCCATTACTACTTACAATTAATATCAAGAAAAAAGCATGACTCCTATGAATCATGCTTTTTTATACTTTAATATTACTTTATAATCCAAGTCCTTCAATCCACATCTGGACATCCTATTCAAAATCACTTAACTGGAATCTTTCGCATCTCAGACTTTCATGTTCCTGAGACACACGGCTGATATCATCTGTCTATTCCATATCTGCATCTGTATAAGATTCTGGCGGCTCCAGTTCAACTAAACCTCTTCCTATATCTTCCACAATATAATCTATGACTGCTTCTGTATTTCCTGTTGCCAAATAATATACCACCAGAGTTTCCCCCGGATTATCATAATCCGGAGGAAAATTCCTCTAACTGACGCCGGCTTATCGGCGTCTTTAACATATTGATTTCCTGAATGAACAGTGAAGTGGCGGGTGTGAACAGATGGTTTTTCTTCCAGAGAAGCACACTCCGGGTGGTGTGTTCCGGTGAAATGGGAATAAATTTGAGATTCGGGCTGCTGTGAATGGCAAGCGCGCCGTCCAGGCAGAAGGCACAGCCCATTCCCTCCTCCACCATGAGCACAGCGTTGGAAAGGAGGGTGTAGCCCAGAGGAATCTTTAATTCCCGTTCTTTTTTTCCCAGCCAGTTTATAATGTCCGCCCGCACATTTTCCCGAAGAGGAAGAATCAGCGGGTACTTCGCCATCTCCTGCGGCGTCACCGATTCCCGTTGGGAAAGAGGGTGGTCTTTGCGCATGAGAACACCCCAGGTTTCTTTCTGGGAGAGACGGACAAAGTCATATTTCGTCGTGTCCACCGGTTCCAGCAGAAGCCCCACGTCTACCAGTCCTTTGTCCATGCGCTCTTTGATGTTGTCCGCCATCTCATTATAGAGATGAAACTGAATCAAAGGATATTTGTCAGAGAATTTCTTCATAATCCTGGCGAGCAGACGGCTGCCCACGGCCTCCGTTGCTCCTATGGATACAATGCCGCTCACAGTGTTTTCTCTTTCCACAAAGGTCTTTTCCGCCCGGTCGGCAAGCTCCACGATTTCTTCTGCCCTCTGCCGAAAAAGCATTCCGTCATCCGTCAGAGTAACACCTTTTTTGCCTCTGACGATCAGCACCGTTCCCAGTTCTCTCTCCAACTCCATAAGCTGACGGCTTAATGTCGGCTGGGTCACGTGCAGAATATGGGCGGCTCTCGTGATGTTTCCTTCATCGGCTGTGGTAAGAAAATAACGCAGTGTGCGAAGTTCCATAAACGTTCCTCCTGTTTCCCCTATATATCAGTTATCGATTATTCTGCCTGTTCTATCAGAACACTGCCGGACAGCTCGGAGATATTTTCGCTGCCGGAAGTCACTGTTCCCAGTTCATACAGCCCTGACGCCGTGCTAAAATCATCATAAAACATGACCACGTCGCCCCACGGCTCATAATACGCCAGCACGCCTGCTCCTCCGGCTGCTTCCGGCGCATCCCCGGTATCCAGTTCCTCCGGCGGATAAAAAATCTTCTCATTGGTGCTGTAATCCTCCACCTCTATGGTGCGCGGCAGCTGACTGTATAAGTCCGCAGCAGCCTGACTGTCGTTGAGGGCGTACTCGATGACGGTTCCGTCTTCTGTGGTAAGGCGGAGGGAGATTGTATTCCGGGCGCTGTCCGATGAGGTTCCGGTACTCTCTTCGGCGGTTTCCGGCGCGGCTGCTGTCGTTCCCGCCGGGGCGCTGTCCTGGCCGCCCTGGCCGGTCTGCTTGTTCTGCCCTGTCTGACCGCAGGCAGTCAGCCCTAGGGCAAGTACCAGGGCACATAAAACGATGGCTGTCCGCTTCCTTCTGCCCGCTTTCCGGCGGATATCTGATCGCTCCGCCCCGACCTTTTCCCGGCAGGCGTCTCTTTCCATCAGTTTGTCTCCTTTTCGGCAGGTGTGAGCACTGCGGTAACATCTCCTCTGCCGAGAATCATCTTCAGTTCTTTCTGAGTCACGCCTTCAATCCTGCCCAGGCGGGTAAAGTTCCAGGAATTTGACTCGTAGTAGATGACCAGGGAGTCTCCCAGATACAGAATCAAGTCGCATGGTTTCGCCTTGATGTGCTGGTCGTTGGTCGGCAGCAGCTTTCCAATGGAGCCTACCTTTTCCATGCCGGCGTAATCGTTCATGTGAATGGTCAGCGGACCTGCCTCCAGCATGGCAAAAAGCGCTTCTGCGGAAGAGTTCTCCACCAGCGTCGCTGTCAGTACATTTTCTCCAATCTGGATATTTATCTTATTTTTTCCTTCCATTATATATGTCCTCCTTCCACCAGTCACCGATGTGATCTTTGCCGGCAAATGTGCCCCGTTTCCGTCCATGGAATCGGGAACGGTTGTCTGTTTCTTCTCTCAATTACACTATATTCCTTCGGAGGACCAATAGCAAATATTTGTTCTTTATGTAAATGTATAGTTTTTGCCTATGCAAAATCTGCGATTTCAATAACCAACGGCCATGTCCAATCCCATGACCACTGATTACTATCAACGACCACGATCAATGGCCACAATCAAAGAATCACAACAAAGAAAGCAAACCAGATAAAGAAAGACAGAGAAACATATTCCCGTACATTTCTCTGTCTTTTACTCTTCATCCTCACACCAGCTCATAGGTATGAATCATTTTCCCGTTTCTCTCTTTTTTAACACGGCAGACTTTATTCTCTGCCATCAGATATTCGATGTGTGCCAGCGTCTCGCCCACCGCAAACCATTTCTGTCGGTTCGGGGCGTCTTTCCATGCTCTGCCGCGCATGGACCAGGTTAGACCGCCAGCCACTTCATATCCGGTCGCTCCCGGCTGTTTTTCCAACACTTTAAGAATCTGATTAAGGCGGACCGCATGGTGAGCGAGGATCTCCGCCACTCTGTCTTCCAGCGTTTTGTTTGAGAGATTACGATGCGCAGGGAGAGGCAGGTCAACATCAAAATCCAGCAGCCGCTCCAGATTATTCATGTATTGCCGCAGGGAATCGTCAATCCCCGACCATTTGGTAATGTTTGGCGTGATGTCAAACAGAAGGTGGTCTGCCAGGAACATGATCTTTTTGTCAGCAATATAGAAGATCATCTGTCCCGGCGTATGTCCCGGCATGAAAATCGCAGTAAGCGTCGTGCCTCCCACAGTGACGGTATCGCCTTCCTGTAGGGTCGTCACCGGAAATGTGGCGTCCGGCAGATAAATACTGGCAGGATTTGTCTTGATGGCATCCTGAAGCTCATCCTCCGGAAATCCTTCCAGACGATACTGCTGGTCAATTCGCCCCATAAGATCTCCCTCTTTCATGCGGCGGTAATACTCATACTCCACCTTTCCCATATAGATAGTGGTATCCGGATAATTAAAATATCCCGCCAGTCCGATATGATCCGAATGAAGATGCGTAACGAGCAGCTTCGTGTG
Source organism: Eubacterium sp. An3 (assembly GCF_002159465.1). Lineage (NCBI taxonomy): Bacteria > Bacillati > Bacillota > Clostridia > Eubacteriales > Eubacteriaceae > Eubacterium > Eubacterium sp. An3. Next base: position 111,399 of record NZ_NFIR01000004.1, read on the forward strand.
CTCCGGCGACACGCCGATCTCGCTGAGGCCGCCTTTCAGCGCCTGCCAGCATTCCTCCGTGCGGAAGCCGGTATCAATGACGGCGCTTTCCCCGCCGTCCTTTATAACGTAACAATTGAGATTCTTTAACGGGTTCCCCGTCAGGGGGACATCGATCTTGTAAATGTCCGGGCTGCGATGTATTAATTCAACCATAATTTTTCTTTAACCTGCCTTTCTGTTTTCGCGCAAAAAACTCCTGATATACTCTTTTTTAACCATAGGATAACAAATTCTCTCCCTGCGGGTCAAGAATGAAATCCCTTGCCTTTTTCTTCACCCCCATGTAAAATCATTTCATACCCATTCCCACCCCGAAAGGAGGCATCCCCTTGGAACTTCGTGTATTACAATATTTTCTGGCTGTGGCCAGGGAACAGAGCATCTCCAGCGCGGCGCAGTCGCTGCACCTCTCTCAGCCCACTCTCTCCACACAGCTGAAACATCTTGAACAGGAGCTTGGCAAACAGCTGCTGATCCGCGGCACCAAAGGCTCCCGCAAGGTGCTTCTGACCGAGGAAGGAATGCTGCTTCGCAAGCGGGCGGAGGAGATTCTTGAGCTGGTTCACATGACGGAAAATGAGATTGCTCTTTCCGATGAGGTGGTGGCGGGCGATGTGTATATCGGTTCCGGCGAGACCGACATCGTGCGGCTGCTGGCCCGGGCGGCGCAGTCGCTCCGGAAAAAATACCCGGATATCCATTATCACATTTCCAGCGGAAACGCGACATTTGTCATGGAGCAGCTTGATAAGGGGCTCATTGATTTTGGGATTCTTTATGATTCTGTGGATGGGAGCAAATACGATTCCATGCGGATTCCGATTCCGGATGTGTGGGGTGTGCTGATGCGGAAAGATTCCCCTCTGGCCGAAAAGGAATCTGTCACTCCGGAAGATCTGTGGGACAAGCCTCTGATTCTCTCGGAGCAGGAAAATCAGAGCAGCGAGCTGTCTCTCTGGATGAAGCAGGACATTTCCCGGCCGCACGTGGCAGCCACCTACAACCTGATCTTCAACGCTTCCCTTCTGGTGGACGAGGGCATGGGCTACGCCATCTGCCTGGACAAGCTCATCAACACCAGCGGCGACAGCAATCTCTGCTTCCGTCCCCTCTCCCCGCGCCTGGAAGCCACCGCCTTTCTGGTCTGGAAGAAGTATCCGGTCTTTTCCCGGGCCGCCGATAAGTTTATACAGACACTGCAGGAGATGTTTCAGCAGGAAAGGTTTAAATAAAAGACCATCCCAGAGAGGAGGAAGCTGGCAATGATTGAAAAATGGATCGCAGAAGCAACGGAATGTGATTTTAAAGTAGCTCTGGAAGTAAGAAAACCAAAAAGCTGGCTTAAGAGTGTAAGTGCCTTTGCCAACGGCATAGGAGGTACGCTGATTTTTGGTATTGATAATGATAGAAATGTTATTGGATTGGCCGATTCTTGTACTCACCGTTTTCGCAGGACACAGTACACCATACTACTACAAAGCCGACGGTGTAACAGAAGCATATATCCGTATCGGCAACGAAAGTGTAATCGCTCCCAATTATATTTTAAACCAACTTGTTCTAAAGGGTATGAACCGAACTTATGATACACTTGCATCAGAATATGACTTTAAAGACTACTCATTTTCTAAGCTGCGGGAAAGATACAAAGTATGGACCGGCAACAGCATGGATGATAAACTATTTGATTCTTTCGATATAAGAGACAACCACGGAAAGCTGACCAATGCAGGCGCCTTGCTTGCCGACGATTCTCCCATCAGACATTCCAGATTATTCTGTACGCGCTGGAACGGACTGAACAAAGGTGGCGTAGTAATCGATGCTCTGGACAGTGCAGAATATTCCGGCAGTTTAATTATCTTGCTCAATGAAGGTATCAGCTTTGTAAAGCGGAATATGAAAACCCTCTGGAAGAAAACTGCCGATTCCCGGATTGAGATGCCAGACTATTGTGAGCGTAGTATTTTTGAGTCTCTCGTAAACGCTTTAATCCATCGTGATTATTTGATCCTGGGCAGCGAAGTCCATATTGATATTTACGATGATCGTCTTACCATCTATTCTCCGGGCGGCATGGCAGACGGCACAAGAATACAGGAGCGGGATATATCCACTATTTCTTCCACACGACGTAATCCTGTTTTAGCGGATATTTTTGCCCGCCTGGGATACATGGAACGACAAGGCAGCGGATTCAGAAAAATCACAGAGGCTTTCCACACCGCCCACAACTACCGTGAGGGATTAGAACCTGAATTCTATTCTGATGTTACCTCATTTCAAGTCACCTTATATAATTTAAATTATAGGCAAACAGCTGAAAAATCAGGTGTTTCGTCCCAAAATCAGGCGATTGATATATCAGAAACAGGCGATTGGCAGAAAAAACAGGCCGTTAAAGGACGGGTCAACGCACTAAATGTCAATAAGGCGACAAAAACAAAAGCGATGCTATTATTTAGTGTCGTCGGCTTTGAACAAATATTCGGACGCACAGATATATCACAGATTGTTGGAATTACGGTTTCTCCCGCAGGAGAATTAATCAAAAAGCTAAAAAAAACCGGCTTAATTGAACCTGTCAGAGGTCGTGGAAAAGGTAAATACAAATTCACAGAGCCTCCGGAGAAAAATAAAGAGTTCCACTAAAAAGAACTTTTTTGTCAGGTGTCCGCCCGTGCAAACACGGCGGCCATCCTCCGGCGTATCGCACAATACAATGCCCGCTGTCAGCACACAGCCGACAGCGGGCATTTTTATTTATTCTTATTCCTTCATCTTCATCCGTTTGATAACTTTCAGTCTCGTAAATTCCTCCCTGTCTTTTTCTTCCAGGGCATTGGTGATGGTATATACCAGAGACGTGTACATGGGGATGGTGATATTTTGCAGCGCGTTGGCGCGCTTCTGGGTCTTTTTGATATTGCTGGCCAGGCGGTAAGCGGCATTCTCCACCATGGACAGCTTTACGGTCAGGTCTTTCACCCGGCTGAAGGCCTCCCTGGCGATGTCGATGGACTCGTGGGTCGTACTGAAAGCGTAGGTCGGCTTTCCGGCGTCGGGCGTGTATTTCACATGGGGAATCTCTGTTCCCATGATGCTTCTCACCTGAATGGTGATGGAGTTTTCGATGGGCACTGTGTAGGCAAGCTGCTCCACGGTGCTGATTCCGTTTTCGATGTTGGCCCGCTGGAGACACTGATACGCATAGGTAAATGTACTGTCAATCTCCTCCTGGATGCTCCGGGCCTCGTCGATCAGATCCATCAGCTCCCGGATGAGAATGTTCCTCTTCCGGTCCATCAGATCATATCCCTGCCTGGCAAGAGCCAGCGAATTCTTCGCCAGCATCAGATTTCCTTTAGTGGGAAATGTACGTGGGTCCATAAAACACCTCCTCCCTTTTATTTTCCGGGTTGCATCTTGTGTTCATCTCGCCCGGATTCTTCCGGCTCCAAAAAATATCACTCCTCCGGAGCCGGCTTATAATATTTATCAAGCAGCCTGGTGTCCACCCGGTCCAGCTCCTCCCGCGGCAGCTTGCCGAGGAGCTCCCAGCCGAGATTCAGGGTCTCTTCCATGGTCCGGTTTTCTTCCGGCCCCTGGCCGATATATCTTTCCTCAAATTCCTTTCCGAATTCCAGATATTTCTTATCAATCGGCGACAACTCATCTTCGCCGATGACGGAGGCCAGATTTCTGGCGTCGCCCACCTTTGCGTAGGCGGAGAAAAGCTGATTGGAAAGATCCTGATGATCTTCTCTTGTATACCCCTCTCCGATGCCGTCCTTCATGAGACGGGACAGCGACGGCAGGATATTGATAGGAGGGTAAATGGACTGGCCATTCAGCGGACGATCCAGAACGATCTGTCCCTCGGTGATATATCCGGTCAGGTCGGGAATCGGATGGGTGATATCATCGTTGGGCATGGTGAGAATCGGCAGCTGCGTCACAGAGCCTTCCACTCCCCGCACGATACCTGCACGCTCATAGATGGCCGCCAGCTCGCTGTAAAGATAACCCGGAAAACCTTTCCGGCTCGGGATTTCTCCCTTGGAGGAGGATACCTCACGCATGGCCTCAGCAAAGGAAGTCATATCCGTCAGAATAACAAGTATATGCATATGCTGCTCAAAGGCCAGATATTCCGCCACGGTCAGCGCCACCTTCGGAGTGATGAGACGCTCCACCACCGGATCGTTGGCCAGATTCAGGAACATGGCCACGTGGTCGGCCACGCCGCTCTCCTCAAAGGTATGCCGGAAGAAGTCCGCCACGTCATGCTTGACGCCCATGGCGGCAAAAACGATGGCAAACTCCTCATCAGAGTCCTCGCCCAGAGACGCCTGTTTTACGATCTGGGCGGCCAGTTGATCATGTGGCAGACCGTTGCCGGAGAAAATCGGCAGCTTCTGTCCGCGGATCAGCGTTGTCAATCCGTCGATGGCGGAGATTCCGGTGTGAATATAGTTTCTCGGGTACTCACGGCAGACCGGATTTAACGGCAGGCCGTTGACGTCCCGTTTCAATGTCGATACGATAGGACCCAGATCATCAATGGGCTGACCGATCCCGTTGAAGGTCCGTCCCAGCATATCCGGGGACAGGGCGATTTCCATGGGATGTCCGGTCAGCTTCGTGTGGGTGTTCATAAGCGACATGCTCTCCGTACCCTCAAACACCTGGATGACCGCCTTATCTTCATACAGCTCCACGATACGTCCTATTTTTCTCTCGGAGCCGTCTATGACGAACTCCACGATCTCATCAAAGAAGGCGTCCTGTACGCCTTCCAGAACAACCAGAGGGCCATTAACGCTGCTCAGGCCTAAATATTCAATTGACATATTTCCGGTCCCTCCTTATGCGTTTTTCTCCAGCACCCTCTGATAAAATGCATCGATATCCCGGCGGTACTGCGCAAACATTTCCAGTCGGTCGTTCGGCACATCATATTTGATGGCAATGATCTTATCAAATATTTTCTCTTCCTTAAGCACAGACATCGGGTGTCCCATGGACACAAGGGTGCGGGCAAGTTTATAAAGATACAATATGATATCCATCATCAGGAACTGCTTTTCCATGGATACGCAGGTATCCTCCTGATGAAAGGCATTCTGCTGTAAAAATCCCAGCCGGATGACACGGGCGATCTCAAGCACCAGCTTCTGGTCATCCGGAAGCACGTCGCTTCCGATGAGCTTGACGATTTCGAGAAGACTGCTCTCCTGATTGAGCAGCGCCATGAGGCGGTTGCGGTATTCCACAAACTGCGGGGAAACATTGTCTCTGTACCACGGGCTTAAATCGCCCAGATACTCGCTGTAACTGGTAAGCCAGTGAATAGCCGGAAAATGTCTCGCGTAGGCAAGGCTCTTATCCAGTCCCCAGAAACATCGAACAAAGCGCTTTGTATTCTGAGTGACTGGCTCGGAAAAGTCTCCGCCCTGCGGGGAAACCGCGCCGATGATGGTGACGGAACCGTTAGTTCCGTTGAGGTTATGCATCATGCCGGCTCTCTCATAAAAGGCTGACAGACGAGAAGCCAGATACGCCGGAAAACCTTCCTCTGCCGGCATCTCTTCCAGACGGCCGGACAACTCACGGAGCGCTTCCGCCCAGCGGGAAGTGGAATCCGCCATGATGGCCACATCGTAGCCCATATCCCGGTAATATTCAGCCAAGGTCAGTCCCGTGTATATGCTGGCCTCCCTGGCTGCCACCGGCATATTGGAAGTATTAGCAATGAGTGTCGTCCGGTCCATGAGCGGCTGTCCGCTTCTGGGATCCATCAGTTCACTGAACTCCTCCAGAACCTGCGTCATCTCATTGCCTCGCTCTCCGCATCCGATATAGATTATGATATCCGCATCCGCCCATTTGGCGATCTGGTGCTGCGTCATGGTCTTACCCGTTCCGAAACCTCCCGGAATAGCCGCCGTTCCGCCCTTCGCGATGGGAAACATCGTATCGATGATACGCTGTCCTGTGACCAGAGGCACAGAAACCGGGAACCGGTGATGGCAGGGTCTCGCTGTCCGGATCGGCCAGTGCTGCGTCATGGTCAGCTTCCTTTCCGTCCCGTCAGAGAGCTTCAGCACCACAAGGGGCTCATCAATGGTGTAAGTCCCGTCCGGCACTGTCTCCACGACCGTTCCTTCCACATCGGGAGGAATCATACATTTATGAATGATAGCCCGGGTTTCCGGAACCTCTGCAATAATATCCCCGCCATGGAGATATTGTCCTTTTTCAACCGTAATATGCGCTTTCCATTTTTTCTGGCGATCCAGAGAGTCTACACTGACTCCGCGGGTAATAAATGCTCCTGCCGACTCTGCGATCCGCTCCAGCGGCCGTTCGATACCATCAAAAATGTTGTTGAGAATCCCGGGGGCAAGGGTAACGGAAACGGCGCTGCCGCTTGCCACCACTTCTTCTCCCGGACGCAGGCCCGTAGTCTCTTCGTACACCTGCACGGTGGTTCTATCCTTATCGAGAGCAATGACCTCGCCCACCAGCTTCTGTCTGCCGACATAGACCATCTCCGCCATACGAAATCCTGTATTACCTTTCAGATAGACGACAGGGCCGTTAATTCCATAAATCTTTCCGGTTTTAAGCAACGCCGTCACCTCCTAAAAACAAAAACTTCTCATACTCATCCCGAAGCTGTGTCCGGAAGGAATGGTCGATGAGAATGTTGCGGCTTGAAATCACCGCGCGCACCCCGCCGATGAAGTCCTCCTCACTGACGGTCAGCGAAACGCCGGTCAATTCTTCCAGCTCTTCCCGCTTCGCCTCATCGGACCCGTTGATATATATGATAACCAGGTCATCGCCGGCGTACTCCTCGGCCTGCCTGATACATTTCACAAGAAATTCGTCATACGCTTCTGTCTTCATATACTCTCTGACCAGCTGCTTTGCCTCGTCAAAAATCTTATCCTTAAGCTCCTGCTGCACCTTGCCGCGGATGCGCTTCTGCTCCAGCTGAAACTTCGCTCTCGCCTGATTCAGCTCCAGCTTCGCCCTGGTCTTCTCCTCCATAATCCGAAGCTTGGACTGGTGCATGGATTCTGTCTTGTGATCCGCCAGCTCCTTCTCCAGTCTCTCCCGGTGAGAGTCAATGATGGCATTGCCCTCCGCCCGGGCCTGCTCCATGGACGAGCTCTGCAGGTGCGTGATTTTTTCTTCTAAAGTCAAGAGGAATCCCTCCTTTATGTCATAAAATGTACAGTGATTGTTACCGGTCACCGCATGAACAATGACCAGTGCTTACCTGTCTGCTCCCATCACAGCTTGAGCCCGATGGCCTCTGTGATATAGGAAGTGATAAAATCCTTCTGCCTGCCGGTTCCGTGCCGGTCCGGTATCTCCACCAGCAGGGGCATCTTCCGCTCCAGCCGGAAGGTATCGATGATATCCGGAAACTCCCTGCCGAACTTCTCCGTCAGCAGCACGATACCAATACTTTTATCTTTCAGAACCTTCTCCAGTTCTTCCCTAAGTTCCTCTCTCTCGTGGACGACCACGCCGTCCACCCCGGCCAGGCGCATCCCCGTATAGGTATCCACGTTATCACTGATGAGATACATTTTCATGGATATCGCCTCCTTCGCGTTCCCACTCCTGTATACGGTAACACCACGGATTGCTCCGCGCACTGCGCTCTCGCAATCCTTCCCACATTCGCATTCCCACACTATCGTGCTCCATGCTCATGTGGTGGCGGCTCCCAAAGCCATGCTTCTTCACGCTAGCGTGAAAGCCTGACTTTCTGGAGCCTGGTGTTACAGGTTTCCAAGAATCATGAAGGAGATGATCAATCCATACAGGCAGACACCCTCTGCCAGACCTACGAAGATCAGCGACTTACCAAGAATACTGGAATCTTCACTTAACGCTCCCAGTGCGGCGCTGGCCGCGCTGGCCACGGCGATACCGCCGCCGATACAGGACAGACCGGTTACAAGGGCTGCCGCCAGATAGCCAAGTCCTGTGGCGATGCCGGATGCCGACGCTGCGGCTGTCTCGGCTGCTTCCACATTCTGACCGCTGAACATCACCACGATGGCAACGAGCAATGTGCCGAAGAAAAATACGGTGTTGACGCCCAGTGTCTTTTTATAACGTTTTTTACATTTCTCTCCCAGATAAAAATAACAAAACGGAAGAATAATACTTAAAATTAATGCTGCCATTAAAAGAATCTTGGTTATTACTGTCATGATAGGACCTCCTACTTTTTATTGGTTTTCTTTTTCGTATATGGAGTAAAGGCATGTCCGCTGCCTTTATAAAAACGGCTGAACATTTCATAATATTCCAGTCGAAGCACCTGTATACCGACGATGAGCCCCTCAAATCCGCATACAAAAAGGTTGCCGAGTATCACGCCGATCCAGTTCGGATTTCCACTCTCCGCTCCGGCCAGCTGCAGCACCACTTCCATGATGGCCGCGTGGCTGACTGCAAAGGCTCCAATACGGATAAAGGAAATCGTATTGGAAAAGTAGCTGAGCAATGTCTCAAACATTTCAAAAAAACCTTCCACCAGAAACATCGCCTTGCTCTCCTCCATCTTTCCGCTCTGCTTCCGTATAAGCCTGGTCAGCGGCTCCTTAAACAAAATCAGAAGAAGAGGCACGCCAAACATCACCGCCATAACGATACCCGCAGGAAGCGGATTGCCGGTCAGGAACAAAACAATAGTAACGACAACCGCCGCATAGAACACAAGTCCCGCCGCGCCATTGGCATCAAACCACGCACTGCCGATATCTCTGTCCCGAAGCGCGTTGATGATGTGAAGCACCATGGCAACAATGATCAGGAACATTCCAAAAGCCACCGCAACTACAAAGACCGTATTTAGCTTTCCCAGAAACGGCAGAGTCGTCATATTGTCAATAGGCCGTATCCAAAGGGGTTCCAGTACATTTTCAAACCCAAACACACTTCCGAACACAAAACCAAAAATCGTTGAAAAGAAACCGGCTGTGGAAATGATTCCTGCCAGCGGAGCTTTCTTAAAGTGATAAATAAGCGCTCCTCCGATGAGAAGAAGCAATCCCTGTCCCACATCTCCGAACATGATACCGAAGATCAGGGAGTATGTGATTCCCACAAACAGAGTCGGATCAAGCTCATTATGTGCCGGCAGCCCGTACATCTGCACAAACATCTCAAATGGTTTGAAAAGCTTCGGATTCTCCAGCTTTGTCGGAGGCTCTCCAAAATACGCATCATGGTCATCTTCCACAACTACAAAGACCTTATCGTCATCCTGAATCTCTTTTACAAACTTATCCACATCGTCTTCTGCCATCCAGCCGCAGAGAATATAATAATCTTCTTTATTATCTTCCATTCGTGCGGCCAGCTTACGGACATCAAAGTTATTGGAGAGTTCTTCCAGACGATTTTTGGCTGCGACAAGCTGCGGCGCCCTGTCGGCAAGCATTTTCCCTGCCTCCTTATCCAAATCGCTGAGCTCCCCGGCGATCTTCGCGTCTTCCCGGTCCAGAGAACGATATGCCTGCTCTGGCGTTCCCTCAAACTCATCCTTGAGTTCGATTCTCTCAAAATGGAGAGACCGGAATACAGCGTCCACTTTCTGCGTTTCCGCCGGCGCAACAAAATACGCTCCGTACACGTAGCTTTCGTCCCGCTGCCCTTCCACAAAAATCGCTCCCAGGTCATCCATCAGATATTTCTGCATTTTCTGATAAAATTCAACGGCAATGCGCCCGAAGCGGTAGGTAATATATTTGTAGTGCAGCACCTTATGAAGATTGCAGTCCAGCGGACGGAACGGAGCGATAACGCGCTGTTTTGCGTGAATCTCCTCGCTGCGCTTCTTTAATTTTTCTTTTTTCTCCTGCAGAGACTGATAATCCTCTCCAGCCTGCCGCACCACTGCGAACATATCGTCAAGTCCGAGAGAAGTATCCGGCTCCACCTCATCCGCATCCGGCAGATAACCCACAAACTCCGACGCCTTATTTAAAACATCACGATAAGGATTAATCTCTACAAAAGGCCTCAGATTATCCACGGTCCTGAGTTCTGACAGCGCAGATTCAAGCTGTATCTCATATCTGGACAGATACAGATCCGTCACCCGGTCTATATCGTTCCGGGGTCCGGATATATTGACAAATTTCATTTTTACAATCATTGTGTTCTACCTCCAATGTATGCCAGCGTCTCGCCCGGAGTCAGACTGTACCGTACACATTCCATGGCAGTAGTCAGTTTCTTGATTTCCTCTTCTTTCAGAAAAAGATAGGTATTTACCGCCGCTATAGAATAAGGATTCCGCCGCCGGTCCACAGTGTACAGATAATGCAGACAATCCGCATACATCTGCTCTATGGTCATGTTCTGATGAAAGTCGTAATGACGGGCGTAAGTTGTCCTGTCCACCGCAGCCTGCAGCTCATCAAGTCCCGGCGCTTCCACCATATTTTTGATACTGTCCACAGACAGTTTGTAATGAATCGGAATCAGCAGCAGATAAATATCCGCAGGCTTCATATTATAATACTTTTTTGCCCGGTATATCCACTGCATATTAAGCAGATCGATCTTAGATCCGCAGTCTCTGGTAAACAGCTCCCGGTCCGCCTTCTTCAGTATCTTTCTCTGTTCCTTCCATATAGATGTAAAGTAATAGAGATTCAGTGTCAGGTCGTAATCATAGAGAGTAACATTCTGAGAATCCCTGAGTTTCTTCAGAGGTTCATAATATTCCGTGTCCCTAAGATTCTCCACCAGCTCATCTGTTGTCCGGGATGTAATCAGCCTTTCGATGGATATTTGTGAATAGCGATCAAAAAATGGCTGTTTATACGCCAGATCGAATGGCTGCTTATAATGATTAATGACAATCCGCAGACAGTAATTTATCAGATCTATCTCATAGGATTTCATGATCAGACGCATAAAACGCCGCTGCTTCTGCCCGCAGAATCGGTACAGTTTCGTATAATCATGATACAGCGACTGTATCAGCACCTTTTCAATATTTCCACGGTGAATCTGCTCTTCCTCCAGGGTATCCAGCACATCCACATATGCTGTATTTTTCTTCAGATACTCCACAATTTCCGGCACACTTCCAAGTCCCGCAATAATCTCAAACTGCTGACTGCTCAGCAGCTTCCCTTCCATTGCCCGCGCCTTGGTCACGATCCCGCTGTAAGCTAGTAAATTTCCCATAAGCTACACCTCGGTAATCCGTTTCAAAATATTTTTGACATATTCTGTATGACGTTCGGCGTAGTCCTCCTTCAGCGCCTGAATCTCTTTTCCGCCTGCGCCGTTTTGTCCGTCAAGAATCTCTGAGGTATCCTTATCCAATTTACTCTGGATTGTCTGAATCCGTGCCCGAGTCTTCTCTTCCAGTTCCTCGTCAAAGCGCCTGCGTTTTTCGTCATATTCTTTGTCCAGAACCGCCTTCTGCTCCTCGGCGTGTTCCACAATGGAAGAAGCAGTCTCCTCAATCTCTGTCAATCTATTGATAATTGAGTCCATATCAACCCTCCTGTTTATGACAATATTTTGTTTTTTCATACCCCATTCTATTCACATATAATTTAGAAGTATTTTGTGAATATAAGGTAAAAATAAACAAATTCAGACAAGAAAATATTCCAACTTTCGTTAGTATAGCACAGTCTTTTTGAAATCACAACAGAGGAAATTCTTTCATCACTAAAGATTCGGCTAAGAAAATTTATGGCTGTTCCACCGGAATTTCCTGTAAAAAAACAGGAGGCGTAAAACCTCCTGTTTCTGTTTAATAATTAATATGCTTTTCCGAAGTATACTTCACATTTTGCCGGCTTGCCGCAGTGTACGCACACATCACCGTGTTTCTCCTGCTCAAACGGCATACAGCGGGTAGTAGCGCCGGTCTCTTCTTTGATGGCTTCCTCGCAGGCTCTGTCGCCGCACCACATAGCGCGGATAAAGCCCTGTTTTGTATTTAAGAAATCCTGGAACTCATCCCAGTTATGAGCCACATGGGTGTTAGCGTCCAGATGCGCTTTGGCTCTGTCATACATATCTTTCTGCATTTCTTCCAGAACCTCACCCAGCCTTACCGGCAGCTCATCGATGGATACCACGATCTTCTCGCGGGTATCTCGGCGGACGATCACCGCCTGATTCTTCTCGATATCCTTCGGTCCGATCTCGATACGGGTCGGGATACCCTGAATCTCCTGTTCGCTGAACTTCCATCCCGGAGACTTGTCGGAATCATCTACTTTGACGGAGTAGTCGCCTTTCAGCATGTCGCGGATCTCAAATGCTTTGTCAAGCACACCTTCTTTCTTCTGCTGAATCGGAATGATCATGGTCTGCACCGGTGCAATTCTCGGCGGCAGTACCAGACCGCTGTCATCACCGTGTACCATGATGATGGCGCCGATGATACGGGTGGACATACCCCATGACGTCTCATAAACCGGAGACAGCTTATTCTCTTTATTGGCATACTGAATACCGAAGGCTTCCGCGAAACCGGAACCGAAGTTGTGGCTGGTACCAGACTGAAGAGCCTTTCCGTCGTGCATCAGCGCCTCGATGGTATAGGTAGCCTCTGCGCCGGCAAACTTTTCTTTGTCAGTCTTCTTTCCTTTTACCAGAGGGATTGCCAGAATCTCTTCGCAGAAATCTGCATATACATTGAGCATCTGCTCGGTTCTCTCTTCTGCCTCTTCCGGCGTTGCATGGAAAGTATGTCCTTCCTGCCATAAGAACTCCGCGGAACGAAGGAACGGACGGGTGGTCTTTTCCCAGCGAAGTACGGAACACCACTGATTATATACTACCGGCAGGTCTCTGTGGGAATGGACGATATCTTTCACATGATCGCAGAACAGAGTCTCGGATGTCGGACGGATACAGAGTCTCTCCGCCAGCTTTTCCTCGCCGCCCTGTGTTACCCATGCTACCTCCGGCGCAAATCCTTCCACATGGTCTTTCTCTTTCTGAAGAAGATTCTCCGGAATCAGCATCGGCAGATATACATTTTCCACGCCGGTCTCTTTAAATCTTCTGTCCAGTTCTTTCTGAATATTCTCCCAGATGGCGTAGCCTCTAGGACGGATGATCATACATCCTTTCACATTGGAGTAGGACACCAGCTCCGCCTTAGTCACCACATCGGTATACCACTGGGCGAAATCTTCATCCATTGGGGTAATTGCTTCCACAAGCTTCTTTTCTTTGGCCATAATTTTTTCCTTTCCTGCACTCTCTTTTATTGGTCTCTGCGAAACTGCCGCCGCAGGGCGCACCGCAGAAACCATGGTTAAAACATCTGTCAGATTATCGCATAAATATACCGGTTTATTTTAGAATACACATGGATTTTTGTCAACACAAACTCTGCACGCGCAAAAAAGGAGGCATCAATATGCCTCCACATCCATTTTTTCAAACGCCTCCCCCTGCGGTTCGGTTTTAAATACAAGCTCTTCGCCGGTCACAGGATGACGGAACGCCAGCCTGGTGGAATACAGTCCCAGCTGCATATATTTTTTCTTTGTATTCTGAAATTTCGGATTGTATTTAGTATCACCGTATAGACCAAGGCCACGGGAAGAGAACTGTACCCGGATTTGATGATGCCGTCCTGTATACAGAATGATCAGCACCCAGGACAGTATGCCGTCGCGAGTCTCGATCTGATCGATCAGCTCGTAATCCAGCACCGCATGTTTTCCGCCTTTTGTTCCTTCCGGGACTACCCTGGTGGTGTTGGTCTTTCCGTCCCGAAGCAGGGTATCCTCAAAAGTTCCGAACTCCTCCGGCAGATCGCCGCAGACCACAGCCTGATAGCATTTTTCAAATTCATGATCCTGAATCTGTCTGCTCAGCTCAGCCGCAGCTTCTCTGGTCTTTGCAAAAACCATCAGACCTCCCACCGGACGGTCCAGCCGATGTACGGCTGTAAGATACGGTTCTTCATTTCCCTCCTGCTTTTCAAAAAGATAATGCTTCAAATAGGTTTCCACATCTACATTTCCACTGGTATCCGGCTGTACCGGCATCCCCGCCGGCTTTTCGCATACCAGAACGCTGTCATCCTCGAATACAATCGGAATCTTTTTCTTCCCCAGCATCTTGTCACCTGCTTCCTGTCTTTTCGGCGGAAGCTTCCTTTCTTCTTTGATACATTTTAAAAGTTCTGTACTTTTAGTGTCCCGGACATTTGAAAACGGTATCCGGCTCCCCACACCGTCTCTATCAAACTGGCCGCACCCGCATATTTTTCAAGCTTTTGGCGAATCTTTTTGATATGTACGGTCACTGTCGCCACATCCCCGATGGAATGCATGCCCCATACTTCCCGGAAAAGTTCCTCTTTGGAGAAAACTCTGTTAGGATGGGACGCCAGAAAGACGAGCAGATCAAATTCCTTTGTGGTAAATGTAATCTCCTCGCCGCACACCGTAACCCGTCTCGCTGTTCTGTCAATTCGTACCTGGTCCAGAACGATACAATCATTTTTCTGGCTTCTCTTTTTTACCAGCCGATTATATTGATTCAGGTTTGCCTTCACCCTGGCAATCAGCTCATTGGGAGCAAAAGGTTTGGTCACGTAATCGTCGGCCCCTACTCCCAGCCCCCGCACTTTATCAACCTCGCTGCTTTTTGACGAAACAATAATAATCGGTATATCGCGTCGGCTTCTAAGCTCCCTGCACAGTTCAAATCCATTCAGATCATCCAGATTTAATTCTGTGATAACCAGGTTAATATCATCCTGCAAGGCTCTTTGAAACCCGGATACACCGCTTTTTTCAATTGTCACTTTATAGGAATTTATCTCCAGATAATCGCGCTCCAGCTCTGTTGCGGAAGTATCATTATCGATAACTAAAATATGTTCCATAATATTTCTCCATGCACCTTGCTTTCATTTTTTCATGCAATTCCCGGCAACACAGTATATTATAACATATCATTCTGCTTTTTTCTTCTAATTTTAATAATTTGTTTATGCATTTTCCGCATTAATTGTACTTTTTTGCTATATTTTCCGAAATCACTATATTTTTTTGTGAAATTAAATCAGTATATTTATAAAACAATAAAATTCTGCGCTACACCCTGTCTTTCCGGTACTCCAGAATGCAGGTCAGCAGCTCATGAGCCGCCTCGTCTTTTGACATTAACGGCAGCTGTTTCTCTTCCTTTTCCATAATAATCGTTATAAGATTAGTATCCGTGGCAAATCCGGCCCCGGCATCTTTCAGATTATTGGCTGCGATCATATCAAGATTTTTCTTTTTCAGTTTTTTCCGGGAATTTTCCAGCATATTCTGAGTTTCCATAGAAAAACCGCAGATGACCTGGTCATCCCGGCGGTGCTCAGCCACATATCCAAGAATGTCCTGTGTTCTCTCCAACGGAATGTTCATTTCACCGTCAGACTTCTTTACTTTCTCCTCACTGACCTGAGACGGACGGTAATCAGCCACAGCCGCAGATTTCACCAAAATATCCTGACTCCCCAGATGATCTCTGACCGCCTCAAACATATCCTGCGCGGTGGTCACCGGAACCATATGGACAAACGGAACAGCCGGAAGGGCAACCGGCCCCGACACCAGCGTCACCTCCGCTCCCCGGAGCATGGCATCTCTGGCGATGGCGTATCCCATCTTGCCGGAAGAATGATTGGTGATATAGCGCACCGGATCAATGGCCTCCTGGGTCGGTCCCGCAGTCACAAGAACATGCAGCCCTTTCATATCCTTCTCGCAGGCAAGCTCCCGTAAAATGTACTGATACAGCGTCTCCGGCTCCGGCATCTTTCCGGCTCCCGTATCTCCGCAGGCAAGATAACCCACAGCCGGATCCACAATCTCATATCCATATCTTCTCAGGGTCTCCAGGTTATCCTGAAGAATCGGATTCTCAAACATATGCGTATTCATGGCCGGAGAAAAAATCACCTTTCCGGGACAGGCCATGATCGTCGTGGTCAGCATATCGTCGGCAATGCCGTGAGCCACCTTTCCAATCACGTTGGCGGAGGCAGGCGCGATCATCATCAGATCGGCTTTCTGCGCCAGCGAAACATGTTCCACCTGAAATTCAAAATTCCGGTCAAAGGTATCTACCAGACATTTATGATTCGTCAGTGTTTCAAATGTGATCGGATTGATAAAGTTTGTTGCGTTCTTCGTCATAATAACATGAACATCACAATGTGCCTTCACAAGCATACTTGCCAGATTGGCAATTTTATAGGCGGCGATGCTCCCTGTCACTCCTAATACAACTGTTTTTCCTTTTAACATAGTCTCCACATTCCTTTTCTTCAGGGTCTTATATTCCCATGCGGATATCCCTACTCCATATCGCTGAGACGGCCATGTTTCTCATAGCTGGTAATGCGATGCACCGAGTTCTTATCATCGACAAAAACAACTGTTGGCCTGTGCTCTTTGGCCTCTTCCGGCGTCATATCCGCATAAGCCATAAGAATAATCTTATCGTGAACGCTGACGCATCTTGCTGCCGCTCCGTTTAAGCACATGACCCCGCTGCCCCGTTCTCCGGCAATGGTGTAAGTCTCGAAACGATTTCCATTATTAATATCCACAATCTGTACTTTTTCATATTCTAAAATTCCGGCGGCATCCAGTAAATCTTCATCCACCGTGATACTGCCCACGTAATCAAGTTCCGCCTGTGTTACCGTGGCGCGATGGATCTTTGCTTTTAACATATTGATCTGCATGAATATTCCTTTCCGCCATGCACCTCGATTCGCTCCGCTCATCTCGGTTAGGGCATTCGCCCTATAGTCAGACACAAAAGCGGCCATGGTTTCATGCAAGCATGACCATGTCCTCTTTTGCGCTGACTGCATGGCTCATTATACAATAAAGTTATCTATCAGTCTAGTTTTTCCGATGTAGACGGCAATGGCCGCGAGGGTCGGGGACTGTACGGTGTCCACCGGCTGCATGGAGAGCCCGTCCACGATTTCCACGTAGTCGATGCGGGCGAGGGGCTCGGACTGTATTTTCTCCACCATGGCTGCCTTGATTTTTGCAGCGTCAGTCTCGCCTTCCTGCACCATTTTTTGTCCGAGGAAGATGGACTGGCTGAGTATCAGCGCTGCTTTTCTTTCTTCTTCGTTCAGGTATGTATTTCTGGAGCTCTTGGCCAGTCCGTCTTCTTCCCGGACGATCGGACATCCTACGATCTCAATGTCCATATTGAGGTCGCGGACCATACGGCGTATGATCGCAAGCTGCTGGGCGTCCTTTTGTCCAAAGTAGGCTCTGTCCGGTGTGACAATGTGAAACAGCTTGCTCACCACGGTACAGACTCCCCGGAAATGTATCGGACGGCTTTTGCCGCAGAGGGTTTTGGATAAAACATCCATATCCACCCAGGTACAAAAATCCGGTGCGTACATTTCTTCCGGTTCCGGATGGAAGATCAAATCCACACCCAGGGTCTCACAAAGCTTGCTGTCTTTCTCCATATCTCTCGGATAGGCTTCCAGATCTTCTGTCGGCGCAAACTGCGTCGGATTCACAAATATGCTTGTCACCACCCGGTCGTTATCTTCCACTGCCTTTTTTATCAGGCTGGCGTGACCCTCGTGAAGATATCCCATGGTCGGCACCAGGCCAACGGAGAGTCCCTCTTTTCTCCAGGCTTTTACCTGTTCCCTCACTTCTTTCACTGTATAAGCAATCTGCATAACTTCCTCCTAGTATAATTTTTCAATCACTTCATCATCAATCTTATAGGTGTGCTCTTCCGCCGGGAAAGAGCCATCCTTGACCGCGGCGTCGTAGTCTTTAAACGCCTGGCTCATAATCTCGCCCACATTGGCAAACTTGCGCACAAACTTCGGACAGAAATCAGAAAACATGGCGAGCATGTCGGCATAGACCAGAACCTGTCCGTCACAGCCGTTGCCGGCGCCGATGCCGATGGTCGGGATGGAGACTGCCTCGGAAACCAGCTTGGCAAGCTTGGCCGGCACACACTCCAGCACCACCGCGAATGCTCCCGCGGCTTCCACCGCTTTGGCGTCGTCAATGAGCTTCTGCGCGGCTTCCACCGTCTTTCCCTGTACCTTGAAGCCGCCGAATGCATTGATGGACTGCGGCGTCAGACCCAGATGCGCGCACACCGGAATGGACGCGTCCACAATGGCCTTGATCTGCGGGCAGACCACCGCGCCTCCCTCCAGTTTGACGGCGCCGCAGTGGGTTTCTTTCATAATGCGTCCCGCATTGACCACTGCGTCGTAGACCGAAGTCTGATAGGACATGAACGGCATGTCCACAACAACCAAAGCATTTTTCGCCCCTTTTGCCACCGCCCTGCCGTGATGGATCATATCTTCCACCGTCACAGCGATGGTATCCTCATAGCCAAGCATTACATTTCCCAGAGAATCTCCCACCAGAATAGAGTTCACACCGGCCTCGTCCACCAGCTTCGCTGTGGAATAATCATAGGCCGTCAGCATGGAAATTTTTTCGCCTTTTTCTTTCATCTGCTGAAATGTTGTCACTGTGTTTTTCATGAATTGATACCTCCCAAATTCTTTTCCGCATGTCTCCGGCTCTTGCCGCAGCATTTTTCCTTCCAGTCTGCCGCCGTCACATTTCCCGCAGCAGCGCCTCAAGCCCTCCATAATCCCTGTCGGGATTTTTCCTGCCAGCCACGGAGAGCAGTTTTCGCGACAGAAGCGCATACAGCTTCCTGTCTTCCTCGTCCAGGCAGTCCAGATGTTTCTGCACGGTCCGCACATCGCCTCGTTCCACCGGCCCGGTGAGGCTGGCGGCGCAGCCACTGGCGAGAACCTTGTTTACATTTCCCGAGATCAGCGGCCGGAGGGCTGCAAGAGCGCTCTCCTCATCAAAGCCACAGTCTCCCAGAAGATCAAGGCTCTCCTGGATCAGGGCAATGACCTGGTTGCTGCAGATGGACGCGGCACAATGGTATTTGACCTTATCCTCCGCCTCGATGAGACGGACCGGATTCCCGAAAGACTGAAAAAGGTCTTTCACCTCTTCGAGATGCCGCTTATCTCCTTCAATTGTGAAATATGCGTCTGAAAGCTCTTTGTACGAATGAAACCGGTCGCTGACCGCAAAGAGCGGATGGATAGAATATCCGAAGGCTCCTCTGTCCGCTATGCCCGGAAAGGCATCCTCCGCAGACAGAGCACCGCTGCAATGACAAATATATTTACCTTCAATGGGAAGTTCCCTGATCTGATTCCACACCGTGGTGATCAGACCGTCCGGGACTGTTAAAAACAGAGCATCACTTTTCCTTACCAAATCTTCAAGTTTCTCTTCAAAATCTGTTCCGGCAAAGTCCGCCGCTGTGCTGGCCGCTTTTTTATCGGCATCAAAAAAGCCTGATAAACTCAGGCCATGTAACACAAAATATTTGGCGAGGGAACATCCAACCTTCCCTGCGCCTATAATTCCTGTATGCATTCTTATCACCTTACTTTCGTAAAGTGACGCTCCGAGTCTCATTCCCATGGATATAAGCTCAATATTTATCCGTGCTGCACGCGGTATGGTTTCTTCCGAATACCATCCATGACGCTGCCTTTACACTATACCATCCCCGGAGCGTTTCGTAAATAAAAAGATTGGGATTTTTTGAAAATATTTACAGCAGATACTTCTCGATAGCTTCCGCGCATCCGTCGTGATCACAGTCCGCCACCACCACATCGGCCAGCGCCTTGATGTGATCCGCCGCATTGCCCATGGCAATGGCAAGGCCGGCTGTCTGCAGTACCTCTTTGTCGTTGTCCGCATCGCCCACCACGATGGTCTCTTCCGGAGAAATGTCCAGATGACGGCCGAGCGCTAAAAGGCCGGCTGCCTTGTTAACTCCTTCAGCCGTAATCTCAAGGGAGGTCTCCTCCGCGTGAACCATGACCACCGGAAGTCCTGCCGCCTTTATTTTCTCTTCGGTGACAGTCCGCTCCTCCGGCGTATGGTGATAGATATTGCATTTCTCCATAGGCACCGGATTATCGCTGTAAAACCTGAAGATATCCTCATAGTGATCCGCCTTCGTCTCAAACATCGTCTTATAAATCCCCATGTGATACTCTTCCATCTTCTCCACCTTGTCTTTCTGCACGATGGACCGTTCAGACAGGAAATGTACCATCACATCCTCCTGACTGGCTATCTCCATCAGCTTCTCCATATCGCTGACAGAAATCGTCTGGCGGGCTATCACCTTTTTCTCCTGACAGTCATACACAACGGCTCCGCTGGTACAATCCAGATAACGCACTTCCGGAACCTGTTCCAGATATTCATGCAGTTCCGCCAGCCCTCTCCCGGTGGAAAGCGCCACGATCTTGCCCTCTTCCGCCGCACGGCGGATCATTTTTTTCGTGCCGTCTGTTATCTGCTTTTTGGAATTCAGAAGAGTTCCATCCATATCCAAAGCTATCAATTTGTATTTTCCCATATTCTTAACTCCTGTGAATCTTTTTGCTGACTGGAATTCCCTCAGAATTCCCTCCAACAAAAAAGTACTTCCTGCCGCGGGATCTCTCCAACAGCAGGAAGTTCATTTTCATTGATCAAATTATAATATGTGCCCTCCGGCATCTGCCTTACGCCAGATATGCTTTCAGCATGTCCACCTTGTCCAGCTTCTCCCACGGAAGATCAAGATCATTACGTCCAAAATGTCCGTAAGCGGCTGTCTGTTTGTAGATCGGACGTCTGAGATCAAGCATCTTGATAATGCCTGCCGGACGCAGATCAAAATGCTCGCGAATGATATCCACCAGTTTCTCCTCAGATAATTTTCCGGTTCCAAAGGTATCTACCATGATGGACGTCGGCTGAGCAACGCCGATGGCGTAAGATAACTGAATCTCACATTTGTCAGCCAGACCGGCTGCCACGATGTTCTTTGCCACGTATCTTGCCGCGTACGCCGCGGAACGGTCTACCTTAGTGCAGTCCTTTCCGGAGAAAGCGCCGCCGCCGTGACGGGCGTATCCGCCATAAGTATCTACGATAATCTTACGTCCTGTCAGTCCGCTGTCACCGTGCGGTCCGCCGATAACGAAACGTCCTGTCGGATTAATGAAGTATTTGGTATCCTCGTCCACCATGTCCTGCGGAATGATGGCGTCGAACACATATTTCTTAATGTCCTCATGAATCTGCTCCTGCGTCACATCCGGGTCATGCTGTGTGGAAAGAACCACAGCGTCCAGGCGGGCAGGCTTGCCATTCTCGTCGTACTCAACGGTAACCTGCGTCTTACCGTCCGGACGAAGATATGGCAGAGTACCGTCTTTTCTTACCTTGGTAAGCTGAAGCGCCAGTTTATGGGCAAGAGCGATCGGGTAAGGCATATATTCTTCTGTCTCATTGGTAGCGTAACCAAACATCATACCCTGGTCGCCGGCTCCGATAGCTTCCAGCTCCTCATCGGACATCTTATTCTCCTTCGCCTCCAGCGCTTTGTCAACGCCCATGGCAATATCCGGAGACTGCTCATCAAGGGCAACGATCACGCCGCAGGTATCTGCGTCAAAACCGTATTTACCTCTGGTATATCCAATCTCTTTTACCGTATCACGAACAATCTTCTGAATGTCCACGTACGCATTGGTGGTCACCTCTCCCATGACAAGCACCAGACCTGTCGTCATAGCTGTCTCACAGGCCACACGGCTCATCGGGTCTTTCTCCATCAACGCATCTAAAATCGCATCTGAAACCTGGTCGCACATCTTATCCGGATGTCCTTCTGTCACGGATTCAGAAGTAAACAACACTCTTTCCATTTTCCTTCACTCCTTAGCTGACCGTTCCGGTCTTAAAAATAAACTTATTGGCGTCCTTCTCGGAATCCACTTTTTCAATCATGCCTCCGAGCGCGCGCAATTTCTCATCAAAGCGTTCGTAACCTCTCTGGATATAGCCAATCTGCGTCACCGTCGTATATCCCTCTGCTGCCAGTCCGGCAATCACGAGAGCCGCTCCTGCACGAAGGTCCGGCGTCTCCACAGTAGCTCCTGTGTACTTCTCCACGCCGGAAATAATAGCCGTATTACCGTCAACCACTTTAATGTTGGCGCCCATGCGGCGCATCTCCTCCACGTAGCGGAACCGGTTTTCAAAAATACTTTCCGTAATGATGCTGGTTCCCTTCGACAGTCCCAGAGTCACCGCAATCTGCGGCTGCATATCTGTCGGGAATCCCGGATACGGCAGCGTCTTGATCTGGGTGTGTTTCAGCCTGCGGGTTGCCACAACCCGCACAGCGTCATCAGATTCCTCCACCTCTGCACCGATCTCGCTGAGCTTGGCAGAAATCGCTTCCAGATGTTTCGGAATGACATTCTTGATAAGAACATCTCCTCTTGTCGCCGCTGCTGCCATCATAAAGGTTCCCGCCTCAATCTGGTCCGGGATGATCGAATACTCCGTATCGTGGAACTTCTCCACACCTTTGATACGAATCACATCGGTTCCCGCACCTTTGATGCTGGCGCCCATGCTGTTCAGGAAATTGGCAACATCCACAATATGCGGCTCCTTGGCCGCGTTCTCAATGATGGTGTTGCCATGAGCCAGCGATGCCGCCATCATGATATTGATGGTCGCACCGACAGATACCACATCAAGATAGATGTGGCTGCCCCGCAGCTCCTCCGCGTCAACCATAATGATGCCGTGCTCAATCTTTACCTCGGCGCCCAGCGCACGGAA
Source organism: Eubacterium sp. An3 (assembly GCF_002159465.1). Classification (NCBI taxonomy): domain Bacteria; kingdom Bacillati; phylum Bacillota; class Clostridia; order Eubacteriales; family Eubacteriaceae; genus Eubacterium; species Eubacterium sp. An3. Next base: position 134,231 of record NZ_NFIR01000004.1, read on the forward strand.
TCCCTTAATATGCTGGTCGATCGGCCGGCTTCCAATCTCACATCCGCCCGGCAGAACGACCTTCGCCTTCTTATACTTGCCCAGAAGGGCACCTATTAAGTAGTAGGACGCCCGGATCTTTCTTATATATTCATTATCCACCAGCAGTTCCCCGCTGGAATCGATATATTTACCGCTGATCAAAACTTCATTGTCACCTTTGCGGACCACTGTGGCCCCGATCTGCTCCATGGCCTGAAGCAGAACATTCGTATCTCTGACATTCGGCATATTGTCGATGAGACACTGCCCGTCTGTCATGATGGCTGCCGCCAAAATTCCCAGTGCTGCGTTCTTGGCACCTCCGATCACCACTTCACCAACTAACGGAGTACCACCCTTAATAATATACTGTTCCATTCTTGCACCTCTATATCTATATCAAACCAAAACTAATTATCAAACTCAAAAAACGCCGGGTAAACCGGCACTGCTCTGCTGCACTCCGGATATGACAATCTGCCCAAACTATGCAGTCAATCCATCAATTCAAAACTCGTCATACGGTCTCTGAGACCGTGGTCATATCCTTCGGCTCTCCTCAGAATAATAAAGCGCTGCTTTATCCTGATCTCTGTACGAATACAGATACAATCAATAACTCATTATATCAAGAATGTTTCTTTTTGTAAATTCATAATTTAGATTTTGTAAAAACAATACATTTATCTTTTTTTCTTTTTTCTCTTTCTGACAGAATATCCAAAAGTACCGATAAAATTGCCAATATCACAATAAATACCATGTGAATAGACCAGCGGATTCGCCCTCTCCAAATGAAACGTACCTTTTTCATCCATATAGCGATCGTCAACGGTCACATGTACCACGTCAGCCAGAAACATATGATGTGATCCCAGCTCCAATACATCTCTGACTCTGCATTCTATGTTCACGGGGCTGTCCTCTATGACCGGCACATTTACTTTGGCAGCGTCTCTCCGGGTCAATCCTGTGACTTCAAACTTATCCACATCTTTTCCGGAACGGACACCGCAGTAATCCACCGCTCTTGCCATATCCGCAGTGGTCAGGTTCACCACAAACTCCCCGCTGTCCTTCAGCGCGTGATAAGAATATCTCTCCGGACGCACAGAAATATAGAGCATGGGCGGATTGGTACACACCGTGCCCACCCAAGCGATGGTGAGCATGTTATCCCTTCCTTCGGCATCCCTCACTGTTACCAGTACCGCCGGAAGCGGGTACAACATATTTCCCGGTTTAAAATCAATCTTTCCCATGCTCTCTTCCTTCTTTCCTTAATTATATGGCTTTTCTGATCGCTGCGCGGATCTCTTCCAGCTGCGCTTCTTCAGATTCATGCGGCGTCCACGCAAGCTGCACTCCGTCATCCTTATAACGAGGAATCAGATGCAGGTGGAAATGAAATACAGTCTGTCCCGCAATCTCCCCGTTATTCTGAACAATATTCAGTCCCTCACATCCCAGCGCGTCTCTCATGGCGCGGGCGATGCAGGTTGCCAGTGAAAACAGTTTTCCGGCTGTTTCCGCATCCAGATCGTAAATGTTATCGAAGTGCTCCTTTGGAATAATCAAACAGTGGCCTTTTGTTGCCGGATTCACATCGAGAATCACTCTGAAATGACTATCCTCATAAACTGTTGCCGACGATATTTTCCCTCTGGCTATTTTGCAAAATAAACAATCATCTTTCATCGTTTCTCACACCTTTCCTTTTTGTCTCACTAAACACTGTGAAATGCAGGACCAAAGCCAAAAATCAACGCGGATTCCGGCGGCAGGGAAACCGTCATGGAATATGGCCTGAAATCGCACGGCTGCCGTGTGACAACCGGCTGCTGACTTACAAAACGTCCTTTGCCCCCGAACTCTGCGGCATCACTGCTGATCAGCAGACTATATCTGCCAAAGGACGGAACGCCAATACGATACGACGGCAGAGTCTCCTTATTAAAATTACAGATGAACAGAAAATGTTCCTCGCTGGAAGAACTCTTTCTGATAAAACTGATCACAGAGGAAACTGCATCCATACCATTGACCCACTCAAAAATCTGCTCCTCCGCGCCGCAGCTATGCAAAGCCGGATATGTACGGTACATTTCCAACAGGCGGTACAGGTACTCTTTTATCTTTACGTCCCTGACAGCGTCCGAGAGAATTTTCTTTCCCGGTATACCCGTCAAAAATGCATAAGACAATTTCGCCTCTGATAACATATCATAATAAACCTCCTCCGACTTGTCAATCGAAGTTTGATGCAGATCGTCCTTATTTTTATAATCCAGCAAAAGCAGCGAGCGTTCCAGTCCCGGTTTCTGCAGCGGCAGCGTCAGCTTAAAATGCGCCCGTTTCCTCCCTGTCTGATCCCTGGACAAATAATGATCCAGACTCCATTTTATATGGTAATTCCAGTAAAAATCAAAAACTTCATCTTTCATGTCCGTGACATCAGAACCCGGCTTACGAAGATTCTGCTCATCAGAAATAATGATCACTCCCGGAGCTTCCTCCCGGATCATTATCATGGCCTGCCTGAGAATTGCCCTGCGGCTCTCATCATCCAGTCCGAACTCTCCGTCTTCCCCGCCCTCTCTCACTTCTATATCATTGAATATGTTATCCCACGGACGGCAGTCGCCGGCAAGGCCGTCAAAAGCAAAACCGTCAATATGGTATTCCTTTGTCCAGAAAAGCAGATTGGACAGCACAAAATCTGCCACCTGCGGCTTCTCAAAAGGAATCGATTCCAGCGAAACCTCCATCAGCACTCCAATCCCTTTTTTATGCGCCCGCTGCACCATTCTCCGGAATTCGTCCGGTTCTCCACCATACGCCGGGGGCACAAAAAAATCTCCGCCGTCTGAATATGGATTATATTGCTGCACTGCGTTTTTTCTTTTCCTGCTCATCAGTACATGCGTAAAAACATCCTCATATACTTCTTCCATCTCTGCCGGATCTCTGTCAGAAATATTATAAATAACCATCGGGCTGTTCCTGACATCTGCCTGACCTCTTTTTTCCATCCAGAGATCATCTTCCCACCGAAAACCATATATATCTAATATTTTCGATATCTTTTCCGACTGACGCGCCGTCCCATAAGGATCCGCCACGCGCATTATCTCTCCCTGCATCGTTTTCACTTCGTACTGATATCCGGTTCCTTCTGTGACCTCAGGAAGAAAAATCTCATAAATATCTGAGTGGCCCATGCGGTTCATATAGCAAAGTCTTCCATCCCAGTGATTAAAATCTCCCACCAGACTGACACGCTGCGCGCGCGGCGCCCAGACCGCGAAATAAATTCCTCTCACGCCGTCAATCTCCATAGGATGGCATCCCATTTTCCGATAAGCGTTTCTCCACCTGCCGCGAAGAAATTCCTGTTCCTCTTCCTCCGTGATCTGACAGGAAAAACTATACGGATCATAGTGGGTAATCTTTTTCCCTCCGCGCAGATATATCTCAAGCTGATAAGAAAATATTTCCCTGTGGGGTAAAAATAATGCAAAAACCGGCTGCCTTTCAACCATATCCATCTCATAGATCTTTCCGCCGCCAGCCAGCAGCCTCATGCGTACCGCATCGGGATGATACGCAGCAATCACTTGCCCTCCGGCAATCAAATGTCTTCCAAGCAGATGCCTGGGCATGGAATATTTCCCGAAAACCAGTTTCATGACCTTGTCCTGTTTTAATACCTGCCCAATCTCATATCTCATTTTTTCACCCCCCGGATCTGTTTCCATGCAAAACAAAGAAAAGCCATGGACAGACTACCTCTCCGGCAGACATCCTGGCTTTTCTCTGTTCGTATTTTATGATCTCAGATACAGCGTCTTCAATCTCACAATATTATCCACATGCAGTTCGACTGCCTTCTGCAGATAGTTATCCACACTGATATAATCCTTTTCAATAGCATCAAAAAATGCTTCTATATAACAGTTCTTCACTCCGAAGATCTTCCGGGCAAGTTCCTGATACTCCCGATTGCCCGGAACCTTTTCCGGGAACAGCTTCTCCAGAATATAATCTACCGTATCCTCCGAGGATTCCTCCACGGACGCATAATAATCAACGATCTGTTCTTTTGGAACACCCAGCGCATATAACAACAGCGCACAGCAAATACCGCTTCTGTCCTTACCTGCCCCGCAATGCCAGAGCACCGCGCCGCCTCTACGGTTCACCAGCAGTGAGAAAAACTGCTTGATCTGTTTCTGAATCACCTGGTTATTCACAAACTTATGATAAATCCTTGCCATGTAAGCATCGGGATCAAACTTCTCCTTCTGAATCATCTCCCGAACCGCTTCCACAGCTGCATTCTCCGTCTCTCCCATCTTCTCCCAGCGATGGTTCAAAATAAACAACGCCTTAAGATGCTTCTCCAGAATCTCCTTCTCTCCAGGAGTAAATACACCGGCCCCCTGAATGTCTTCCTTAAAAATAGGATTCCATATGTTCGCAATCCCTTTTATCTCGGGATCCGGAAACTTTATCCTCTCCATCTGCGTACGCAGATCCACAATCAGCTTCACTCCGTACTGATCCCGCAGAACCTCGATATCCTGCTGCGTCGCCCCGCAAAGCTGTCCGCATTTAATCAGACATCTGTTCCGGATACGCTTTCCATCCGCCGTCTCAATGCCTCCCAGATCTCTGGCATTCTTCACTCCCTGTAAAGGTATCTTTCCCATAATGACCCCCGTTTCTTCTGTCATACAATCTCCGGTAATCCTTCAAACATGTTGTCATGCCAAACCGAAATAACTACAAAATCTATATTGATATTATAGTAATATATTCCTCTAAAGTCAATGAAAAAAGGGTGGAGACATACTCTCAAAAAACGCACCCCAGACTTGCCATTTTCCTCCGTTTGTTATACTATATCAGTATAGGACTTTATTAACACATTGTTTACTGTGATTTTACTTATACACCTCATAAGTCTGCTCCGGTATTCAAATTCATAAGCATAAGACTCCCTTCCGAAAGGAGGATATCCATTGCATAAAAGAAAAAAGAACATCCTAATCGCAGCAACCGCAGCGACGTCCATCGGTTTACTCTGCCTGCTGTCAAAAACACATACTAAACATCCTTCACCGTCATCACAGAACAACGATGAGATTCACTCTCATTTATACGGTACATATCAGAAAAATGCTTTTGATGACGCAGAATACCTTGCCGTAATACCTTCATCTCCTGATGAAGACTCCTCCGGCAAATTTCAATGGTACACCATTGAAGATATTATCCTTAACGAAGGAACCTATCATATTCACGAAAATAAATATGTTGTTTTTTATACAAACGGCAGAAAAATCGCTGTTATCGAAAACAAGGACGGACATTATTTTCTGTCCGACGGCTCTGCTCCGCCGCAGGAGCTCCTGAAAATATCTCCTGAGGCCATAGTCTGTCACCCGGTGAACTGAACATATTTTTCTGCTGCCCTTCCGCACATTGCTGTAGAACTCAAATATCAATGACAGAAACGCCCTGCAGCTTCCGGACAGAAACTGCAGGGCATTCGTCAGACTCTTATCTTATTTTTGCTTTACCGGATAATCCTCTTTTCTTTAAAATCTTCGGATAAGTTTTTTTACATTTCTTAGGAACTTTCACTGTCAGCTTACTGTAGTTTTTGCTTCCAGCTTTTGTAAATGCCTTGGCTCCTACAGTTTTTGTCTTGAGCTTTGTGGTCTTTATGGTGACCTTTTTCAGTTTCTGACAACCGAAGAATGCTTTCTTTCCTATCTTTGTAACATTTCTTCCAATGACCACAGAGGTCAGTTTTTTATTATTTTTAAATGCATTGTTTGCTATGGAAGTCACCTGATAACGAACTCCATCGACCACTACCGTATCCGGAACATTTACGGTCTTTTTATTTGAATTGGCGCTTCCGCGGTACTCTACAGTACGTCCCTGACTGATCACTTTATACGTGTCTCCCGTGGATGGATTTTCAATAACCGCGCCGGCCGGGGCAGCTCCGGATGAAGCCTGCTGTTTACTGTCAGACGTCTGGGACGATCCGCCCGCTGTATTTCCTGATGAAGAGCCGTTTGTTCCGCCATTCACCTGATTACCAGAATCAGATGGACCTGTATTACCTCCCTGCCCTGGATTATTACCCTGTCCGGTATCATCCGTCGGTTTTCCTGTGGCAGGTATACGCTCTGTTCTTTCTGCACCACAATTCTGACAGGTATACGTCATCACACCGTCCGAATCCGCAGTAGCCTCTTTGGTAACTTCTCCATCATCCCACCGGTGCCCGGTGGCAGGAATGACCGTTCCATCTTCCACTTTCTCACCACATACGGTACAATACACATCTCCCGTATATCCATTTTCCGTACATTTCGCTTCTTTCGTATTTCTGATTTCACGCTTACTCTCATCGGTATGCTTGCAGATTATGGAAATAGAAATATACTTCTCCGCTTTATTGTAAGCGGCTGTTTCGGAAGCAGTCACAACAATATTCGTCTTACCGATTCCAACAATGGTGACCTTACCGTCTCCTGATACTGTGACTACATTTTCATCTTCGGAACGATAGCTGAGACTGCCGTCTCCCTGGGTCAGCTGTGCATCCAGGATAAAGTTTTCATCGCCGTACGTTTTCTCATAGGAAGCTGTTCCCGAAATAACCTGCGGCAATTTCTGCGTTCCATCTGCTGTTATGCTGCTGACTTTGAATCCCCATGCAGTTCCTGCATCATCAGAAACAAGCTGGAGCTTCACAGTATTTCCCGGCACATGGATAGTCTGCCCTGCCAGCTTTGTTCCAGTATATTGACCGATTTCTTCACCTGTGGCATTGAAAATATACAGATAATCAAACTTGTCTTCCATCTCCGTCTGTGCATCAAATGTTACACTTAAGCCATCTGCTCCATTCAGTGTATATACCCAGAAATCCGAGCAGTTATTCGCATACGGATGCGTACTTTCCATCTCAGAAACATCTGCTGCCACATGGGCGGTGTTTTTGACGGTCACAGAACAGGTACTGCTCACTCCGCTGCCATCCTGCGCCTTCACAGTGATAGTAGCATTTCCTTTCTTCAATGCAGTAACCAGTCCGTTTTCATCCACAGATGCAATCTTTTCATCGGAAGAACTCCACCGCACACTCTTATCCGCCGCATCAGACGGTGATACTCTTGCCGTCAGCTGATAAGTATCCAGTGCGTCCATTTCCAACGTTTTTTTATCTAAAGATATCGATGTGACTGGCTGCACCACCGTCACGCTGCAGCTGGCAGAAACGTTTCCCACCTGCACTTTCACTGTCGCTTCACCGACAGACTTTGCACTGATTTGTCCGCTGTCATCCACAGTCACCACATCTGGGTCGGATGATTTCCACGTAACTTCGTCTGTAAAATCAGCCGGGGTCACAGTCATGACCAGCTTTCCTTTATCACCCTTGTTCAATTTTAACTCTGACTGGCTCAGAGTAACTTCCTCTGCATTGACCTCCTTATTCACAAACTTCATACCCTGCTCATTGGCAAAGGTCTCCGCATAACTTCCCGCCACGCCGTATACCGTCATCTTTGACGGATAGCTGAAGGCGGTGGCGTCAATGCTCGTTGTGGCACGAGGAATCGTAATCTCCATCAACGCCACACAGTTTTTAAATGCGTTAGCTCCCACTGTGGCTGTTCGATATGGAAGGACAATGGATTGCAGCACATCGCAGTGTTCAAAGGCCGAAGACGGAATGGATGTGATTCCTGTTCCCAGAGTAACATCGGTAAGGGCATCGCAGTCGTAGAAAACTTTTGTTTCAAAAGTCGTTACTGCATTCGGCAAAATTATGTTTGTTAATCCATCACAGTTGGCAAATGCTCCCTCTCTCAATATTGAAATTGTCACTGGCAGTTCAACATCAGCTAATACTTTACAATTTTCAAATGCATAATCATCAATTTCTACTAACTGATTACTTAACGTTATCTTTTTTAAATTCGTACAATCTTTAAATGCACGATTCTGAATTATTGTTACTGTATCTGGTAATACTATTTCTTCTAACGCAGAACAACCGCTAAATATATATGGTGTAATTTTTATAACATTCTTTGGTATATTAATTTTATTCAAAGATGCACAATTAGAAAAGCAATATTTACCTAGATTGTTTGTAGCCGCTGGTATCTTTATTTCTGTAAGTATACTGCACTCTGCAAATGCATATTCTCCTATTTCCAATACATTTTGAGGTATTATAATTTTTGTAAGTCCTGAACATTTTTGAAATGCGGCTGCTTCTATTGTGGTAATACTTTCTGGCAAATCAACTTCCTCTAATGCACTATTTTCATAGAAAAGACGTGCCAAAACTGTAGTCGTTCCTTCTTCCAATGTTGCTTTCTGAATATTACTTCCGTTAAATGGTCCTTCCCGGTCTCCCGGTTGTTCCCACGTATACCCCACCTCCTCTAATGATTTAGGTATTTCTATTTCTGTCACTCCCGTATTTTTATCTAAAATACAGCGTCCGATATATGTTAAACTATTTGGCAATTCTAATGAATCCAGACCTGTATTAGCAAAAGCTGCATCTTCTATTCTTTTCACTGAATCAGGTATTTCTAACTTTCTTAAATTTGTACAGTCTGCAAATGCATTTTCTCCCAACTTTACTACGTCCCGTGGTATTGTTATTTTGATAATACCTGAACACTTTTGAAATGCAGCCCCTTCTATTGTGGTTATACTTTCTGGCAAACTGATTTCTTCTAACGCTCTATTTTCATAGAAAAGGTGCGCTAAAACTGATGTTGCTCCTTCTTCTATTGACGCTTTTTGAATGTTACTTCCGTTAAATGGCCCTTCCCGGTCTCCCGGTTGTTCCCACGTATACCCCACCTCCTCTAATGATTTAGGTATTTCTATTTCTGTCACTCCTGTATTTCCATCTAAAATACAACGTCCAATATATGTTAAGCTATTTGGCAATTTTAATGAATCCAGATTTGTATTAGCAAAAGCTGCATCTTCTATTCTTTTCACCGAATCTGGTATTTCCAACTTTATTAAATTCGTACAGCCTGCAAATGCATATTCACCAAAACTTATCACGTTTGGGGGTATCATTATTTCCGTAACTCCTGTGCATTTCTCAAATGCTGAACCTTCTATCGTAGTAATACTTTCCGGTAAATTAATTTCTTTTAATGCACTATTTTCATAGAAAAGGTGCGCTAAAACTGATGTTGCTCCTTCTTCTATTGACGCTTTTTGAATATTACTTCCATTAAATGGCCCTTCCCGGTCTCCCGGTTGCGCCCAAGTATATCCCACTTCTTCTAATGATTTAGGTATTTCTATTTCTGTTACTCCTATATTTCCATCTAAAATGCAACGTCCAATATATGTCAATTCATCTGATAAATCTAAAAATTGCAAACTTGTCCCTGCAAATGCATAATCACCTATCCTCGTCACCGTATCCGGAATCACCACGGAATACAACTCACCTCTGTTCTCAAAAGCTCTGTTTCCTATCGCCACCACTGTATGTCCATCAATCTCCGATGGTATTACTAACGCTGACGCACACCCGGTGTAACCGGTAATCGTCGCGTTGCCGTCGTCGTCGGTGGTATAGGTGAAGACCGGAACGAGAGTTCCGCTGTCGTCCAGGCCGTAGCCACCCCAGGCGCTTCCGTAGCGGGAATTCCATCTGGTGAAGTAGCCGTTGGCATATTCCCAGTTTCTGGTACATGGATAAGTCAGTTTTCCATCCTCGAAGTGGTAGACCACTCGTACAGGACTGTTCTGCAGATTGTAGATATCGTAGGACTGACTGAACGTTTTCTTCGTAAAACCGAAGTCTAGTCCTGCATTTGCACCAACAGATGCGTACATCCACGAGGAGACAGTCATGCAGGTATTTGGTGTTTTTCCGTCGTTGAAAGTTTTGGATAACATTTGCGTTTTTGCGCCCATTTTGGCGTACAGGTTCCCGCTGACCACCGGAAGTTTGGTGAGACCTACAGATGCGGTGACTCCGGCGGATAATTCTGCCCGAGATTGGATGGTAAAGCTCTTTTTCTGGAAGTTTTTCACCAGGCGGAATCCTCCGCTGTTGGAGTATTGAATTCCGGTTCGAAATCCAGTGGTGTAGGATAACGTCACTTCTCCGCTCACGCTGTAATCGACAGATACTTTAATAACACCAACATAAGCCACAGGGATGTTAACGAGATCTATTGATCCATTTCCCATGGAACCGGTGGACACTGTGCCAGTGAAAGTGGCATCTCCATTGGCTTTTACGTAAGCTTCCCCGTCCGCTATGCTCACCTTATAATCTACAGATACCTCAGACAACGTACAGGTTATTGTAAAGGAAGCGCCAGAACTTAATTTAATGGTTTTGGAAGCTTTTATTGCGTCGATATTTTTTGTTCCTGCGATGCGGGCGCTTTTGTACATTTTCCCGTCTTCGTAGGCCTGTGCTTCTGTACCTCCTTCGATGTAGATGATCTCTGTGTCTCCGATGGCTTCCGCTTCTGACAGATCGCCCTCTTCAGTTCCCTGCGCATCCACATTTTCTACAGCTTCGCTGAAATCCGCTTCCTGTGTGACGATGACTGTATCCGCTCCGCTGACAGTAACTTCCTTCGCTGTATATACCTGTGCGGTTCCATCCACATAGACAGCAAATGTATTTCCCTGAACGATTGTCACCGGACAATCGACGATTGTAACATTTTCTTGTTCATCGATTGCAACCTCTGTTCCTTCCGATACTTCGATTACATTTTCTGCAAATGTATACTCGTTATCATAATCTGCATCAATTACTGTGGAAGCCTGTACACGCTGCACATCCGCTTCCATAGCCTTAATTTCTTCCCCGGTCACAGCCTTATCCGGCACAAAATTGCCGTTTTCCAGAACAAACCAGCCGCGATTGACCGCGATCTGCGCGTCTTCCTGCCAGGTTACTTCGGCAACGTCACCATATGTATAAGTCGTGTCATCCAACTTGTAACCAAGACAATAATTCAGCGTGTGCGCCGCAAATTCTCTCGTGGTCACGGCGTCCGGCTCCACATTTTCTCCCGCTTCAATATCAATGATACCGAACTCCGCCGCCATCATAATATCTTTATAGTAAGCATGATCCGGCGTAACATCGGTAAAATAATCATCGGGCATGTTGTCCTCTTCCACAGTGATATCAAACATCACTGTCAGATTATGCAGCCACTGGGCGCGGGTCAAATTTCCATTGCCGTAAATGACGCCTGCTTCTTCGGTATTTTCCGCCATGACATTTTCATGCGGTACTAAAAACAGCAGCAGAGCGAACATTACTACCCATAAAAAATATTTTCTTTTCATATCTTTTTCTCCTATTTGTTATGTTTTTTCACTGCAAATGTTATATTATTTTTCTTTTTCCCCATTCACCTCCCTGCGATTCACCGTTATTCGATTCTATGCATTTCCTGTTCACATCTCCCCTTTTTGTATCAATTTCTGCTTTTGGCTTATAGCTTTATTATAATTTTTTCTCAATTTATATCAATTCCGTCCGCATAATCACCGGGTTTTGTGTAAGAATTTGCACATTTATTCTAAATAATATTTAGAATAAATGTATACCGGGTTTCATTTGAAAGAGACGCCACCGATATTTTGTCAATTTTCATGGGGTCTGTTGTATTTTAATACAAAATATAGTATACTAAAAGCACTTACCACAAAGGGTTGACCTTTTAACGAAGTTAGAATTACCACTCCGTATTGTGCCAAAGTTTCGGGGTGGTTTTTCTATACTTTCAGAACATTATCGTTTTTGATCATGTCATAAATATATTATCTAGTACATCAAACAACACCGAAAAACGACACATAAAAAAATAAAATATGGTATACTCATAAAATAACAGCAGACAATATTTCCTGAAAGGAGTTATCAATGTATTTAAACACTATCGCTCTTCATAACTTCAGATGCTTCGAAGAATTAAATATACATTTCAATCCTCGTTTATCCGTTATTGTAGGAAATAATGGTTCTGGTAAGTCAACTGTTCTGGAAGCTGCTGCCATCGCCGCCGGCACTTTGACAGCCGCAATGGATGGACTAACAAATTACGGCATAAAAAAAAGCGATGCTCATTATAAATATTTTAATATGGGAAGTGTGATCGACGTCCAGCCTCAATTTCCTGTAAGTATTGAGGCAAACGGCATTATAGATAATAAAAGTATCAGTTGGACAAGGACACTGAATTCCGCCAAAGGCCGCGGCAGTCTGTCCAATGCAAAAGAATTAACTTCCATCGCATTGGAATATCAACAGAGAATGAGGCAGGGTGATTCCCAGTTAATACTTCCTGTTATCTCCTATTATGGAACAGGGCGACTGTGGAACCAGCATCGGGAAAAGAAAAATGATACATTTGAAAAAAATACCCGCACAAACGGATACATTAACAGTCTTGATGGAGCGGCCAATGATAAATTGATGATAAAGTGGTTTCAGAAAATGACCATTCAGCAATACCAACGCCAAACGCCCATACCAGAATTGAATGCCGTCTGCCATGCTATGGAACAATGTTTTCAGGCCATCACCGGATATTCTGATATAAAAATCCAGTTTAATCTAGATACCAATGAAATTGATGTTATCTACACAGATAATATCCAGCAGCCTGTGCGTATCCCATTACTTCAATTGAGCGATGGTTATAAATGTACCATCAGCTTAATTGCTGATATCGCTTATCGCATGGCCATATTGAATCCGCAATTACTGGATAATGTTGTATCAGAAACACCAGGCGTCATCCTGATTGATGAAATTGACCTTCATCTTCATCCCTCATGGCAGCGTAGAATTCTGAACGACCTTACTACTATTTTCCCAAAGGTGCAATTTATTGTCAGTACTCACGCACCTGCGGTCATCAGCTCTATTAAAAGTGAGAGCCTGATTATTTTAAAAGATAACGAAGCAATCAGTGCATCTGATGAGACCTATGGAAAAGACGTGAATACTATTTTTCGTGAAATTATGGAGGTTTCCGAAAGGCCACAACAGATAAAAGTAATGTTTGACCAATTCTATAGTTTCCTTGATGAAAACAGGTATGAAGAAGCCTCAGCAATATTAAATTCTTTAGAATTGGAATTAGGCAGCAATGACGCCGAACTGAATTCCTGCCGTGTAAGACTGGCATTGGAACAATTGTGAGGTGACTGGCATGATTAAAATTACCAAGAAGAGAGAGCCGCGAAAGCTTCTGGAATATCGTCGCTTACCAGGCGCTTCTTATGAAAATATGGACGGACATTTAAAACAGATAATCTTAGAACATTTACTGGAAGAACAAGGTCATCTCTGCGCCTATTGTATGCGACGAATTCCGGAAACAAGAAAACTTCCTGCCGGAGTATCCGGAGCTACAATAGAACATTGGTTTCCGAGAAATCCTGAAAGTAAGGAAGACCACGGACAAGGTCTTGATTATAAAAATATGCTGGCGGTCTGTTCTGGAAATCGTGGTTGCGGAGATAAACGCAATCTCACTTGTGATGCGAAAAGAGGCAATCAACAATTAACTGTCAATCCGTGTAATACCGAAACACTCCGCAGTATTACCTATACATCCAATGGATACATTAAATCTTCCAATCCAATCATTGATCGGGATTTAAATACATATCTTAATCTAAACTGTGAAGCAATTTCATTACCGGAGACTCGAAAACAGGTTTTAAATGCATTAATACAAGACATTAGAAAACATCATCCTACTGGAGATATTAAACAATATTGCCAGCGAAAACTTAACCAAATAAATAATATGGATGATATAAAAATCCCTTTTTCCGGTATCCTAATCTGGTGGCTGGAAAAACATGCTAAAGGCTGAATTTTTACATTCAGCCTTTAGCATATTTTACTTCCAGTTTTAAAACTTCTCCCCCACCCGAAGTCCCAGCTCAAACACAAAATGTTCCGCATCCAGCCGGTATTTCTCCAGCAGTTCCGGACCACAGCTGTTGGAACCGATGCCGCTCTGGGCGTAGTCCAGGCAGAGGACGGTATACGGAGATTTCTCCAGCTCATAATTGTGAGCTTTCGCTGTCAGTTCCTCCTGGGTGTATTCCGATACCTGGAAGGAAAATGTATCTTTTCGCTCGGCGGATTTTCCAGCGATGGCCGGAGCCACAGCCGCAAAGGAGAGACTGTCATTCTCCACGATCACATAGTCGCAGTCATCGTGGGCGCCGTTTTCCTGCGGACGGATATAGTCTTCGTGGAGCGCCTGAACGCTGGTCCCGAAGCGACCGTGCCATCCGGACTGCCGCTTGTCGGCGTAGCTTTCGTTTGGCCCGATACCGCAGTAGGTAACTGCCGTCATGGATTTTGGCAGGAAGAGCCGCAGGCCGAATCGCGGCAGGAACGGGAAGCCCGGTGTGCGTGTCACGTCCAGTCGAACATCAATGCCTCCATCCGGCATGATTGTCCATGTAGCCTGTATATTAAGAATCCGCTGTAAATAGACAGCCGACAGGGAAAGCCGGCTCTCCAGCACGACAGTTCCCGCCGGGAGTTCTTCGTTCATCTGTCCTGCACCATTTAGTTTCTGTCCCGCGCTATTTAGTTTCTGTCCCGCGCCATCTGCCTTTTGGCCCACACAGTATATCTTTGTCTCGTAGGCCCGGCTGACAGTCCGGTCGTATCCCGCCCTGATCCACTGCTTTTTGATGTTGCGGTCGTTGTCCGTCGGCGCCCGCCAGATGTTATATTCCATCGGCTTTTCCAGAAGATTCTGGTTGTGGTATATCATTTCTGAAAATGTACCGGTTCTCTTGTCGTAAACATAGCGCCAGTCCGCCCCCCGAAGAATCACACCTTTGTCGTTTTCTTTGACAGCCACCGGGACAGCCGGATGGATTTGCCGCAATTTTTTCAGAGGGGCTTCCAATGTTCCTGCCGTGATTCCTTCCCGCAGCGCCCGGGCGGTCTGATTCACATTGTCCGCAGTTTCCAGGCAAATCTCATCAAACCCAAGACAGTAATCTGCCGGAAGAATCTCCTGTCGGGAGGCCGCCTCTTCTGTCAGATGGTAAGACAGGAGCAGCGTCGCCTTGCCCCTTTCCGGAACACGCACAGGCAGATACAGGCTGCCGTCGCTGTGAGGAGGAATGTTCAGATCAGCACAGGTTTCCGCCGCTTTCAGTCTGCCAACAGTCCCTTCTTCCACTTCCACTCCGTCGCAGAGCAGTTTCCAGGAA
The DNA here is from genome assembly GCF_002159465.1 of Eubacterium sp. An3. NCBI lineage: Bacteria > Bacillati > Bacillota > Clostridia > Eubacteriales > Eubacteriaceae > Eubacterium > Eubacterium sp. An3. The sequence continues at coordinate 149,567 of NZ_NFIR01000004.1, forward strand.
AGGTACAGGTAATCTTTGAGATTCGTAAAATCCATATAATTATGAAGGCACAGCTGACCGCTGCTCTGGTCGTAGGAAACAACCCGTGCCGGACGGTATACGTTTTTGTATTCCAAAAGACCAGTGTGCACCCGGCGGTCCGGATAGACCAGCCCGTCCATGCAGAAGTTTCCGTCGTGCGGGAACTCGCCGCTGTCGCCGCCGTAAGCGTAGACTTTCCGGCCGTCCGGCGTGGTTCCCCGGTCGATGGCATGGTCGCACCACTCCCAGACAAAGCCGCCGCAGACGCCGTCGTACTGCTCCATGAACTGGAAATAATCTTCCAGATCGCCCGGGCCGTTGCCCATGGCGTGACAGTATTCGCATAAAATGTACGGCTTGCGGCCGTCTTCTTCCAGATACTCTTTCATCTCGGCAAGAGACGGGTACATGCGGCTGTACAGATCCAGATTGTCATAATCATATTTTCGGATGCCGGAAACATACCGTGCGCTCTCATAATGCGTCAGCCGTGTATCGTCAAACTGCTTCGTCCAGGCCAGAGCTGCCTCAAAGGTACAGCCATAGGCACATTCGTTGCCCATGGACCAGATGACCACCGAAGGGCGGTTTTTATCCCTCTCCACACAGAGCTGCGCCCGGTCCACCGTTGCCCCGATAAAATCCGGGTTATCGGCGATCACTTCGTTCCAGTGCAAACTCTGGGTATCCCAGTCTTCCGCCTCCATATAGCGTGCGCTGGTGCCATGGCTTTCGTTGTCAGCTTCGTCGATGATATAAAATCCCAGCCGGTCATACAGTTCATAAAAATGCGGTGCATTTGGATAATGGCTGGTACGGATAGCATTTATATTATGTTCCTTCATGAGCCTCAGATCTTTCATGATCTGTTCCTCGCTGATGACAAATCCCGTCACCGGATCACTGTCATGGCGATTGACGCCGCGGAACTTCACCTTCTGTCCGTTGATATACAATACATTTCCTTCTATGTGAATCTCCCGGAAACCGATGTGATCGGTGATCACCTCCCGGGCATTTCCGCAGGCAGTCTCATACACCATGGTATACAGGTACGGCTGCTCGGCGTTCCAGAGGTGCGGATGCTCTACTTCCATGTGCAGGCGTCCATCTTCCGTCTGCTGCTCCGTCACCAGATCGCCAGCAGCATCCAGCAGCCGGCAGCTAACCGGAATTATCTTATCGAAAAATTTGAATGTGATATCAATCTGACCTGCATAATGCTTTTGGCCAGCCGTTGTCTCAGTTGACCCATTACCTTCACCGGCCGATGCCGTCCGCCCGGTTTCTCCCGGCGCCGCTTTCACAAAGTAATCAAAGATTCCCTGCTGCGGCCGCAGCAGCAGATACACATCCCGGAAGATTCCGCTCATGCGGAATTTGTCCTGAGACTCCAGATAGCTGCCGTCGCACCATTTCATCACCAGAACTGCCAGCACATTTTCTCCGTCGCGAAGCTGCTCCGTCACCCGGAACTCGCTGGTACTATGGGACACCTGACTGTAGCCGATGAACTCTCCGTTCATCCACACGTAAAAACAGGAATCCACCCCTTCAAAGTTCAGAAAAGCTTCCGGAGCGTCCGCCTGCCGATGATATTCAAACCGGTAAATGTACGCGCCACAGGGATTATCGTGGGGCACGTACGGCGGGTCCATCGGAAACGGATAGCGGATATTGCTGTACTGATGCCGGTCACATCCATAGTTCTGCCATACGCCGGGCACCGGAACCATTTCAAAGTCCTCCGCCTGGAAACCTTCCTCATAAAATTTTTCTTTCAGATCATAAATGCTCTCGTAATACCTGAACTTCCAGTTTCCGTTCAGCAACAGGAACCGGTCGGAGTTTTGCCTCTTTTCCCCGACCGTATCCACGGAAACCGAAGCCGGGATATAATAAGCCCGGTTCGGCATGGTATTCAGATGAAGCGTCTTCAAATCTTCGTAATAGTTTGGAACAAGCATTTGTCTTCTCCTTCCCCAGTAATATTTTATAAATATATATGAAACACCGTGATTTCCGGCGTCACGCCGAAGCGGGCAGAAATGTGCGTCGTTCCGATGCCGGTGTTGACATACAACTTTGAACTGCCGTCCTCGCTCAGCTCATACATGCCGCCGCTGTACTCGGACGCCAGATTAGTGGCGGATACCGCCATTTTATTGACAAAAGGCAGAAACGGCACATTGATCTGGCCGCCGTGACTGTGTCCGCCCAGTGCGGCCTCATATCCATCATCCGCATAATCCTTTACCGTGTCTGGCTCATGCATCAGCAGAACCTCAAAGTCAGACTCGTATATCTTCGTGTCTTCCGGCATGGACGGCTCACCGAAAATAGAATCGTCCAGACCGGTGAACAACACCTTTCTGCCGTTGTCAGCGGTCACATACCAGTTCTCATTCCTTAGCAGAGTAAATCCCGCCTGTTCCATGATGTTTTCATACTGTCTGGCCGCTCCGCCGCCGTAATCGCGGTTGCCCCAGACGGCAAGCTTGGCTCTGCCCGCTTTTATGTCCGACAATCGCTGGATAACAGCCGCATCGTCATGATACACTGCATAATTATCATACAGATCCCCGGTAAATATCACCACATCCGGGGTCTGTGCATTGATTTTATCCACAACCTTTTTCAGATTTTTCTCCGTGAAATCCTCCTTGATGTGCAGATCAGAAAACTGTACGACCTTTAATTCCGAAGCTTCTTCCTTATCCTCACCAAAGGCATACTCCTTCACCGCCAGCCGAAACGGCTCTATTCTGAATGCATAAAAAATGCACCCGGCCGCCGCCAGAATGAGAATGATTACAAATATAAAAAAACCTTTTATAAATTTCATCAAAACTGCGTCTCCTTACTCTGTATTTCTGTCTGCAAATGTATCACGCCTGCGGCTCTGCAAATGTATTGCGCCTCTGCGTCTCTTCCTCTCCTGCAAACGTATCTCCTACAGCTCGCCCGCCATCATTTTGTCAAGAGCCGCCGCCACCCCGTCCTCTTCATTGGAAAGAGTAATGTAATCGGCGACTGCCTTTAACTCATCCACGGCGTTTTCCATGGCGACGCCAAGACCTGCCGTCCGAATCATCGGGATATCCATCTCCTGGTCGCCGAAGGCGGCTGCCTCTGCCGGAGGAATTCCCAGAGACTTGCAGACTGTTTCCAGGACAGTTCCTTTGTCAATGCCTCTCGGGAAGATCTCCAGAAAAAACGGCGCGGATTTTGCCAAGGAGATATCTTCCCATGCACCCTGCCGGAGTTTTGTCTCCATCTCTTCCTGAATCTCCGTGATGACAGCCGGCTCCGCAGATATGAGAAGCTTGCTGGGGCCGGTATTTTCCTGTTTCCAGCATGCCGCCAATTTCTCTATGTCCACTGTCTGCGGGCGGCAGCCGATGACTTTAATCTCCCTCTCCGCCCGGACATCCATCCCCGTGACATACCAGTCATAATTCCAGTAAATCCACAGATGAAGCCGCCGGGGCTTCATGCACTGTTCATAGATTTCTTCCATGGTTCCGGCGCTGAAATGCTTCTCGCTGATACATTTGCCGCCGTCCAGGATGAATGCGCCACCGTTGCATATCTTAATGCATGGCACGCCCAGTTCCTGCTCGATTGGCTCCACTCCGGCAGGCATTCGGGCAGAATTCAGCACAATACGTGCTCCGCTGTCCACCGCCCGTCCAATGGATTCGCGTACTTTCGGATGGAGTACTTTTCTGTTATCCAGAAGAGTTCCGTCAATGTCCAGACAAATAACTTTATATTTCATGATGATAGTTTCCTTTATCCTGCTTATTGTTTTTCCCGTCTTCGATTTGTACTATGTTTCATTCTTTTTGTCAAGAGCCGGAATACGGAGGTACTTACCTTTCAGGGCCGCCCTGATCTACTGTCCCTTTTCTTCCCCCAGAAACCGGTTAATCTCCCGGTTCCACACAATCAGCTCCATACTGATATTACCGTCGCCTCCGATAATTTCGCTGACCGCCTGACTGACCCGTTCCTCAGCTTCCGGATATCCCGGAAATCGCAGGGAAACGAGAGACTTTTCCACCACCTGACTTAAGATAGATAAGTTCAGGCTTTCCTCACTGCCGGAATCCTCAATAAGGCTCTGCAGAGTCTGCTCCGATTCGGTCACGGAACGCAGCACGGACACACCTTCCGAATAGTCAAAAATCTCCGCCTGAATGGCCGGATCGCTGGTCATGGTCTTAATAAAATCCCAGGCGTTCTCTTCGTTTGCTGTCTTCCTGTTCATGCCGATGAGCAGGCTGTCCAGAGTGGAAATGTTGTCTCCCTGGCTGCCGGCAGGCATGGGAATACAGCCCCACTGAAAACCAGAATATTTTTTCACGCTCAAAGGATATGGCTGGTATGCACGGAATTCAGAAAAAGACATAGGCTGAAAAGCCACATTTCCCAGATCAAAGTCTCTCTCCGAGACGTTATACCCGTCTGACAGCACATCGAGTTTCTCTATGAAATTGATGGACTCCTCCACGCCGGAAGCAGTCAGCCGGCACTCGGTTCCTTCCTGGTCAAAAAGCTGCACTCCATTTGATTCAAATGCTTCTTTCCAGGTATATCCGATCTCTCCAAACTGATCCGTAAGTCCATCGCCATCGGTATCCTTTGTCACCGCCTGACAGATATTATAGAAATCCTCCCAGCTCCAGTCGTTGTCCGGCATGGCAATTCCTTCGTTATCAAGAATCGTCCGGTTGACAAACATCAGCTTCGGCGCACATTCAAAAGGAAGGGCATACTGCTTTCCATCATAGGTACCACAGGCCAGAGCGGAGGAATAAAACGCATCTTTGCGGAAGTCCTCATCCGCTTCCATGAGCGGCGTCAGATTTTTAAGCGCCCCGGCGTCCACAAAACTGCTGAAATCATCTCCCAGAACGAAAAAAACGTCCGGCGCTGTTTCCGCCATAAGCTCTTCCGCCAGCCATTCCGAATAATCCTCTTTCAGGATTCCGCTGGTGTACTCCACGGTCACCCCGGGATGTTCTTCCTCAAAAACTTTGATGGCGTCGTCCACGATACGGTAGGCGTAGCCGTTCTGCACATTCCAGTAGCTGTCCGAGAAGACGCCGATAGTCAGCGTATCTCTGCTCCCGACGCCCAGGAAACGGTCAAAACCGCCCCACAAAACCCACACGACCAAACAGAGCAGGACGCAGAAAATCCCCGGAATCAGATTTCTTCTGCCGTTTACATTTTTATTTCGTCCGTTATCCTTCATACGTTTCCCTTTCTCCCGGTTCGTTTATCTTTCTTCCCGGTTGACCGCCCCCGTCTGTACCGCCCAGATGGCAAGCTGGGTGCGGTCCCGCAGATCAAGCTTGCTCAAAATGGCGCTCAGACTGTTTCGCACACTTCCGTCGGAAAGGCCCAGCTTCCCGGCGATTTCCTTATTGGACATCCCTCTGCCTACCAGGGCGATGATGTTCCACTCCGTGGGTTTGAGACCCGCCGTCTGACGCTCATCCACCTGAATGGCCAGATTGGTCTGAGCCATTCTGGAGAAAAGCTTCAGCACCTTGGAAGCGATATCTTCGTTGATCATGGCTGTGCCATGATACACCTTCCGTATGGCTTCCGCCAGCTCCTGGGTGGAGATCCCCTTAAGCAGATAACCGCTGGCGCCGTATTTGAGCGCATTGAATACGTATTCATCATCATCAAAGGTTGTCAGTATGATAATCCGGATATCCGGGTAATTTTCCTTGATGATCTGGGTGCAGACCACGCCGTCCATCTCCGGCATTCGGATATCCATGAGAATCACATCCGGCTTCTCTCTGCGCACCGCCCGGATCACTTCCGTTCCATTTTCCACGGCGGCAATAACCTCGATATCAGCCTCCATTCCCAGAATAATCTGGAGACTCTTCCTCATAAGCTCCTGGTCGTCTGCGATCAATACTTTAATCATTTCTTTCTCCTTCCTCCCCGCTCTCGCCCCACCGGATCGGAATGCGGGCTTCTATAGTAAATCCCCGATCTCCGCTGTAATGAAGAGATCCCTGAAGAAGATTCAGCCGTTCCTCCATGTGATGAAGGCCAAATCCTTTCTTCACATCCGCGCAGCCTACGCCGTTGTCCGCGATGCGGACGATGAGCGTGCCGTATCTGCGGCTGATATCAATGCTTATGGCTGTAGCGTGGCCATGACGGATGGCGTTTGTGATGCTCTCCTGCACGATCCTGTAAATAATCTCTTCCTCGTCGTTGTTAAATCCATTGAGCGATGTGTGACACTGGTAATCAATATCGATGTTCGACACATTTCGCATATCCTCCACGATATTGTAAATGGCCTTTTCCAGATCATATTTCTCCAGAGCGTCCGGCCGAAGCGCCTTCACAGAACGGCGCACATCGGTGATGCCCTGTCTCGCCACCTCGGCGATCACTTTGAGCTGCTCCTTCGCCATGTCCGGCGCCACATCCATCAAAGCAATACTTGCCTCAGTGCCTGTGATAATACCGGTAAGAGCATGCCCGAGCGTATCGTGAATCTCTCTGGCCAGACGGTTCCTCTCCCTGGTCGCCACCATCTGTTCTTTTTCCTCCGCATATTTTTCCAGCTGCAGATTGGCTTTCTGCAGCTCGCTGTTAGCTTCATTCAACTGCCGGTTCAGACTGAGGATCCTTTCCTTCTCATCAAGCTGCGCCCATAGGAGGAAAATCATGTATACGAGGAAAACAAATGTATTGAGAGATGTGAGCGCATTCTGCAGCCCCGCCATAAGCGCGCGGGCGTCACTCTGGAAATAATCCAGATACACAGACAGCGGAATCACGTCAAAGTACACAGACATAAACTCATAATTGATGAACAGATAAATGAAGCTTATGACCACAGCCACGGGAAATTTGAGCTTAGATTTCGGAAAGTATTTCATGGTGTCCGCCAGTATCAAAAGAATCACACCCATGTAACCGAAGCCAAGCACATAGCTCACCAGGAATCCCAGGATAATCTCCACCGAGATTTTTATGATCAGCCCTGCGGCGCTGTCACTCTGCATACTCATGACCAGCAGACAGGCTGCGTACAGTCCCGCCGCCATCACGATGATCTTCCAGCCCGCCCAGGTGAATCCGCGGGCCGTCATCATAAAATCCATGGAGGTTCCTGCCTGTATATGCCCGTGAATGCTTGCAGCCATGACGCCCGCCAGAAATAAAACTGCCAGCAAATTTAAATTTTTCATGATAATAAGAACATAGTCGGACATTTGCCGTTGTGTCATTGTACTCTCCTCCTTATCAGGGATGGCCGGCGGCAACGCTTTTTCACCTCTGCCGGCGCGGCGGCCGTCACTGCCAGCGATCCATTCCAAATTCCTCCACGTTGTCCGGCGTGATAAGCTGTACCGGCGTCAGCGTCATCTTCTCGACGCTTTCTCCACTCAGCAGCCGGTAAATGGCGTCTGCCGCCCGGCTTCCGATCTCAGACGGGAACTGGGCTGCCGTGGCGCTCATCATTCCTTCATGGATCATTGCTTTCGCATCCGGGGAACCGTCCACGCCGTACACGTCCACCTGGTCAAGCATATCGTTCTCTTCCAAAGCCGCCACCACGCCTACAGCCGCCAGATCATTAAGACAGAATACCGTATCAAAGTCTGTCCCCTCCGCGATGGCTTCCTGCATACCGGGCATGGCGATCTCTGTCTGTCCTTCACACTCAATGGTTTTTACCACTTCGATGCCCTCCTGACCAGACACCACGTCCAGAAAGCCCTGTACCCGGTCTCTGCCGGACTGAGCCACCTGATGGGTCATGATAACAACACGGGCCGTCTCATGCTGCTGCAGGAAATACTCTCCCACAGCGGCTCCCGCTCCGTAATTATCTGATGTTATGGTACAGTCGGCTACCTCCTGGTCCGATACTCCCGTATCCAGCACCACGATGGAAACGCCTTTCTCTCTGGCCTTTTTCAGCACATCTCCGATTTTCTCCGAGTCCACCGGAGTGACCACCAGAACATCAATCCCCATATCGAGCATCTCTTCGATCTGCGTGATCTGCCGCTCCACGTCCAGAGCCGGGTCCCGCATGACCATACGATCTCCCTCGGCTTCAATTCTCGCGTTGATCTCCTCACTGATGATCTTATAAAACTCGTTATTCATAGTCATGTAGCTCAATCCAATAAAATGTGCACGTTCTTTCTGGCTGACTGAATAATCTTTCCCTGACGTATACAGGTAAAAAGCAGTTCCTGCCGCCGTGAGATTGACGGCGATCAGCAGCATCCAGAACAACCTCCGGTATCTCCTGTTCATCCTCAGCATCTTTTTCCCCTTATCTTTTCCATCATTTGCAACATCCGATTTTTTTCATTATAAAATCCAACGCCCGGGCGGTCAATTCCCTAATGGCTGAACCACCGCTTTTTTAACGAAAAAAGGGCCGCACAATCCTGATACGAACTGTGCTGCCCCTTTCGGTCCGGATTCTGTCTGATTCACAGCCCGGGCGTATTAAAGTTTTATCGGTTAATTATGGAGAAGATATGGTTAGCAGGTTTCCTGTTTAATACGGCTTTTATTTCGCCGCCGGTTTTCTTAAAAGTCCCAGCATGACCGCGCCGACCACGGAGCCGACCAGCAGCGCCACGATATACATCAGCGCGTTTCCTACTACCGGGAATACGAAGATTCCGCCGTGCGGCGCCATGAGCGTACATCCAAATGCCATGGACAGCGCGCCGGCTGCCGCAGAGCCGATGACGCAGGAAGGAATCACATGAAGCGGGTCGCCGGCTGCGTAAGGGATGGCTGCCTCAGAGATGAAACAGAGACCCATGATAGCGTTGACCGGAGCTGCCTTGCGGTCGTTGTCCGTGAATTTATTTTTAAATGCCCAGGAGGCAATGGCAATGGCAATCGGAGGAACCATACCGCCGACCATAACGGCCGCCATGATCATGTATCCGCTGTCTGTCTGTGCCGCCAGCGCCGCATTACCAAATACGTAAGCTGCTTTGTTGAACGGGCCGCCCATGTCGATGGACATCATACCTGCAACAACCAGACCCAGCACAATGGAGTTCGCTCCGCCCAGAGATCCCAGCCCATTGTACAGAAGCTGATTGAGCCAGGAGAAGAACGGATTAACCGCAAACATGATCACCGAGATTCCAAACAATCCCAGCACCGGATAAATGAGCATCGGACGGATACCGTCCATGGACGCCGGAAGCTTTTCTGTGGCTTTCTTGAGAAGAAGCACCAGGTATCCTGCCACGAAACCGGCAAACAGTGCGCCGAGGAATCCGCCGGATATCACTTCCACACTGGAATCAAAGGCCGAAGCAAATGTGATTCCCTGGTTGGCGATGTAGCCGCCCACGAAACCGGCAAGCAGTCCCGGCCGATCCGCGATACTCATGGCGATGTATCCTGCAAGAATCGGCAGCATAAATCCAAAGGCCGCGTCGCCGGCGGTCTTAAAGAACGCCGCGATCATTGTATTCTTTCCAAAGTTTGACGGGTCAATACTGTAATCGTCCAGCAGAAAGGCGATAGCGATAAGAATACCTCCGCCGATGACAAACGGGAGCATATGAGACACGCCGTTCATCAGATGTTTGTAAATCTGATGTCCGAGACCTTCGCCGTCTCCTTCTGCGTCTTCCGCTCCTGCGCCGCCCTGATGATGGTAAACCGGAGCTTCTCCGTTTACTACCTTTTCAATCAGTTCCTGCGACCTGTGGATACCGTCGGAAACTTTTACCTTGATGACAGGCTTTCCGTCAAAACGTGCCATCTCTACATTTTTATCCGCCGCGATGATGATACCGTCGCAGGCGGCAATCTCTTCTTTTGTCAGTACATTTTTTGCTCCGGAAGAACCGTTGGTCTCCGCCTTCACCGGAATTCCCAGTTCTTTTCCTTTTTCTTCCAGAGCTTCCGCAGCCATGTACGTGTGGGCGATACCGGTCGGGCAGGCAGTTACCGCCAGAACCCGGTAACCGGAAGCCGGCTGTGCTGCTTCCGGCGCTTTTTCTGAACCTTCGGCCTCCTCCGGATATTTTTCTGCCTCTTTCTCATCGATAGCCTTCAAAAATGCGTCCACATTTTCTGCTGTGAGAAGTCTTTCTCTGAACGCCGCGTCCATCAGAATGGTGGACAGTCTGGATAGCGCCTCCAAATGTACGTCAGACCCCTCTGCCGGAGCCGCGATCATGAAAAACAGGTTGGACGGCTGTCCGTCGAGAGCCTCACAGTCCACGCCCTGCGGCACAGTGATGGCCGCGATACCCGGCTGTTTTACCGCACTGTTTTTGGAGTGCGGAATACAAATTCCGTCTGCAATGGCGGTCGGTCCCTCGGATTCCCTTTTCAAAATCCCCTTTTTAAACTCTGCCTCGTCAGCGACATTTCCCACCTTGCCGTGGAGGGAAATGAGCAGATCAAGCATCTGTTCTTTTGTGGAGACATCTGCGTTTAATACAACCGCTTCTTTTTTCAGTAAGTCAACGATCCTCATAACTATTCTCCTTCATTATCATGATTTTGTGTTTGCTATTATAGTTCTGTGTGCGCGCCGGTATTTCTAAAGCTGCGCCAGCATTTTCTCAAACATCTCCCGGGACGCTAATCCTTCGGAAAATGCTGTGGCGCTGCCTGCTGCCGTTCCTGTTTTCAGCGCTTCCTCGTAGTTTCCGTTTTTCAGATATCCGGCAAGAAATCCCGCTACCATGGAATCTCCCGCTCCGACAGAATTCACCACTTTTCCCTTTGGCGTTCCCATCCGGATACTTCCGCCGTCCTCGGTGATAAGGATGGCTCCGTCGCCGGCCATGGATATCAGCACGTTCCGCGCTCCCATTTTCTGAAGCTCTCTGGCATAATGTTCGATATCTTCTCTGGTCTCACAGACGGTATGAAACATTTCTCCCAGTTCATGATTATTCGGCTTGATCAAAAACGGATGATACTTCAGTACGTTCAGCAGCAGATCCTTGGTGGCATCCACTGCGATCCGGATTCCTTTTCCGGAAAGCGCCGCCAGAATCCTCTCATAAATGTCTTCCGGCAGTGTATTTGGAATACTGCCCGCCAGAACCAGCACATCCTCTTCTCTCAAAGCATTCAGTTTCTCAAAAAGAGCATCTATGGCTTCCTGCGTTATGACCGGCCCCTGACCGTTAATCTCTGTCTCGTCTCCGTGTTTGACCTTTACATTGATTCTTGAATTTCCTTCCGGCAGATGAATAAAATCCGTGTGCATCCCCTGAGCAGTCAGACCGTCCTCAATGGCCTTGCCCGTAAATCCGGCTACAAATCCAAGGGCCGTTGTCTCCATGCCAAGAGTATTTAAAATAGTGGAAACGTTGATTCCCTTTCCTCCGTAATAAATGGACTCTCTTGTGGTTCTGTTGATGTCTCCCAGCTTCAGTCCGTCCAGAAACACAACATAGTCAAGCGCCGGATTAAATGTAACTGTGTAAATCATACCTGCAGCCCTCCTTTTTACTTTGCCCAGAACCTTTTTGTTTCACTCACAAAAATGTCCGTTCCTTTCGAAAAATATCATAGCAAATCACCCATAATAATGCACATCACAAACGTCACGACTTCCAGCCGAAAAATGTCATATCTTTCTTATGACAAATGTCATATCTCATGTCTCCACCATTTTATTTTACCCGGCTCCTCTCGTTTTATCATCTCTTTTTTTATCTGGTAAAATTACAAAAAAAGACGCTTCTTGACATCAGCGCCTTTTTTCTCTATACTTTCCATACCCCATACCGGCTTTTTCCGCCGGTTCACAGCAACACCCATAAGGAGGTTTTATTTATGAAATGTCCATATTGCGGTACGTCTTACAATGCGGAGGATACTATTTGTCCGTCCTGCGGGCAGCCTCTGAGCAACGCTCATTACACGCCGGTCAATGACAACGAACCATCCGGCAGCAAACACGCCGGCAGACAAGGGAGCGCCAAAAAAAGGAAACGCAGATTCCTGATTATTCTTCTGATTCTCCTGCTTCTTACCGGCGGCTGCATCGGCGGTTACTTTTTCTATATACATGCGATAACAAGACGATGCGAAGACGCGGTACATCAGATCTTTTCCCTGGCAAAAAGCATGGATTTTTCTTCTGTGAATCCGTCCTATCTGCCGGAAGCACTGCAGGAGAATCCGAACATCCGGGATTATGTCAGGAACTATGTCAACGATTCTCTGGAAGAATACGGAGTTGACGGGATACTGGAGCGCGCCGGCATTACCATTGATACCGACGAACTCTGTAACGAGGTACTTCAGTCCGCCGCTTACGAGATTACCGATGTGCAGACCAGCTACAATCGCTGCACTGTCTTTGTACACACAGAAAATACCGATTTTTCCACACTTCCGGAGGCCATTTCCCAGGAGATTGAAGATAATATCTCAAGTTCTTCTTTCTGGGATAGTCTGCAGGATATATTCTCCTCGATTTTTTCCGGTCACGGACATGACGGCACCGATGAAGAGGAATCGAACAGCGATATTCTCGCTTCTCTCTATGACGATTTTCGGGAGTCCGCTCCGACAACGGAAACCGACGGAACCATCGTTTTCGGAATTGCCGACGGGCAATGGACCTTTCTTTCTCTGGATGAGGATCTCTTCTACAGCTATTACGGGCTGTCCGCGCTGGCGGAGTAAGACAGCGCCGGCGAAAGGCATCGGCTGCTCAGGACGTCGGCTGTCCGATGAAAGCTTCGCCGAAAGACGCCTGAAACAAAAAGACGGCAGAGTCACAAAACAAAATGACTCTGCCGTCTTTTTCATTATATACTTTTTTGCAATGGAGATATCTCCAAACACACAGCACATTTATTGAGCTTTTATCTCATTATTAAGATATCTCTCTATATGTTCAATCGCCTGCTGCTCGTCATCACCGGCCGCTGACACAGTGATTTCCTCGCCGGCCGCCAAGCCCAGCGTCATCATTCCCATAATGCTTTTGGCATTGACCTTTTTGTTCTCCACCTCCACATATACCCGGCTGTCATACTGACTTGCCGTCTGTATAAATAAAGCAATGGTACTAGGGTCCAGACCTGTTGGAATTTTTATTTCCATCCTTTTCGTAATCATTATTTACCTCCTACTTTATAAAATATGCTGTCTGCGTGGCTTCAGCATATGCAGCGAAATGTCTCTCCCCATGCTGTCTCTCTTAAAACTGCCGCTGAAAGCCGTTTATGTCAGTACCTCTGTCATGGAATGACACTAAATATGGCCACTCTCTTTTAGCTGCTGCGCCATCTGGCTCAGCTTTCTCAATCTATGATTCACACCGGATTTGCCCACAGGCGGATGAAGCATCTCCCCCAGCTCTTTTAATGCCGCATCCGGCTCCTCCAGCCTGGCGTAAGCAACATCCCGCAGGTTCTCCGGTAATTTATCCAGTCCGACAGTCTTCCTGATATATTCGATTTCCTCTATCTGCCTGCGCGCGGCGGAAACCGTTTTGTTGATATTAGCCGCCTCGCAGTTGACTCTCCGATTTACAGAATTGCGCACATCTTTTACGATACGTATATTTTCAAACTTCATCATAGCGACATGCGCTTCCATGATATTCAGAGCATCTGAAATCATCGAGCCCTCTTTTAAATATACTACATAATATTTCTTTCGGAGCACGATCTTGGCGTCCAAGCCAAAAAACTGCATAAAATCTCTGAGCTGTTCCGCTTCCCTCCCGTCCACACAGGTAATCTCGAAATGATAATTTCTCTCCGGATCAGTCACAGAGCCTGCCGCAAGAAATGCTCCCCGCAGGAACGCTCTCCGGCAGCATGTTCTTTGCAGAACCGGATTATCCGTCAGATACTCGTCTTCATCCACCTGCCCCCGGTTATTCATGAGTCCGGCAGTCTTCAGCACCTGAAGAACATTTGCCGCACCTTCTGCCGAGATCGTAAAAAAATGACTTTTCTTTCCGCTCTCATGCTGCGACACAACCACTCTGGGCTGAAAACAAAATGCCTTCTTCAGAAGCAGGTAAAAACGCTTCGCCACGGCAATATTCTCCGTCTCGAGGATGATATGGTATCCGCTGCTCTCCGAGCAGCTCACTTTGGCGCTGAAACAGATAATCGCTGCCAGCTCCGCCACAACACAATGCAGTTCGTGTCCCGACAGATGAACCAGTTCCTCCTTCACATCTGAAGAAAATGACATTGCCCCAACTTCCTCTCTGTCAGTATTTCTGCCGTATCATCCGCTCGTTATATCACGATGTTCCATGCGGATGCTGTACGGCAGCTTCCGAAGCCGCTCATAAATAGCGTTGGTCATGGTGACGGAACGGTGCTTACCTCCGGTACATCCGATACCCACAACCAGATGATACTTTCCCTCATCCAGATAAAGCGGAATGAGGAACTTGAGCATATCTTCCAGCTTATCAAGAAAAATATGGGCTTCCTTGCATCCGAGGACATATGCCTGAACCTCTCTGTCGTTGCCTGTCAGCGCTCTCAGATCAGGATCGTAGTAAGGGTTCGGAAGGAAACGGACATCAAATACCAGATCCGTATCTGCGGGAATCCCGTATTTGAAGCCAAAGGACAAAAGGGTCACAATAAAGTTTCCATAATTCTCTTCCCTGACATAGATCTTCTCCAGCTCCTGTTTCAGCTCCCGGGTAAGCAGAGAAGAAGTATCAATGATATAATCTGCCTGCTCTTTTATGAAAGATATGAGAGCTCTCTCTTTTTGAAGGCCGCTTTCAACACGTCCCTCTCCTGCCAGCGGATGCGTTCTTCTCGTCTCCTTGTACCGCATGACAAGGGTGGCATCGTCGGCGTCCAGGAAGAGGATCTCATAACGGATGCCAAGTTCCCTGAGAACTTCCAGCTGCTCAGACAAGTCTTTCAGCCCGTCACCGCTGCGGATATCCACTGTAACGGCAACCTGGTTGACCGCAACCTTCCGGTCAAAAGCAATCTGCCCGAAATTAGGGAGAAGCGCCACCGGAAGATTATCCACACAGAAGAACCCCATATCTTCCAGCATGTGAAGAGCTGTACTTTTTCCTGCACCGGACATTCCGGAAACAATTACAAATCTCACTTTTTCACCTCTGTATCTGTAAATCCAAGCATACGGACCTCAGGCTCCATCTCTACACCAAACTGCTGTTTTACTTTTTTGCGTACCTGTCTGATAAGAAAGAGGACCTCCTCCGCCGTGGCGTTGCCCCGGTTGATGACGAAACCGCTGTGCTTCTCAGAAACCTGAGCCCCGCCAACGGTATATCCCTTCAAACCGGCGTCCTGGATCAGCTTGCCGGCGAAGTATCCTTCCGGACGCTTAAATGTGCTTCCTGCGCTCGGGTAATCCAAAGGCTGTTTGGCCTTTCGTGCCCCTGCCAATTCATTCATTTTGTCTCTGATCTGCGTTTTATCCCCCCTTGAAAGACGGATATGCGCTGCCAACACAACGTAATCCTTCTCAAAAATAACACTGTGCCTGTAGGATAAATCCAATTCCTCCACCGGGAGCACCAAACGTTCTCCTTCCCGGGTCAAAACTTCCGCATCCACGAGAATATCCTTCATCTCCCCGCCGTATGCGCCGGCATTCATACATACCGCGCCGCCAAGAGTTCCCGGTATCCCTGCGGCAAATTCCATTCCGGTCAGTCCATGCTCCAGCGCTGACCTGGCAACACTGCTGAGCAGCGCTCCTGCCTGGGCGTAAATCACATCGCCCTCTGCGGAAATATCGCGAAGACCTCCCGTATGAAGAATCATCCCACGGAAGCCCTCGTCTGATACGAGTAAATTACTTCCATTGCCCACAATAAAAAACGGAACCTTCTCTTCCCGGGCAAGGCAGAGTACATCCCAGAGTTCCTCGACTGTGGCCGGCTGTACAAAAATATCCGCCGGGCCCCCAATCCGAAAACTGGTATGTCTACTCATTGGTTCCTGTTCCAAAAGGGTTCCTGCTGTGAGCTTTTCTTTAATTTTGTGACAGAATTCCTGTTGTATCATAGTATCTCCTATTTATAAATACATTTGGCAGTCTTCCCTGATGGAAGCCGATTCGGTTGAGGAAAATGATATTTTCCATACCATATGTAGTTATATACTATATCATACTCTAATTCCATGGGAAGTACAATGTTGAAAAAACACAAAATAAAAGCAGACTTTATGCCTGCCTTTATATAAATCGCCAAATTACTTTTCGGTTCCGATGATTAATTTTGCACAGCCGTAAATTCCTGCATCATTTCCGAGGGTTGCCAGACCAAATTTTGTATCTTTCTGACTTCCGAAAACATAGCCGTCAAAATATTTTTTTACAGTCTCTGTGATGATGCTTCCCGCTTTGGACACACCGCCGCCGATGACAAAAATATCCGGGTCCGTCACGCAGGATACGAAGGACAATCCTCTCGCCAGTCTCCGGCAGAAATCTTCCGTCAGCTTTACAGCGAAAGCGTCGCCGAACTTTGCAGCATCCAGCACATCTTTAGCCGTGAGGGAATCCGCCTTGCGCAGCACACTGTCTTCCTCCGATGCTTCCAGCGCTTTTTTCGCCATACGGACAATACCCGTGGCGGAGGCATACTGTTCCAGACATCCCCTCTTCCCACAGTTGCAGTACTCTGTCTCATGGGTATTGATGCACATATGTCCGATCTCTCCGCCGTAGCCGTGAGCGCCGGAAATCATTTTTCCGCCAACGATGATTCCTCCGCCTACTCCGGTTCCCAGCGTCACCATGGCTACATTTTCATAGCCCTTTCCGCCGCCCTGCCACATTTCTCCGAGCGCCGCCACATTGGCGTCATTACCTACCGCTACCGGCATGCCGAGGGCCGCTTCCATCTCGTCTCTGACCTGCTTTTTACCCCATCCCAGATTGACGCAGACGTCCACAGAGCCGTCATCTCTCACCGGGCCGGGCACACCGATGCCGATGCCTGCAAATTCCTCCTTGCCGAGTTTTTTCTGTTCCATCATTCCCCGGCAGGAATCTGCCACATCCTGCAGAATATCAAACTCCTCGCCGGTCCTTGTGGTGATCTCCCATTTTTCCAGAAGTTCTCCTTCTGTGGTAAACAGACCTAATTTTACTGTGGTTCCTCCAATGTCTGCACCAAATGCATATTTTTTCATATTAACTCTCCTCCCTTATTCCTGTGCGCCGTCATCATCCTGCGCTTTCTTCAGGCTGCCGGTAACGCGGTTGTAAAGCTCCTGCGCAGCGTTGTAACCCATCTTCTTGGCACGGAAATTGATGGCTGCAGATTCCACGATAACCGCCAGGTTCCGTCCCGGACGAATCGGGATAGAATAACACACAACCTTATTGCCCAGGAACTCGATGTAATCTTCTTCCAGCCCAAGACGGTCATAATTGCCCTCCCGGTTCCAGTCTTCCAGGCGGATGACCATATCGATGGATGAATTGAGCATCACGCTCTCCACTCCGAACAGGCTCTTGACATCCACAATGCCGATTCCCCGCAGCTCAATAAAATGTCTGGTGATATCCGGGGAGGTTCCGATAAGCGTATCATTGCTGACCTTGCGAATCTCCACCACATCGTCCGACACCAGACGATGGCCTCTGCGGATAAGCTCCAGAGCTGCCTCGCTCTTTCCGATACCACTTTCGCCCATGATCAGCACACCTTCGCCGTAGACATCCACCAGCACGCCGTGAATGGAAATACGCGGCGCCAGCTGCTCGCTGAGCCACCGAACGGCGCTGGCGATAAAATCCGAAGTGGTCATGGAAGTGATCAGAATCGGCACGCCGGCTCTCTCTGCCACATCCAGCATAGTATCGCTCGGCTCCAGCCCCCGACAAAATACGATACACGGAATCTTGCTCTCAAAAATCTTCTCGTAAATCGGTTTCATATGTTTTTCGTCAAACTGCTCCAGATAGGCGTATTCCACCTTTCCGATCACCTGGATACGTTCTGAATCAAAATGCTCAAAAAAACCTGCCAGCTGCAGCGCGATCCGGTTGACGCCAGACTGATTAACGTTGATGCTGTCCGTGTCAATGTCCGGCAGAAGATTCTTCAGTTCCATTTTTTCAATAATCTGTGTCAGTGTTACTTTGTACATGCCATACTCCTTTATAGATTATTCTTCTTTATTTATCCTTTCCCCGCGATTATAATTCCGTCAGTCCTGCTTTTTCATACGAGCGTGAAAGCATGACTTTATGAACCTTTGGTATCATTCTATCACAGGCTGTTCTTCTTTTACAACGTCACTTTCATGAAAAAACGAAAAGATTTCATCCGCGACCCTGGCGGTGATCCCCTCGGCCTTCATAAGTTCATCCGGAGACGCCTGACGGATTTTATCAATATCTTTAAAATAACGCATGAGCGCTTTCCTTCTCGCCGGGCCGACGCCCTTGATGTCGTCAAGAACCGAATGTACCTGTCCCTTGCTCCTCAGACTCTTATGATATTCTATGGCAAAGCGATGGGCTTCATCCTGCAGGCGGGTAATCATCCGGAACGCCTCGGAATTCTTTGGAAACTGGATGATCTCATTATTGTAATACAGCCCTCTTGTCCGATGATAATCGTCCTTCACCATACCGCAGACCGGAATGGAAAGTCCCAGATCATCAAGCACCTTGAGCGCCACATTGACCTGCCCCTTTCCGCCATCCATCATGAGAATATCCGGAAAACGGGTGAAGCTTCCCAGCGTCGGGTCAAGCCCCTTCTCCGATCGCTCTGCCGTCTCTCGGATGCCGTGGGAGAACCGGCGCGTGAGCGCCTCCTCCATACAGCGGTAGTCGTCAGGCCCCGCCACCGTGCGGATTTTAAACTTACGATAATCGCTCCGGCGCGCCTTGCCCTTCTCAAAAACAACCATGGACGCCACATTCTCATAACCATTGGTATTGGAGATATCAAAGGCCTCCATCCGGTTTAGGCCCCGGATGCCCAGAAGCTGTTCCAGCTCATGGACAGCGCCGATGGTCCGGTGTTCCTCTCTCTTCAATTTTTCGCTGTCCTTGATAAGAACATTCTGCGCATTTTTGTAGGCAAGCTCCATCATCTTATGTTTCGTTCCCCTCTTCGGCGTGAGGAAGGAAACCTTGCCGCCCCGCTTATCTGACAGCCATTTTTCGAGAATCTCCGTGTCCGGCACCTCTTCCTGCAGAAGAATCTCCCTCGGGATAAACGGCGTTCCCATGTAAAACTGCTTCACGAAATCCATGAGAATCTCGCTTTTCTCGCTGTCCCCGATGCCGCCCATGTGGAAATGGTCTCTTCCCAGCAGCTTGCCGTTGCGGATAAAAAAGATGGCAACTACCGCCTCGTCGCCAGCCTTCGCCAGCGCGATGATGTCCCGGTCGTCGCCGCCGGTATCGTTGATCTTCTGTTTCTCCCCGATGCGCTTCACGCTGTTCATCAGGTCCCGGTACTCCGCCGCATCCTCAAACTCCATGGCTGCCGACGCCGCCAGCATCTTTTCCTCCAGATCTTTCAGAATCTTTTTATCGTCGCCGTTCAAAAAACGCAGCGCCTGCTCCACATTTTCCCGGTACTGTTCCTTGGAAATGTATCCCTGGCAGGGCGCGTCGCACTGCCTGATCTGATGATAAAGACATGGCCGCTCTTTGCCGATATCTCTTGGCAGAACCCGGCTGCAATTCCGTATCTTATAGACCTTGTGCATCAGTTCTATGGTCTCCTTCACAGCCCCCGCGCTGGTATACGGACCGAAATACTTCGATTTATCCCTCTTTACATTTCTGCAGAATAAAATCCTTGGATAATCTTCCTGCACCGTCACCCGGATGTATGGATAGCTCTTGTCATCCTTGAGCATGGTGTTGTAGTGAGGTCTGTGCTCTTTGATGAGGTTGCACTCGAGAACCAGCGCTTCCAGCTCCGAGTCCGTGATAATATATTCAAAATATGCGATATGTGAAACCATGTGCTCAATCTTCACACTTCGCTTATAGCTGCTCTGAAAATACTGCCGCACCCGGTTTTTGAGAATCCGCGCCTTGCCCACATAAATAATCTCGTCCTGGGCGTTGTGCATCAGATACACCCCCGGCTTGGCAGGGAGCTTTTTCAGCTCTTCCTGTATATCAAACATGGCAGCCTCCTTTCCCGTCTTTGTTTCTGTATCATAACACAAAAATTCCCGGAAATCCACGAAGGGATTCCCGGGAGCATGATTCCTTATCAATCAGTTTTTAATTTATTTTTCTTCCGGAGAAGACTGTGTGGTCTCCTGAGCGGCAGTTTCAACTGCCGGAACCTCTGCTTCCTGCGCAGGGGCTGCCGCCGCCGAAGTCTCAACTTCAGGGGCCGCAGCTGAGACTTCCACAGCACCATTCGCGGCGTCTGACGTTTGGCTTTCCGCTCCTGCCGGAACTGCTTCCTGTGCAGGGGCTTCGATTGCCGGTGCTTCCTCAGCCTTTTTAGCTTCTTCCGGTTCTTCTTTCTTATATTTGTTGAAGATATTCATGAACTCCTTGCCGGTGATCGTCTCCTTTTCCAGAAGGAAGGCGGCGATCTCGTCCATGGCATCCCGGTATTCGCGGATGATGGACACGGCTCTGTCGTAGGCGTTCTTGAGAATACCCTGTACTTCTTTATCGATGAGGGCTCCGGTAGCGTCGGAACAGTTCATCACCGGACGTCCGTCCAGATAACGGCTCTGAACAGATTCCAGGCCCATGAGCCCGAAGGTATCGGACATACCGTACTGGGTTACCATGGCGCGAGCAATCTGTGTAGCCCGCTCGATATCGTTGGATGCGCCGGTGGTCACGGAATTAAACACTACTTCCTCCGCCGCACGACCGCCGAACAGTCCCACCAGCTCGCTGAGCATCTGCTCTTTACTCATGAGGTAACGCTCCTCCTCCGGCATCTGCATGGTGTAGCCGAGGGCGCCCATGGTTCTAGGTACGATGGTAATCTTCTGCACCGGCTCAGAATGTTTCTGCACGGCGATGGTCACCGCATGACCCACCTCATGGTAAGCCACGATCCGTTTCTCCTCGTCACCGAGGATCCGGTCTTTCTTCTCCTTACCGGCGATGACAACCTCAACGGCCTCCATGAGATCCTGCTGGGTCACTACGGAACGTCCCGCTTTGACCGCACCGAGGGCCGCCTCATTGACCATGTTGGCAAGATCGGAACCCACGGCTCCGGAGGTCGCCAGGGCGATCTCCTCAAAGTCAACGGAATCATCCATGAGTACGTTCTTCGCATGTACTTTCAGAGTCTCGATTCGTCCTTTCAGATCCGGGCGCTCCACGATAACTCTCCGGTCAAAACGTCCCGGACGAAGCAGCGCCTTGTCAAGGACTTCCGGACGGTTGGTCGCCGCCAGGATGACCAGACCTTTGGAAGAATCGAAACCGTCCATCTCTGCCAGAAGGGCGTTCAGCGTCTGTTCCCGCTCGTCGTTTCCTCCGCCGTAGGCGGTATCACGGCTCTTACCGATGGCGTCCACCTCGTCGATAAAGATAATACAAGGCGCCATGGACTGGGCCTGCTTGAACAGGTCACGCACACGGGACGCGCCGACGCCGACAAACATTTCGACGAAGTCAGAACCGCTCAGAGAGAAGAACGGTACATTTGCCTCGCCGGCCACCGCCTTGGCAAGCAGCGTCTTACCGGTTCCCGGAGGGCCCACAAGGAGAGCTCCCTTCGGCAGCTTCGCGCCGATTTTTGTATATTTACCCGGATTATGAAGGAAGTCCACCATCTCCGTGAGCGTCTCCTTCGCTTCATCCTGTCCCGCCACATCCGCAAATGTAACGCCGGTTTTTTTCTCCACATACACTTTGGCGTTGCTCTTGCCAACGCCTCCCATCATGCCGCCGCCTTTGCCGATGCCTCTCATCACAAAGAACATCATGGCATAGATCAGAGCGAACGGAAGAATCCATCCCACCAGCACCTGGGTCAATAACGATGAACTGGAATCATCTTCTTTCTCAAACTGTACATCCTCTGCCGCCAGCAGGCGATTTGTCAACTCCGCATCCGGGAAAATCACCGTGTAATATACGGTCTTCACCAGTGGATTCTCCTGCTCTCTCGGCTCGATGAGCACCCGGCTGTCCGTCAGCGTAACGCTCTTGACTTCATTGTTATCCAGCATGTCAATAAATTCATCATAGGTGATTTTTTCCTGTTCTCCGTTGCGGTATCGGTTCATCACAGTAGAAAAAAGCACCGTAAGCCCCAGACAGATGACCAGCATAATCAATGCCGACTTGATATTTTTCTTCTTGTTGGGGTCGTTATTCTGATTATTATTATTCATTTATTCCTCTTCATTCCTCCATGATGCGGCTGCTTACAGCTTCTCAAGGAGCTCCACCGCATCCTTCATATAATCTCTTTCTGTAAATTCTATCTTTCCTGCGTCACAGGCGGCCGCCAGCTCCGAATCCATCGGAATCTTAGCAAGCACAGGCACCTGATACTGAGACGCAATCTCGTCAATATGGCTCTCGCCGAAGACATAGATCTTTTTGCCGCAGTCCGGACATTCCACATAGCTCATGTTCTCTACCAGACCAAGAATCGGAATATTCATCATTCTTGCCATGTTGGCCGCCTTTTCCACGATCATACCTACCAGTTCCTGCGGAGACGCCACGATGATGATGCCGTCCAGCGGCAGAGACTGGAAGATGGTCAGCGGCACGTCGCCGGTTCCCGGAGGCATATCCACGAACATATAATCAATATTCTGCCACAGGGTCTCTCCCCAGAACTGCTTGATCACTCCGCCAAGGACCGGTCCTCTCCAGATAACCGGGTCTGTCTCGTTGGCAAGAAGCAGATTTACGGAAACCATGTCGATACCCATGGCTGTGGAGCCCGGCACGATCAGTCCGTCAATATTTCCCACCAGATTCTGATGAACGCCGAACGCCTTCGGAATGGAAGGACCCGTGATATCGCCATCAAGAATGGCCGTCTTATACCCTTCCCGCATGGTCGCGCATGCCAGCAGGGATGTCACCATAGACTTACCCACGCCGCCTTTGCCGGATACGACGCCAATTACCTTTTTTACAGAGCTTCCTTCGCTCAATTTTACACGGAAATCCTCCGGGCTGCTCTGTCTTTCTGAACAATTCTCTCCACAGGAACTGCAATCATGTGTACATTCACTCATTTTTCTTACCTCTCTTTCTATGCGGGCGGATACGCCGTCCACTCCTTCGACACAGCTTTTCTCCTGATCTTTCAGGCAAGCTGCTCCATGATTTTCTTCATATTTTCTGTGATATTTCCTTCAAAAACGGCCGATCCGCAGACCACGATATCAACGCCGCATTCTGCCAGTCTCTTTACGTTGGACGCATTCACTCCTCCGTCCACCTCAATTTTCACGGGCAGTCTCTTCTCATCGATCATCGCACGCAGCGCGCGAATCTTCTCATCGCAATAGGAAATGTATTTCTGTCCTCCGAATCCCGGATTCACCGTCA
This sequence comes from Eubacterium sp. An3, assembly GCF_002159465.1. Taxonomy (NCBI): domain Bacteria; kingdom Bacillati; phylum Bacillota; class Clostridia; order Eubacteriales; family Eubacteriaceae; genus Eubacterium; species Eubacterium sp. An3. The sequence continues at coordinate 173,126 of NZ_NFIR01000004.1, forward strand.
TGAGAAGAACCATATCCAGTTCTTCCAGCACATATTCAAGCACGCCCAGCGGGGTGGACGGATTCAGAGATACCGCCGCTTTTTTACCGCAGGCCCTGATCTGCTGAATGACCCGGTCAAGATGTGTGCACGCTTCTGCATGCACCGTGATAATATCCGCTCCCAGACGGGCGTATTCTTCCACATATCTTCCCGGATCCTCGACCATCATATGCACGTCAAAAACCGCGTCGGTGAGCGGCCGCAGCGCTTTGATCACCGGCGTTCCGAAAGAAATCTGAGGGACAAACATTCCGTCCATCACGTCAATGTGTATATATTTTGCCCCCGCCTGAACGGCAGTAATCACATCTCTTCCCAGATTAGTAAAATCTGCGGACAAAATGGACGGCGCCAGAATTATTTCTCTTGTTTTCATATTGATACCCCTTTTTACAAATGTGCCTTCCTCATATTCATCAGCTCCAAAGCCATGTTTCCATGCAGGCATGAAACATGACTTTCTGGACCCTGTATCATCATAACATAAATCATCGATACTGCAAGTCGAAAATGGGAAAAACACGGAAAGTTCACGAATGAACTATTACTGTTTTCCTGAAAAATCCTTTCTGCGTCTGCCGTACTTGGCCGGGATATGTTATAATGATACCAATTACTTATATTAATTCACAATATCACTGATTAATTCACAATATCACTGAGAAAGGAAGAATCATTTATGCAATTTTTTGCCCCAACCCATATTTATCTGGAAAAAAACTGCGTTGACAATCATAAACAGGAACTGCTCTCCTACGGAAAGCGGGCTTTTATCATCACCGGAAAACATTCCTCTGCGGTCAACGGTTCTCTGGCGGATGTCTTTGCTGTTCTTGACGAGGCGTCTGTTCCGTATCTCATCTATAATGACATTGAAGAAAATCCTTCCGTGGAGACCGTGGCGAAAGCCGCTGCCGAGGGAAAAGAATTCCAGGCGGACTTTGTCATCGGCATCGGCGGGGGATCGCCGCTGGACGCCGCCAAGGCCATCGCCCTGCTCATCGCCAATCCGCAGGAAGACGCCGGCTGCCTTTATGAGCCGAAAGACTTAAAGGCTCTTCCGGTCATCGCCATTCCAACTACCTGCGGCACCGGCTCCGAGGTCACGCCGAATGCGGTGCTGACCCGCCATGCGTTTAAGACCAAAAAGAGCATCAGCTACAACATTTATCCGGAACTGGCTCTGGTTGACGGCAAATACCTGGCCTCCGCCAATGGACGTCTGCTCATTCACACTGCTGTGGATGCTCTGGCTCACTGTGTGGAGAGCCGCCTGCACGCGAAAGCAAACGTATATAATCACATGTTTTCCGAGTACGGGCTCAGTCTCTGGGGCAAGCTCGCCCCGGTTCTGGAGCAGATTGCCGCCGGGCCGGACGCTGTTCCTTCTTCGCTATCCGACGAAGACCTGGAGTCCTTCATGCTGGCGTCCACGGTGGCGGGCATGGCCATCGCCCAGACAACCACGTCCCTGCCGCACGCCATCAGTTACGAGATCACCTACAACCACGGCGTCCCTCACGGAAAAGCCTGCGGCATCTTTCTTGCCGCCTATATGGATGAATACGCCCGCAACAATCCGGAAGATGTAAACCGGGTGCTTTCTCTGCTGGGTTTTGATTCCACGGAAAGCTTTGGAGAATATCTCCGCCGGCTTCTTGGGTCTGTGGCCATCACAGAAGAGGAAAGCAATCTCTATGCGGACAATATCATGGCAAATGCATCGAAATTGTCCACCTATCCGTTCCCGATTGACCGGGAGGCCATCCTGAGAATACTTACCTGTTCCCTTGATGTGACAGCATAACCACCCGGACGCAGAACGCTGACCCCGGCGCGGCGTCCGCACACAGAGATACCAAAGAGGCTGTCTCGCCATATCGCTCTCCGGAACCCCGGCCGCGATGATGCAGACAGCCTCTTTTCAAGTACTATTTATATAACGAACGCCTCCATTTTGGAAACAGATACCTATCTTCCCAGCACCTGTGCAATCTGGAATTCGTATTCATCCACGTCTTTCTGCATACCTAATGCATCCTCGATATCGTAATCAATATACTGACCATTTCTGTATCCAACTACACGGTTTGTTGCTCCGGCACATAATAAATCCACAGCCAGCGCGCCCATGTAAGAAGCGTATACACGGTCTTTTGCTGTCGGGCTTCCGCCTCTCTGCATATATCCGAGGATTGTTGCTCTTGTCTCAACACCGGTACCCTGCTCGATACGTTTTGCCATACCGTAAGAATGTCCGATACCCTCTGCGTTGATGATCAGGTGATGTTTCTTTCCGAGAGCCTTCTTCTCCAGAATGCTGTCGATCAGCTTTGCCTCCAGCTTCGGACGGTTACCGTCAAAACGCTCCGGAATGATGATATCTTCCGCACCTGCAGCGATTCCACACCACAGAGCGATATATCCTGCATTTCTTCCCATAACCTCAACGATGGAACATCTCTCATGGGAAGTGGATGTGTCACGAATCTTGTCGATGGCTTCCATAGCCACGTTTACTGCTGTATCAAATCCAATCGTATATTCAGTACAAGGAATATCCAGGTCGATGGTTCCCGGAAGAGCTACTGTGTTGATTCCCTGTGCGGCCAGCTTCTGTGCTCCGCGGAAGGAACCGTCTCCGCCGATAACTACCAGACCGTCAATGCCTTCTTCACGGCAGATATCCGCTGCTTTCTTCTGATATTCTTCCTGTTTAAACTCCTCACATCTTGCGGTAAAGAGTACGGTACCACCTCTGGAGATGATATCCCCTGTAAAAGTTCTGTCCATGTCAAAAATCTCACGGTTGAGCAGACCGCTGTATCCACGTTTAATGCCCTTTACTTTCACGCCTCTGTCCCATGCGGTTCTCGCAACAGCTCTGATCGCCGCATTCATACCGGATGCGTCTCCTCCACTTGTTAAAATACCGATTGTGTCCACTGCACTTGTCTTACTCATAGACTACCTCCATAATTTCGTGTATTCCCTAAATTAAATTCTGTAGAAAAACCGGACGGCTGGAAAATTCATCCGGCTTTTCACTTGTCATATTATCGCTTTTTCTGGAATTTTTCAATACTCTTCTCAACAAGCTTTATATTTTTTTCACCAAACAGATTCTGAAGCTCTTCAAGAACCGGCGCTTCACCGGAAATGTTTTCATAGGACGGCAGGCGTTTTACCGCCTTTTCCTCCCGGGAATAAATGATGATCTCCCGGTCTCCCGGCGCCCGCCGTATGATATTATACAGCATGTCCCGTTTTTCCTGAAAACATCCGATATTCTCCACCTGAATCCAGATTTCCGTTGGAACAGCATCCATGGAGATGACCGTTTCCGCCACCAGCTTTCCGTTTTCCTCGGAAACAGAGGCTCTTCCCCGCACGTACACGCCAGTGTCCATGACCAGCAGATCTCTGTATTTTTGATAATCTCTCGGAAAAAGAATCACTTCCACCGTTCCATATAAGTCTTCCAGAGTTACAAACGCCATATTCTGATTAGTTTTGGTAAGTTTTACCGTTACATTTGAAATCAAACCGCCCACAATATAATTGCGCCCGTCTTTGACCACCGCCAGGCCGCTTTCCTCATCCGGCTCAAAATCCGTGGATTTCGCAGTGATCTGCTTCTCCATGGACGCCATATAATCCTGCAGCGGATGGCCGCTCACGTAAATCCCCAGCACTTCTTTCTCAAAGGCAAGCTTCTGGGCCATCTCAAACTCACCCACATCCGGATATTGAATTTCATATTCCTTTTTTTCTTCTTCGGAAAAGAAATCAAACAGCGACATCTGACCGGTAACATTTTCTTTCTTTTCTCTGGTGACCTCATCGAGAACGTAAGCGTACACCATCATAAGCTGCCGTCTGGTGGCCCCCAGACTGTCCAGCGCGCCCGACTTGATCAGGTTTTCAATGGTACGTTTATTGATTTCCTTCGAAGTCAGCCGTTCCATGAAATCCTTGAGATTCTTGTATCTGCCATGAGCCTCCCGCTCCTCGATCATTACGTCGATAACATTTTTACCGAGACTCTTGATGGCGCTCAGTCCATAGCGGATAGCATCGCCGGAAACAGAGAATCCGCTCTCTCCCTCATTGATATCCGGCTGCAGAATCCGGATGCCCATGCTCCGGCAGGTGTTAATATATTCCGTGATCTTCTTAGGATTGGTAATCACTGAAGTCAGCAGCGCCGCCATAAATTCCATCGGATAGTGGCAGCGGAGCCATGCGGTCTGGTAAGCGACCACCGCATAGGCGGCGGCGTGGGACTTATTAAATGCATATTTGGCAAAGTCGATCATCTCGTCAAAGACATGGTTTGCCACATCCTCCGGGATGCCCCGCCTGATACAGCCTTCCACGCCTTCTTCCTCATTGCCGTAGACGAAGTTTGCCCGCTCCTTCGCCATGACATCGGCCTTTTTCTTGGACATGGCACGGCGCACCAGGTCGCTTCGCCCCAGGGTATAACCGGCCAGCTTCATAACAATCTGCATGACCTGTTCCTGATAGACGATACATCCGTAGGTCGGCTCCAGAATCTCTTCCAGTTCCGGACAGCTGTAGCGGATGCTGTCTCTGTTATTCTTTCCTTTGATATATTTCGGAATAAAATCCATCGGGCCCGGACGGTACAGAGAGATTCCGGCGATAATATCCTCCAGATTGCCCGGCTTTAACTCCCGCATGAAGGACTTCATACCGGCGCTCTCCAGCTGGAACACGCCGTCGGTCTTCGCCTGACCGATCATCTCATAGACCTCCGGATCATCATAGTCGATGGCATTGATATCCAGCGGCTGTCCGGTCTTTTTCTCCACCATGCGGACGGCGTCCTGAATGACCGTCAGCGTCCTCAGCCCCAGGAAATCCATCTTTAAAAGTCCCAGCTCCTCGATGGTCGTCATGGTAAACTGGGTGGTGATGACATTATCCGCGCCCCGGGAGAGCGGAACGAACTCATCAAGGGGTTCCGAGCCGATCACCACGCCTGCCGCATGGATGGACGTATGCCGCGGCAGTCCTTCCAGCCGCATGGACATATCGATAAGATTCTTTGTGACCTCGTCCGCTTCATAGGCCTGACGCAGCTCCGGATTATGATTCAGCGCCTTTTCAATGGTGATGCCCAGCTCCATTGGAATCATTTTCGCCACCTTATCCACCTGAGCATACGGGATATTCATTACCCGTCCCACATCCCGCACCGCCATGCGGGCGGCCATGGTACCGAAAGTGATGATCTGAACTACTTTATCCTTGCCGTACTTCTCATACACATAGTCGATGACCTCCTGCCGTCTCTCATAGCAGAAGTCAATATCAATATCCGGCATAGATACACGCTCCGGATTCAGGAAACGTTCAAAAATCAGCTGATATCGGATCGGATCAATGTCCGTGATCTTCAGGCAATAAGAAACGATACTTCCCGCGGCGGAACCCCGGCCCGGTCCCACGGCAATACCCTGGCTTTTGGCAAAGCGGATAAAATCCCATACAATAAGGAAGTAATCCACATAGCCCATGTTCCGGATGGTATCAAGCTCGTAGGCAAGTCTCTCCTTCAGATCCTCCGGCGGCGGGTCTCCGTAACGCTTCACGAGCCCTTCCTCGCACAGTTCTTTCAGATAAGAAAATGCATCGTATCCTTCCGGCACATCAAACTTCGGCACCTTCTGCTCACCGAAAACGATCTCCACGTTGCAGCGTTCCGCGATCTTGTGAGTGTTCTCCAGCGCTTCCCTGGCATAAGGAAAAACCTTTTGCATTTCTTCTTCTGATTTCAGGAAGAACTGCCCTCCCTCGTAGCGCATCCGGTCCTCATCGGTGACCAGCTTGCCGGTCTGGATGCAGAGAAGAAGATCGTGCGGCACCGCATCCTCTTCCTTAATATAATGCACATCGTTAGTCACCACCAGCGGAATGTCCAGCTCCTTGGACATTCGCATGATCACTGAATTCACCTGGGTCTGCTGACGCAGCCCGTGATCCTGCAGCTCCAGAAAGAAATTGCCCGGACCGAACAGCTCATTCATTCTTCTCGCCGCAGCCCTGGCGCCCTCGTAATCCTCTTTTAATATCTTGTTTGGAATCTCTCCCGCCAGGCAGGCGCTCAGCGCTATGATTCCCTCATGATACCGTTCCAGTATCTCATAATCCACCCGCGGCTTATAATAATAACCTTCCGTAAATCCCCGGGTCACGATCTTCATGAGATTCTTGTAGCCCTGATTATTCTCCGCCAGCAGGACAAGGTGGTAATATCTGTCCTCCCCACGGCTCTGCTCCCTGTCAAACCGGGAACCCGGAGCCACATAGATCTCGCAGCCGAGAATCGGCTTCACTCCCACTTCTTTTGCTTTTTTATAAAAATCTATTACACCGTACATGACCCCGTGATCCGTGATGGCCAGACTGTCCATGCCCAGCTCCCTGGCCCGGGGCAGCAGCTCGCTGATCTTGCTGGATCCGTCCAGCAGACTGTACTCCGTATGCACGTGCAGATGCGTAAACGCCAAATGGCTTCACCTCCTGTGTTATGTGTATCTTCCTGTGGTTTCTTTTGTACATTTGCAAAATGCCGGCCGCTCGCCGCGGCAAATCCCGCTATTGAAAAAGAATCCGCCCTGAACTTCACAATTCAGAACGGATATCTCCTCAGGCTCATTCCAATAATCCGGCGCAAAATAATCACCAGACAGAAACTTCTCCCGCACGGTAAAGACTATTCTGACAATGACGGCTGAAGAATACCATAGCTGTCTGTCGCAATCAGATTATAAAAGGCGCTGGTATTCTCTTCCGGCGCCGGATTGAACTTCTGATAAAAAGAAAAGCCAACACCGCCGATTATGCAGACCAGACACAAGTACCCAATCCATTTGAGCACTCTGCTTTTTCTTTTTTCTTTTGCAAGAATCTTTTTGCGGTTCTTCTTATATTCTTTCTGCTTATCAACCTTTGCCTGACTCATCTGCCTCATCTCGCTTTCTGCTTATTATCTCTGATTATTATACCGAATTATCCGTCTATGAGCAAGAATTATGTGGATTGTTCACAAATTCCTCTGGTCAGGCGTCTCCAGGATAACGCCCCAGCAGATCCACAAAACGTTTTGCTGTCAGATGCGGTCTCGTGATGGCGCTTCCTACCACCACCGCGTGGGCGCCCAGATAGATACATTTCATGGCGTCCTCCGGCGTGTTCAGATGGCCTTCCATCATCATATGGACGTCCTCTCCGAGATCCCGGCACATCCGGGCGAACTCCCGGTAATCCGGACACGGACGGTCCGCCGTATACTCCGTATAACCGCACAGAGTCGGCGCCACGATATCCGCTCCCAGCTCTGCGGCCCGCTTCGCCTCCTCATAATTGGACACGTCTGCAAATGTAATGGCCTCCGGTATGGCTTCCTTCACCTTCGGCAGCAGCTCCCATGCTTTGGTTCCCTCCAGCGTCATCCTGTCGGTACAGTCCATAGCAATGATCTCCGCCCCCGCTTCCCAGACTGCTTTCGCCGCCTCCAGAGTCGGCGTGATATAGACATCGGTATTTTCTCTCCATATTTTATACAGGCCGATGACCGGCAGATGCACCGCCTCCTTGATCTGACGTATCTGCTCCGGCGTGTTGGCGCGGATGCCCACAGCTCCCGCCCAGCTGGCCGCCTCCGCCATCTTAACTACCATATTATCCGTATATATCGGGTCTTCCGGCTGCACCTGGCAGGATACTACCAGACCGCCCCGCAAAGACTCCAGAATCTCTTTTTTTCTCGTGTCTGTTGTTTTCATAAGGTTCTCCTTCCGTAGATAAAAAATAAAATAAATATCTCTTTTCCTTTTTGATTCGATATGCTATACTTCTGTTAGAAAGAAAGAGGTGTTTCAAATGACAGAACGACAGTCCAAACTCATAAAACTGGTAAATATTTATCATAAGATCGAAGTCAGCCGCCTGGCTGAGCTGCTTGACGTATCTCAGGTCACCATCCGCAAGGACCTCGACCATCTGGAAGAGGAAGGACTGCTGGCCCGCGAACATGGTTACGCCCTCATTAAAAATGCCAATGATATCAACACCCGCCTGACCATCAACTACGATACGAAACTGAAGATTGCCACCAAAGCGGCAGAAATGGTTTCAAACGGAGAGACTGTCATGCTGGAATCCGGTTCCACCTGCGCGCTGCTGGCAGAGCAGCTGGCGAAGCTGAAAAAGGATATTACCATTGTTACCAATTCCGCTTTTATCGCCATCAGGATCCGGGAACTGCCAATCCGCAAAGTTATCCTCCTGGGCGGTGAATATCAGAAAGAATATCAGGGAATGGTAGGACCGCTCGTGCGCAAATGCGCCAAAGAGTTTTTTGTTGATAAGTTTTTCGTCGGTACGGACGGATTCATTCCAAACGCCGGCTTTACCTGCGACGACCTTATGCGGGTGGAAACCATGAAATATATGGCAAATTCCGCCAACCGGACCATCATTCTTGCCGATTCCAGCAAGTTTTCCCAGAAGGGCGTTGTCATTCAGTCCACCTTTTCCGATATAGACACCCTCTGCACCGACTCCGGCATCTCCCCGGAGATCACCGATATCCTGACACGGAATAACATTCATGTTGAGATAGCAGAATAATGTTCTGTCATTTTATCTGAATTATGAATTACTGCATCTGCGGCGGTTCCACGGAAGACGGAATCTGCCGCAGTATTTTCATTACGCCGTCCTCATCGTTAGACGCCGTGACATGCTTTGCGATTCCCTTCAGTTTCGGGTGAGCATTCTCCATGGCATAACTCTCTCCACAGCTTAAAAGCAGATCATAATCGTTCAGATAATCGCCAAAGGCCATGGACTCTTCTCTGCTCACACCAAGGCTCTGCTGAATCGCTTCCATGGCGGAACCTTTGCTGACAGACTTGTTGGCCACATCAATCCAGCTGTCGCCGGAAAGCACCGGCGCAATGGTCTCCGGAATACCCGACAGGCTGTCATACACTTCTTCGGCCCTGTACTCTTCTATAAAAATCGCAATCTTCGCGATGATATCTTTTCCGATGCAGTTCTCCAGATTCTCCACAAACTCCAGACTATGATAATACATATGTCCGTTGGACTCCACCAGCTCAGACGCGTGCTTCATATAAGCAGCCCGTGCGCCGCAGAGAATCAGATGCAGCCCCGGCATCGCACCAAAGTACTCAATACACCAGCGTATGTCCTCATCGGACATGGCGTTGCTGTAGATCATCTCTCCCTGCTTAAACACAAAGCTCCCGTTATCAGCCACATACATCAGGCACTCGCTCAGAGACGGAAACATATCGCTGAGCGTCGCATACTGTCTGCCGCTGGCCAGCACAGTCTGAATCTCCGGGTGTGCCAGCACCCAACTCTCAAAATCCTCCGGCGCATTCTTCTCGCTGTCCAGAAGAGTTCCGTCCATATCCACTGCCACCAGCTTTACATTTTTATTTATCATTTCTGTTCTCCTCTTTTATCTTTTCTGTTATGCTTTTCATCTTTTTTACAAAAATCCCTCCATGCACCGCATCGAAACCGGGATCCGGAAAATATTTTCCATACAAAGAAGAAGCGGGCAAAAACCCGCTTCCCATTATATAAATATTTGTGGCTGATGGCAACAAAATATTAATCTTCCCTTCAGAAAACTTTCTTTTGCTTTCCCGGCGCACTCAGGAGATTTTCTCCATACCGCCCATCATGTTCAGCACTTCCATGCAGATGAACAACAGCATCCATACCGCCGTAAAAGCGTACACATAGTATTTCCGCTGTGTATTATTTCTTTTGAAATATGACACTATCTCTTTTCTGTGACGGAACGCCACTACGCATCCCGCTGCGGCTAAACCGCCTACTACAATAATATATACCAGATTCTGACCGCCTACAGGCAATCTCTCGATCAGTTTGGTCAATACATCTCCAAACAGCAGATTGTTCAGCACATGAAGAAGGATGGAGAAATAGATGGAATATTCCATCGCTGCATAACCGAACACCAGCCCCACCATAAATGCAAAGATACTCTGCAGCGGATTTCCATGCATCAGCCCGAATACTGCCGCTGATACAAGAATGGCAAATGTTTTTCCATATTTCTGGAGACTTTTCATGAGAAAGCCTCTATAGATGATTTCTTCAATGACCGGACCGAAAATACCGGCATATAAGAACATGGAAAGCGTTTTGCTGGTTCCTGTGGCAGCTTCAATGGAACTCATAAAGCTGTATCCCAGCTGATTGGCCGCCGCCTCGGCTCCCGCTGCTATCGCGGAAAACAAAATCTGGGCCAGCATCATAAGGCAGATGCATCCGGCAAACATTCCTGCCGATGGTCTTTTTCCCAGCGCCAGCATCGGCTCAAGCAGGCTGTCTTTCCGATAATACACCAGAAGGAATGCTGTTCCTATGAGTACCGCCACAATACTGGAGCTGCCATTACTGATCAGTTTACCCAACAGAGCGTCAATAGCAGCATTTTGCTCCGGACCTCCCGGATGCTCCAGCATTACGCCCACTGTTTTTATAACCATATCCGCTACCACAACTAACAAAATAATGATGTTATAAAATAAAATGCCGCGCATCACATGGTTGATATGTTTTTTTACGCTTCTTTTTTCTGATATATTATTTATATTTGTACTATTGATATCTTTCATATACTACCTCCAACTTTTATTTCTGTCTGCAGTATATGACAGTTTCCCTGCTCACAGGTAAAAAATGTTGTGAACGCAGCCTATTTTGTTGTAAACAACACCGCTTCCAGACAGTAAACGCCTTCTTTGATTTCTCTTCTAATATGCCCCATGTATTTTTCCGCCGTTCTTTCCATATTCATAACTCCAAAACCATGCCAGCCGCCATCGGCTTTTCCGGTAGTCCCCGTCGGCTGTATAACCACTTTGCTTTCCACCGGATTTTCAAACTGAAACAGCCACATATTCCCCTGCCCGCTCATCTTTATCTGAATCCATTTTTCCGGCAGCTGCGCTCCTTCCAGATATTCCAGAGCATTATCCAGAGCGTTGGAAAAAATCGTGCAGATATCAAGCATATCGATACCGCAGTCCTGCGGCAGTCTTCCTTCCACCTCTACTACTGTTCCCTGCTCCTTTGCTCTTCTGTTTTTCTCATTTACAATCGCATCGGCAATATCATTGCCGCACTGAATTCCCACTTCGCTGCGCGCCACCTCTTCGCCCAGCTGCGCCAGGTAAGCACGAATTTCAGCATTTTTTTCTTCTTCAGCCAGCACAGAGAGTACCGCATAATGGTTTTTCATATCATGGCGAATCCGTCTCACTTCCTGCTGCGCCTGCCGGTACGCCTTAAAATGCTCAAGCTCCGTCTTCAGATATCTTTCTCTGAGCTCAGACTCCCTCTGATAGTATTCTTTCCTGCTGCCCTGCATGACGAAAGCGATCATCACCACCGCCAAAAGGGCGATGCTGATGCTTCCTGTCATCAAAAACAAAATGCGCCAGCCGCTGTCAATCTCATATCCCTGTACATTTTCCATGATACCGATCATGATCACCGCCATGACAAAGATAAAAATCCCTCCCAGATTCAGCAGCCAGCGTTCGCCGCGGCTCAGACTGCGGTATCCCTGCTCACCTTTTATCCGTCTGCGGAATCGTCCGCCTTTTCTCCAGAATACCAGTAAAACCAGACAGAACACCGCGTCCATGGCATATGTAAATCCCTCACTGCTTTTTGCTCCGGTAAACACGACATAGAACGCTGTGCTGGCTGCCACCATCATAAACAGATATCCGGATATAGGCAAAAACAGAAACATTCCCCGAATCCGCTTTTTCTTCCGTGTCAACAATACATACAGACAGAAAAACACTACGGGGCACAGGAAATCCGCCCACTCCGGCCTGTCCGGAATCAGCTTCAGCCCGAGAATTACCGCCAGATAGCTTCCGGAAAACAGATATAAGCTCCGCTTCCCGGAAAACCCCGGTTCCATATAAATGTAATGATAAAACAAAATCATGCAGAGCAGCATGATGCTCTCGCTAAGTATGTCATAAATATCCATCGCAACCATGTCATTTCTCCCGCAGATACCGTGTCATTTTTTCCCGGAACAACTCCCTGCGGCGGCCGCTGACCGGCAGCTGTCCGCCGTCCTCCATTATCAGTTTTTTCCCGTCAAAAGAGCGGATATGTGACAGATTCACAATATAACTCCGGTGAATCTGAAAAAACAAATCTTCCGGCAAAGAAGTATACAGTTCTTTCAGTTTGCCCCGCATGAGAAATGTCTGTTCTGTCGTCACGATATTCAGATATACATTTTCACTCTTCACATAAAAAATATCCCGACAATCCACATAGATTTCCCGTTCTCCGGTCACAACCCTCAGTTTATGCTGTTCCTGTTTCCCTGCAGTCCGCTCCACCGCCCGGAGAGCCTCCACAAGTTTCTCCTGCCGGAGAGGCTTCGCCAGGAAACGAAATGCCTGTACCTCATACCCTTCCATGGCCAGTTCTGTATGACTGGTCAGCAGGAGAACCGGAATTCCGGGATACTTTTTCCGCAGCTGACGGGCCGTTTCCAGTCCGTCCATCCCCTGCATCTCAATGTCCAGAAATACACAGAAAATACCTTCCGGCTCTCTGTCCGCCATTTTCAGCAGCTCCTCGCCGGAGGAGACAGAAAGAATCAGTACGTCAAGGCTGCTGTAATAATCTTTCAGGCGCTGCTTCAAGTCATCACGAATGTGCATTTCATCATCACAGATAATGATTTTCATTTCCTCTCCTCCTGTTTTTCTCCTCTGCCGCTGCTATGCAGCCCTGGCAAATGTATCTTCCAGGCCCGGCGGGTATCCGCTTACTATTCCGCCGGGTGAGACGCCGGGTGAGAAAGCCCTTCTGCTTCCAACGCTGCGCAAAACTCATCCAGACTCATCATACCCAGATCTTGTTTGTCGTTTTCGGCGTCACGTTTTCTGACGGAAACCATTCCCTGCTCTTCTTCTTTACCGCCGACGATGAGCATGTAAGGAACCTTCGCCAGCCTTGCTTCCCGGATCTTGTATCCCAGCTTCTCATTGCGCCCGTCCAGTTCCACACGGATATTTTTCGCCTTCAGGGCTCTCTGCACCTCTCTGGCGTAATCCGCATGTTTATCGGATACCGGAAGAAGCTTAACCTGCACCGGAGACAGCCACAGCGGGAATTTACCGGCGTAATGTTCGATAAGGATTCCGATGAACCGCTCGATGGAACCGAAGACCACCCGGTGAATCATGATTGGGCGGTACTTCTGTCCGTCTGCCCCGATGTATTCCGCCTCAAACCGCTGCGGCAGCTGAAAGTCGAGCTGAATGGTTCCGCACTGCCATGTCCGTCCGATGGAATCTTTCAGATGGAAATCCAGCTTTGGTCCATAGAAGGCGCCGTCCCCCTCGTTGACCACATAGTCCATGCCCATATTTTCAATGGCCCGGCGCAGGGCGTCCGTTGCCATCTCCCAGTCCTTGTCGCTTCCCATACTGTCTTCCGGTCTTGTAGACAATTCTACATGATATTCAAAACCAAATCCAGTATAAACTTCGTCAATAAGCCGCACCACATTCTGGATTTCAGATAGCATCTGATCCGGCGTCATGAAAATATGCGCGTCATCCTGAGTAAAACATCTGGCCCGCATAAGTCCGTGGAGCTGTCCGGATTTCTCATGGCGATGCACTGTGCCCAGCTCGCCCAGACGCAGCGGCAGTTCCCGGTAAGAGTGCGGCTCCATCTTGTAGACAAGCATGCCTCCCGGGCAGTTCATCGGCTTCACCGCAAAGTCCACATCATCGATCTGCGTGGTGTACATATTTTCCCGGTAGTGTTCCCAGTGACCGGAAGTCTCCCAGAGACTCCTCTCCAGAATCATAGGCGTGGAGATTTCCTGATAGCCTTCCCGCTCATGGATATTTCTCCAGTAATCAATGAGCAGATTTTTGAGGATCATTCCTTTCGGCAGGAAGAACGGAAATCCCGGCCCCTTATCGGAAAAGAAGAACAGTCCCTGCTCTTTTCCCAGCTTCCGGTGATCTCTGCGCTTCGCTTCCTCCAGCATAAACAGGTACTCATCCAGCATGGACGCCTTCGGGAAAGAAATCCCGTAAATGCGGGTCAGCATCTTATTATGCTCATCGCCCCGCCAGTATGCACCCGCCAGAGACAGCAGCCGGAACGCCTTTACATTTCCTGTGTTTGTAATGTGCGGGCCGCTGCAGAACTCCTCGTACTCTCCCTGCTGATAAAATGTGATGGTCTCCCCGTCCGGCAGCTCCCGGATCATTTCCTCTTTGTAATCCTCCTGCTGCCGCGCCATATAGGCAAGAGCGTCCTCCTTACTCACCTCCCGCACGGAAAGCGAAAGATTCTCCTTCACAATGCGGCGCATCTCCTCTTCCACCGCCTTCAAATGCTCCTCCGCAAACGGGAAAGAAAACTCAAAATCATAATAAAATCCATTTTCAATGGCCGGCCCAATGGCGCACTTCGTATCCGGATACAGCCGTTTTACCGCCTGCGCCATGATGTGGGAGCTGGTGTGCCAGAACGCCTTCTTCACTTCTTCCTGCTCAAATTTGCCATCCATTACTTTTCCATCTCTCAGTAATACTTTCATTTTCTGCATCTCCTTTTGATATTTATTTTTTTCGATACAACAGAACTGATTTTCAATTTTGCCGAAATCCTCTGCGGAACGTTTTTCCGCCCGGAGAGCTTTTATATTATAGGAATTCCAGCGGAATTTCCCATAATATAAAAAAACACCCTCGCAAGACATATGTTCATATATCTTCCAAGGGTGCGTATCGCACGGTTCCACCTTCACTTTTCACTTCAGATTCCATCAAATCCTAACCTTTAACGCAGGTGTACGTCGGCGCTTACCAATGGCAATTCATCTTCGGCGCCGCGGCTGGGGAATGGTTTTCGTAAACGTTTCACATAAACGGCTTCCACCAAACGCCGTTCTCTCTGGATGCTTCCCGCAAACTACTTTTTTCCGTCATCGCTTTTTCTGTTGTTCTTTTGCCGTGATAATAGCACCGGAGGATGGGATTTGTCAATATGGAAATTGGATTTGCGAAGTTCCGGTTATGCCACGCAGGCTGTTGTTATGTCCAAGTGATGAAAAACAGATACTTTTACACCATACAGATAACGCTTTTCGCTACCTACCGCCTCATGGACAAAAAGGCGTCGTAAATATTCACCATCCCGTAGCCCCACTCCCGGTTCGGGTAGTCATAAGCGCCGGGACGGTCTGCTCCCTGGATGAGATAAAACCGCATATTCTGTCCGTTTAGAGACAAATCATTGCCCTGCACGATGGCCCACTCCTGCATGAGAGCGCCGATGCCTGCCCCGAAGGCAGCGGCAACGCTGCTCCCGCTGCGGCTGATCTCCCGGCGGCCGTCGCCGGAAGCGGCCGCCGGGGACGGTATATGCACATCTACTCCCGGAGCTGCCAGGTCGGGTTTCACCCGGCCGTCGCGGGTGTATCCCTGGCTGGCGCGGACATACAGGCTCTGCGATGCGGCGTCATAAGGCACATAGGTAATGCCGTAAATGGCGTCCCCCGGCGAGGTCAGTGTGTCCGTGGCCTCCGGACTCACGAAAAATGTATCTTCTTTCAGGAAGTTGGTGATGGGCATCCACAGGTTAAAGGTGCGGTTTCCCTGCCCTTCGGCATAAACCCGCAGCCGCCAGAGACCGGCGGCGGGACTCCGGAAGTTCATGCGGATCACCTGTTCGCCGCCCACTGTCTCTCCCACAAAGGAGCGGATCTGGAGTACGGTGTTTTCCGGAAAGAAACGGATGCTCCGGAATTCATTTAATTTGAGTTGAATCCGCTCCACAGTTTCTCCGCCCGGAGAGATCAGACCCACGGAAAACGTCACCGGCGCATCGCCCCACAGCTCCATGATGAACCCGTTCTCTCCTTCCGCCACGTTAAACTCCACCGTCTCATATTCCTCCCCTGCCGGTACATTTCCCCGAAAATGGTGCCCGCTGATACCTTCGTTTCCAGAGGCGATGTGGAAAGAAACGCCCGGCAGCAGAGAGTTCTGGGAGATATACCGTTCCAGACTGCCGTTCCCGCTGTGGCCGCCCAGATTAGTACCAATACCGATACAGATAGATACCGGCCGCTGCAGCGCCGTCGAGATACCCAGCACATACCGGATGGCGAGTATCACATCATCTTCCTGACACGCCCACACATCGTCCCGCACAGAATAAAAATCCAGAAGATATTTTTTCGGCCGTTTCAGTTTCACAACCACCAGCTCACTATCCGGAGCCGCTCCGGAGAAATCCGCTTCCTCATCTTCCCGGCCGGCTGCTATGCCCGCCAGAAATGTACCATGTCCGTTTTCGTCCCGCGGAAGCTCTCTTGGATTGTCGGTCAGCGCCCCATCGATTGCCTCCCGGCTCCATTCTCTTCCAAAAGAGTAGCCTTCCGGCCGCTGTCCTTCCTGATCTCCCTGATCCCAGTAAGCGGCAACTTTCGTGCTGCCGTCTTCATAGCGAAACATCCCGCTGGTCAGATCAATTCCCGTATCGATAATACCCACAAGCGTCCCGATTCCCCGCAGCCCAAGCTGAGGCGAACGCCGGACACGAATGACACCTGTCTCCTCCAGTTCCCTGGAAGTCATCAGTCCATACAGCCGAGGTACCTTATTATAATTGATATCCGGCCGCTCTCCGGTAAAAGCTCCCGGCTGATATATGTATACGATTGCCTGATTATTGCCTGCCGGCTCCAGACAGAGAGACGGATAATTTTCCAGAAAGGTTGCACCGTCCAGAAGATAGTCAATCAGATAATTCTGATAGCTTTCATCTATGGCCGCATCATTAAAGCAATGCATTTTGCCCGTCTGCTGATATTGCATATTTCCCATATATTCGTCCTCAACTCTCGTCAATTTTCCTATTTATATTATGCCCCGCAAAAAAAATTATGTTATTTTTTCCATCTTGATTTTTTTCTTCGAAGTGATAACATAAAATCGTTCCTTAAAGAACAACCGATGTGAGCAGTGCCAACTGCATTGCCATGACATTTAAAAACATTCCGTTAGAAAACACATAGAACAGATTTTGAGGATTGCAGCACACGGAGGGAAGAAACAATGACTACAGCTACCGTCAACATTGATTCTTTGGACAAAATTCAGGCTTTCGTTAAAATCATCAATGAGTACAACGGCCGTTTCGACTTGGTATCTGGCTGTTCCAGAGTAAATGCCAAGTCTGTTATGGGCATTTTCAGTCTGGATATATCACGTCCTTTGCACCTGAATATTTATAATGACGAGAACGCCGATTATGTCACAAATGCTATATCCGCATTTATTATCTGAATTTCATACAATAACAAGATCGCAGGCCCCGACAGCATCTCATTCTTCCATTAATCACCCGCTGCCCCACCGCCGGATCTTCATATAAATCCAAAACAGGACAGGAAAATCATTCCCTGCCCCGTTTTTTATATTATAGGAAATTCCGCTGGAATTCCTATAATATAAAAGCCCTCCGGGCGGGATGCGCACTCGCGATCAGACGCCGACATCTATCTGGCAAATGGCTGCCGTTTACCGCCGGCCACGGATACATTTCTTAGCGGTCAAGTTTCTCCGGTTCCGGATATTCCTCTCCAAATGTATCTACTGTGACAGTCTTCATCACCTGTTTATGATATGGGGAATCCCCGAAAGTCTTCTCACAGGCGATTCTGTCCACCACATCCATACCTTCGATGATCTTTCCGAAAGCAGCATACTCGCCGTCCAGATGCGGCGCCGGCTTATGCATGATGAAGAACTGAGAACCAGCGGAGTCCGGCATCATCGCTCTCGCCATGGAAAGAACGCCTTCTTCATGTTTCAGCTGATTATCGAAGCCGTTGCTTCTGAATTCTCCTTTGATACTGTAGCCCGGATTGCCCGTACCATTTCCCAGAGGACATCCGCCCTGAATCATAAAGCCTTTGATGATCCGGTGGAATGTGAGCCCGTCATAAAATCCCTTCTTTACCAGAGAGATAAAGTTATTAACAGTATTCGGAGCAATCTCCGGATACAGCTCCGCTTTCATCACGTCGCCGTTTTCCATTGTAATCGTTACGATTGGATTTGCCATAACTACTCTTCCTTTCTGTGCATTTTTTGCATAATATTTTACGTTTTAGCCGCATACAGCGGCGTCGGAATATATCATAGCACATTTGTTATCGTCCGCCAAGGCGGGGATTGGCGGATGAGGGGCTTTCCGCTTGCATTTTCCGCGGTTCTTTCTTATAATAAATGACCGTAAGATTTTATTTTTGTATACAAAGGAGTTTAAAATGGATAGAAAATTATTGTTTTTTGATATTGACGGCACGCTGCTTGCGGGCGGGATTCCCGGCTATATTCCTGAGAGTGCCATCAAAGGTCTTATGCAGGCGCAGGCCAACGGACATTATCTGTTTATCAACAGCGGCCGTACCTTTTCTTTCATGCCGGAGGCCATTAAAGAGTTTCCTTTTGACGGGTACATATGCGGCTGCGGAACGGAGGTGATCTTTAAAGGAGAGAGCCTTTTTCACAATAAACTGCCGGACAGCGTTCGCTTTGGTCTGAAAGATATCCTTCGTGCAACAAATGTACAGGGCGCATTTGAAGGACATTCTTCCTGCTTTTTTGACGAGAGCGTCGAACTGATTCCTCCTCTGGCAGATATACGCGGCGTTTACGCTTCTTCCAGCAGCCCGGATGCTGTCCGCAGCTTTGATGATCCGGATATGGATTTTGATAAGTTCGTCGCATTCACCGATGAAAACAGCGATTTTGATCGTTTCTTAAAAGCTGTGGAGAACGATTTCACCTGCGTCCAGCGGGAACCTGCGGGCAAATATCATTTCAATGAGATGATTCCGAAAAACTGTTCCAAAGCAACAGGAATTGATTTCATGGTAAAACATCTGGGTGCTTCTCTGGACGACTGCTATGTATTCGGCGACAGCTCCAACGATCTGTCCATGCTGCGCCATGTCAAAAACAGCATCGCCATGGGGAATTCTTTCCCGGAGGTGCTGGGACAGACTTCCTATGTGACGACGCGGGTAGACCGCGACGGCATCTATCTGGCACTGAAGCATTTTCATTTAATCTGACGCTGTGCAGAACTGCCCGTAAATATATTCTGCTCAAAGAAGTATAATTGCTAAAAAAAGGAGGAGTCCGCTTTTTCTCAGCGGATCTCCTCCTTTAATAATATCAGTTTTTCCGGCGGAAAATAGATTGCTTCCGGAATCTTTTCCTGCATCTCCTCCCATTCTTTCTTGGAGAGTTTCCACCAAATTGGCTGTAAGTCCGGTTTTGCCGACAGATTCTCCGAAGAAACATTTCTCAAGATAAGATATATCTCAAATGGCGCCTCTGTGATGCGC
Organism: Eubacterium sp. An3; assembly: GCF_002159465.1. Lineage (NCBI taxonomy): Bacteria > Bacillati > Bacillota > Clostridia > Eubacteriales > Eubacteriaceae > Eubacterium > Eubacterium sp. An3. The sequence goes on from NZ_NFIR01000004.1 coordinate 192,702, forward strand.
TCGAGAGTACACCGCATCACATTACTTTTTCTCTCGTTTTCCAGCCAAAAATCATTGTCACGCTCCACCTCGCCAATCTCACGCATCACCGCAAAATCATGGGCGCGCAGCCCCACGTGGGTGACGCCCTCCGCGATGACGTCTGCCACATGCAGGCGGACTCCCCAGTCTATGGCATACAGCTCGTGGTCGCTGAGAATCTCTGCCCGGGACAGGTTTTTGCAGCCGGTGAGTCTGGCTGCTCCCACGGTGACCGGATTGCGGAAAAGTTCCTTTGTGCTGCCGGCTATTTCTATACCTCCCGGGCACATAACCGCCATCCTCGGGCACATCTGATAGATTTCGTCCCGGCTGTGGGACACCATCAGCACATCTTTCTGATAGTTGCTGCCAAGCATGCCTTTCATCTCCTGCAGAAGCTGCTCCCGAAGATAGCTGTCCAGGGCGGAAAATGGCTCATCCAGAAGCAGGATATCCGGATCGGAAGCGATGATTCTCGCCAGGGCGACCCGCTGCTGCTGACCGCCGGACAATCGTCCTGGCAGTGCGTCTGCCAGCTCCGGTATATGGAACTGTTCCAGCAGGCCGGTAATGTACTCGTTCTTCTCCTGTCTGGAGGAGAATTTTTTTCCGGCGCCGGACAGCCCCGCCTCCACATTCTGCCGCACCGTCATGTGCGGAAACAGCGCGTACTGCTGGAAGAGATAGCCCACCTTTCTCTTCTGCGGCGATACATTTATTTTTCGCCCGGAGTCAAACAGCACACGGCCGTTGAGTGTGATCCGGCCGGAATCCGGCGTCTCGATTCCCGCGATACATTTGAGGGTCATGCTCTTTCCGCAGCCCGACGCGCCAAGAAGTCCCATACAGCCGCTTTCCAGCTCAAAATCCACCTTCAATTCAAAATCTTTCAATTGTTTTCTGATGTGCACTGTTATCGCCATCTCTTTTACCTGCTTTCCTATTTATTCTCGGTGAATCCGGCGGCACGTTTTCCTCGGCGTCCGCGCCTGCCCGCTCTGTCGCTTCCCGGCGTCTTCATAGAAAAATAATTCATCATGATCACAACCAGAAATGAGATGCCGACCAGAACCGCCACATATCCCGAAGCTTCCCGCGTATCTCCGGACGCCACCGCCGCGTAGACCGCCAGCGGAAGAGTTCTCGTCTTGCCGCTGATGTTTCCGGCGATCATCGCCGTGGCGCCGAATTCGCCGAGACCTCTGGCGAAGGCCAGCACCGTGCCGGACACCACGCCGGGTCTTGCCACAGGAAACTGTATTTTCCAGAAAATGTTCCACTCGGACATTCCTAGGGTTCTTCCCGCCGAAAGCAGATCGGGATTCACCTGTTCGAAGGCTCCTCTCGCCGCCCGGTACATGAGAGGAAATGAAATGAGTACCGCCGCCAGCACTGTGGCTTCCCAGGAAAAGGCAATCTTCACCGAGAAATAATCCACCAGAAACTTTCCGACCGGTCTCCGGATTCCAAAAATGTACAGTAAAAAAAATCCGGCCACCGTCGGCGGCAGAACAAGCGGAAGGGTGAACAGCCCATCCAGAATCATTTTCAGTTTTTTATTTTTGATGCAGAATACCAGCTCCGCCATGGCAGCTCCCAGAAAAAATGTAATGATGATGCTGGCGGTCGCTGTCTTTAACGAGATAAGTACCGGTGACCAGTCCATAATGATTCCTTTCCATCCCGGTCTTGTGACACAGAGAACGTCCGGGGACGCGCCATGCGCCGCCCGGACTGCTGTTTCAAAAGACCTGTAATTTAAAACTGTTTATTTATTAGCGGTAAATCCTGCTTCCACAAATACATTCATGGCTTCTTCGCTCTGCAGGAAGTCCTCCAGGGTCTGAGCCGCTTCTTTTTTGTTGGTGGAAGTGGTGATACCCACCGGATAGATGACCGGTGTTTCCATCATGGAATTGTCTGCCGTTGCCAGAACGGTCACCTTCTTGTCATCGCCGTTGCTGTTTTCTGTGAGCGCGTCCGTAGAATATACGATGCCTGCGTCGGCGCTTCCCTCTGCCACCCAGGTGAGTACCTCGGTCACGCTGTTGCCGAAGCTTGCCTTCTCTGCCACCTGGTCATAGATGCCAAGACCTGTAAGAATCTCCTGGGCGTATTTTCCTGCCGGAACGCTTTCCGGATCGCCGATGGCAACCACATCTGCGTTGGCCAGATCCTCAAAACCGGTAACGTTGGACTCTACGCCTTCCGGCACGATCAGAACAACATCGTTTTTCAGCAGATTCACAACGGAGGCCTGATCAACAAGGCCTTCCTCCACCAGGGTATCCATATTGGAGGTTGCCGCTGACATAAACAGATCCGCCTCCAGTCCCGATTCAATCTGCTGCTGCAGATCACCGGAGCTTGCGTAAGTTCCTTCCATCTGAATGCCCGGATTAGCTTCCTCAAACATCGGAATCAGCTGATCCTCAAATACCGCTTCCAGACTGGCTGCAGCCGCGATCAAAAGCGTCGTCTCCTCTCCCGCTGCCGCCTGCGCCGCAGTGGCCCCCTCCCGGGCCGCTTCTGTTCCGGACGTCTCGTTGGCATCCTGTCCGCTGCCGCTGTCAGAACCGGCCGGGCCGCAGCCTGCCATGCCCATAATCAGCGCCGCTCCCAGCGCAAAAGTCATACATTTCTTTACCAAACCGTGTTTTTTCATGTTTTTCTCCTTCTTTTTTGCTTATTTTATTGTGTTTTGTATTGTTTTATTTCTTTTTTATTATACTCATACCACCATAAAAATCCAACAAAAAAGGACAAACATAATTATAAAAACTAACGCGGTATCTTCCTGACATGTAAAAAATATCTAATCCGAATAAATAACTTCTCCCATACCTGTCACATCATACCCTCCTAAAGCGAAAACCTCTTCCTGGTATTCTGAAGACTGCAGGATATGGAGCAGCGCCTGATACGGCGGCTTCCAAAAGTCCTCCTTACGAAAGACCATATCATAGGATTCCTCCTGCTGAAAGATAAAATCAATACCAGATACCTGAAGGCTGTGCTTCTCTGTTCCCAGCGCCACGTCGGCTTCACCTCTTGAGACAGCGGCGGCAGCTTCCAGATGGGAATTGACGATATTATGATACCCCCGCACCTCTGCCGGAGAAATGTGATGCTGCCGCAGTTTTTCATCCATCAGCACCCTTGCCCCGCTTCCTGCCTCGCGGCTCACAATCCGGACATCTTCTCTTTTCAGATCATCGAAGGTCTGAATATTCTTCGGATTCCCCTTCTTCACATAAAAGCCCTCCTTCCGCTTGAGCATATGGACGACCACCAGATCTGTCCCCGGCAGCATACTGCTCACATAAGGCAGATTATAGCTATCCGTCGCCCCATGCCAAAGATGCGCCGTCGCCACATCCACCTGTCCCTGATACATGGCATAGAGCGCATTATAGCTCCCCTTATAAGATCGCACTGCCGGACATCCTTCCGGATGGCGGCTCAGCCGGTCCGCCAGAATATCAAGCACCACATCCTGCCCGCAGATGATCAGAGGCCCGTTATCGTTTCTCCTTCCTTCTGCCAATCCGCTCCGCAGCCAGCCCGCTCCTGCCGATGAACTTCCCTCTTCTCCGGCTGCCTCCTTCGGCGTCCGGCCTCCGTACCGGATATATTCATCCAGATCCTCCTGCCGGATACGAAGCTGTTTACCCAGCTTGGACGCCTTCAGATCCCCACGTTTTATCATATCGTAAACGGTATTTTTCTTTACCTTCAGAACTTCTGCCGCTTCCACCACAGTCAATAAATTCTCACGCATGGTCTTCCCCTTTCCGCTGCCTGTATATTTTCATGATCAGCAGTCGTCATGTGCTGTTTCTTCACATTCAAAACAGGGAGCAGACACTCGCTGCTCCCTGTTTATCATATCATATTTACCACTCATTATGAAGAAGCTTATGCTCTTTTCCTTTCAGCAGTCCATCGTAAAGAGTCTGGATAATAGGGTTCTCGTTGGAACGCTTGATCTGCGCCACACTGTCAATCCTATAGATACCCTCAAATCTGGCTGCCTTGGTGCGCGGGCCGATTGGAACCGGCTGACCGCCGCCAGCCATACATCCTCGTTTGCAGGCCATGACTTCCACAAAGTCATAGTATACCTCTCCGGACTGGATCTTCTTCATCACTTCGTCGGCATTGCGCAGGCCGTTGACCACCGCCAGTTTCAGCTCACGCCCGTGAAAATCTACCACAGCTTCTTTAATTCCTTCGGTACCGCGGATTCCGGTAAAGCTGATATTCTCCAGATCCTCCGCCGCGCTGCTGTCAACGAGCCGACGGAGCACCGCCTCTGTAACGCCGCCGGTAACGCCGAAGATAGCTCCGGCTCCGGAGGACAGGCCAAACGGCATATCGAGAGCTTCGGACGGCATTTGAGACAGATCAATGCCGGCCTCCTTGATCATACGTGTGATCTCCGTGGTAGTCAGCACCAGATCCACGTTCTGCTCGCCGTCGGTATAATGCTCCGGACGAAGAATCTCCGCTTTCTTTGCAGTACAAGGCATGATGGAAACCACCATAGTCTTTCTCGTATCTTCTTTATTCATACGGGCTTCTTCCTTGATGATAGCCCCGAACATCTCCTGCGGAGAACGGCAGGTTGAAATGTGTTTCCGCAGATCAGGGTATTTATTCTCACAGAACTTCACCCATGCCGGACAGCAGGAAGTAAAAAGCGGAAGATTTTCTCCGGACTCCAGCCGCTCCACAAATTCCTTGGCCTCTTCCATGACTGTCAGGTCTGCGCCAAAATTGGTATCATAAATCTCGTCAAATCCCATGCGCCGCAGAGCCGCCACCAGCTGTCCCAGTGCATTTTCTCCCTTAGGGATACCGAATTTATCGCCCACAGCTACTCTTACGGCCGGCGCGATCTGCGCCACCACCCGGGTATTCTTATCTGACAAAGCCATCCATACCGGATGGATATTCTGCTTGATGGTGATGGCACCGGTCGGACATACCACCCGGCACTGGCCACAGCCCACACAGTCTGTTTCCGCCATGGTTCTGTTAAACGCCGGCATTACCTGCATGTTTGAACCCCGGTAGGCAAAGTCCAGAATGCCCAGTCCCTGAATCTCATCACAGGTACGCACGCAGTCGCCGCAGAGAATACATTTATTCGGATCACGGACAATACAGTCCGAACTCTCATCCAGCGGCAGCGTCGGTTTATTGTTCTCAAATCTTATATAACTTACGCCCAGCTGTTTGGCCAGGTTCTGCAGGGTACAGACGCCGTTCTTCTTACAAGTGGTACAATCCCGGCAATGTGAAGACAAAAGCAGCTCAAGTATCATTTTTCTGTGATGCTGCAGCCGCGGCGTATTTGTATAGATCACCATTCCGTCCCTTGGCACCTCGGAACAGGAGGCAAAGATCTTGCCCCGGTCATCCTCCACCACGCACATGCGACAGGCGCCGTAGGTGGACAATTCCGAATGATAACAGAAGGTAGGAAGATCAATACCGGATTTACGGATGACAGAAAGTACATTTTTCTCGTCATCAAAAGCAACTTTTCGATTGTTGATGGTCATATATTTCATAGTCTCTCAGCCTCCTACGCTTCAATGTGGATGGCTCCAAATGCACAGGCACTCTCGCAGGCGCCGCACTTGATACATCTGGAATTATCGATCACATATGGTTCCTTAATCTTTCCGCTGATAGCGCCCACCGGACAGTTTCTCGCACACTTGGAACAGCCCTTGCACCGGGTTGGACTGATGACGAACCGCCGCAGCGCCGTACAGTTCTTCGCCGCACATTTCTTATCCACCACATGCTGCACATACTCATCCCGGAACAATTTCAGCGTACTCATCACCGGCAGCGCCGCGCTCTTTCCAAGACCGCACAGAGCGGTGTCTGTAATAGTCGTCGCCAGTTCTTCCAGCAGATCCAGATCTTCCAGCGTTCCATTTCCTGCCACGATCCGCTCTAGAATCTCCAGCATCCGCTTCGTACCCTCCCGGCACGGCACACATTTACCGCAGCTCTCATTCTGGGTAAAATTCATGAAGAATCTCGCCACCTCTACCATACATGTGTTGCTGTCCATGACAACGAGGCCGCCGGAACCGATCATAGCGCCCATCTTTTTCAGAGAATCAAAGTCCAGACTCACATCAAGATGCGGGGTGATGAGACAGCCGCCGGACGGCCCGCCGATCTGCACCGCCTTAAATTCCGCATCTCCCTTGATGCCGCCGCCGATATCAAAGATAACTTCCTTCAGTGTCGTTCCCATCGGCACTTCAATGAGACCGGTGTTCTTCACACTTCCGGTCAGGGCAAACGCCTTGGTTCCCGGACTCTTCTCCGGCCCGATGGTCTTGTACCAGGCCGCTCCATTGGTAATGATCATCGGCACATTGGCAAAGGTCTCCACGTTATTGAGTACCGTCGGTTTCGCGAAAAGCCCCTGCTCCACAGTCCGCGGCGGCTTCACTCTAGGCATGCCCCGCTTTCCTTCAATAGATGCGGTCAGCGCGCTTCCCTCGCCGCAGACAAAGGCTCCCGCACCCCGGTTAATATGTAAATGAAATGAAAAGTCTGTTCCTAAAATATTGTCCCCCAGAAGCCCCTTTTCTTCTGCCTGCTGGATAGCCAGCTTCAGACGGCTGATGGCCAGCGGATACTCTGCGCGCACATAAATATATCCTTCCTGAGCGCCGACAGCGTACGCCGCGATCATCATACCCTCGATCATCTTGTGCGGATCGCCCTCCATGATACTTCTGTCCATGAAGGCTCCCGGGTCTCCCTCGTCGCCGTTACAGACAACGTAACGAATCTTCTCTTTCTGTCCGGCCACCTGCTTCCATTTGTAACCGGTCTGGAAGCCTCCGCCTCCGCGGCCCCTCAGATTGGAATCCATAATTTCCTGCACGACTTCCTCCGGCGTCATGTCAAACAACGCCTTGGCAAACGCCTGGTAGCCGCCGCAGGCAATGTATTCCTCGATATGTTCCGCATCAATATGCCCGCAGTTTTTCAGTACCAGACGGGTCTGTTTCTTATAGAAAGGAATCTCCTCCTGTTTCTGATATTCAATGCCGTCCTGTTTGTAGAGGAGATGACGTATCACATCTCCTTTTTTGATGGTTCTCTCAAAAATAGCCTCACAGTCATCCACGGACACCTTCGTATATAAGATACCCATCGGCTCAATACGCATCAGCGGGCCCATCTCACAAAATCCGTGACATCCGCTCTTCTTCACCGTCACCGGGCCATTTCCATGGGCAATCTCCGGACCAAATTCCACAGACACATCCGGATATCCTTTGACAAGCTCGCACATTTTCTCATAAATCTGCCCGGAACCGCCGGCCAGACATCCCGTTCCGGCACAGATCAATATTCTGCATTTGCTGACCCCAATCACCTGCTTCGCGTATTCTTCCAGCTGATTAAGCGCTTCTCTGTTCTCAATCCTCATTTTTTAATCTCCTTTATACCTGACCTAACCTTCTGAACGCAGTTCCTGAATCAGCTCCGCCGCCGCATCCGGCGTCATGGCCGGATACACCTTGTCATTTACTGTCAGCACCGGCGCAAGCCCGCAGGCGCCCAGGCACGAAACCGTCTCAATCGTGAACATCATATCGTCTGTCGTCACTTTCTCCTTGGAAAGCCCCAGCTCCGTATACAGTCTTTCCAGAATTGTCAGAGACTTCCGCACATGGCAGGCCGTACCGTCACAAACTTTGATAACATATTTTCCCTTCGGTTCAAAGGAAAAATTCTCATAAAAAGTTGCGACACTGTACGCTTTTGCATCAGTAATTCCGATTTTCCCTGCCACATAAGAAAGCAGTTCCGGCGGAAGATAACGGTACTCACTCTGAATATCCTGTATAATAGGAATCAGCGAGGATTCTCTCGCCCCGTGGGACGCGATTATCTCATCCGTTTTGTCATAGTAACTTTGCTCCAGCATAAAACCCTCCTTTTGCTGTCCGACGACAGCTTGCTCTTTCAAGGTTAATATAGTTCTCTCAGCACCTCTTTGCTGTAGATTTCATATATACATGCATAATACACATCTATTATAGTGTAGAATTATACAAATTACAACAGGATTTTGTTATCATATTAACAAACTGCAGTATTTCTGCCTTTTTACATAAATCTCAGTATTTTTTTTTGTGTTTTTTTAACAACAAATCTTTTATTATTATCATCTTAATACCATTCGTCTCTCCGAAAAGAAAATATATTAATATCTTATAGACATTTTTTAAGGTATATGTTATAGTACTCTTACCCACACAAAATGAAAGCGAGGTGATATAATGTCCGAACGGGAACTCTTGCAAATGATTTTATCCGAAGTACAAAACGCAAACACTGGCCTTAATGATGTCAAGTCCGAAATCGCCGACCTTAAAACCGATGTTAGTGCTCTGAAAACCGACGTAAGCGCTCTGAAAACTGACGTAAGCGCTCTGAAAATTGACGTAAGTGCTCTGAAAACCGACGTAAGTGCTCTGAAAACCGACGTAAGCGCTCTGAAAACTGACGTAAGCGCTCTGAAAACCGATGTTGACGATCTGAAACTCCGGACAGCATTAATTGAAACTACTCTGGAAAATGAAACAAACAGAAACATAAAAATAATTGCTGAAGGTCATACCGATTTATCACGCAAATTAGATCATGTACTGCAAATGGAAAGTGAAAAAGAAATGTTTCTGATCCGGTTCAATGTCCTGGAATCAGAAGTACAGAAAATGAAACAGCATTTTGACTCAATCGCATAATTTACTACCGACACCTAAAGTTACCATTTTGATAAATTATATTTCATAAACAAAAACGATAACCATAGAATCAGAATATATTCAGGGGAAAAATCTACTATCCGATTTTTCCCCTTTTGCGCAATACGCACCAATCGGAAGGGAACCAATTTTCCCTTCTGAAGGAGCATCCCAAAATCTTTACTCAATTATTCTAAAAATCAAATCCTTCAATCGTCGCGAAATAATCCTCCGGTGTCTCCGCACGACGGATCATTCTGGTGCTTCCATCCTCCTGCAGGAGAATCTCCGCACTTTTTAATTTGCCGTTATAATTATATCCCATGGCAAAACCGTGAGCGCCGGTATCGTGGATGACCAGCAGATCTCCCATATCAATCTTCGGCAGCTTACGGTCAATGGCAAATTTGTCATTATTCTCACAAAGAGAACCTACCACATCATAGGTATGATCACACGGCTCATTTTCCTTGCCCATAACCGTGATATGGTGATATGCGCCATACATGGCCGGACGCATCAGATTGCAGGCGCAGGCATCCACACCGATGTATTCCTTATAGGTATGTTTCTCATGAATGGCCTTTACCACCAGATGACCGTGCGGCCCAAGCATATAGCGGCCAAGTTCTGTGAATATCTTCACATCTCCCATTCCCGCCGGCACAAGAATCTCCTCATAAGCGGCGCGAACACCCTCGCCAATGGCGAAAATATCGTTTGGCTCCTTATCCGGTGTATAAGGGATACCGATTCCGCCGGAAAGATTAATAAACCCGATGTGCACATCAAGATTCTCTTTCAGCTCTACAGCCAGATTAAAGAGAATCGCCGCCAGCGTCGGATAGTATTCATTGGATACTGTATTGCTGGCCAGGAAGGAATGAATACCGAACTCTTTCACGCCCTCTCTCTTGAGTCGTTTAAACGCCTCAAAAATCTGCGGCTTAGTCATGCCGTATTTGGCGTCGCCCGGATTATCCATAATATCCGTCCCCAGAGAAAAGATTCCGCCCGGGTTAAAACGGCAGCAGATTCTCTCCGGAATACCGCAGGCTTCTTTCAGAAAATCAATATGAGTGATATCATCAAGGTTAATGATGGCACCCAGCTTCTTTGCCAGCACAAATTCCTCCGCCGGAGTCTCATTGGAAGAAAACATAATGGATTCTCCGTCCGCAAAACCGCAGCGGTCGCTCATCATAAGCTCTGTCAGAGAAGAGCAGTCCACGCCGCAGCCTTCCTCCTTGAGTATCTTTAAAATCGCCGGGGTCGGCGTTGCTTTCACCGCGAAATACTCCCGGAACCCTTCATTCCAGGAAAACGCCTTGTATAGATTCCGTGCCGTCTCCCGGATTCCTTTCTCATCATAAAGATGAAACGGCGTCGGATATTCTTTTACAATCTCCTCCAACTGCTCTTTTGTCACAAAAGGTTTTTTCTCCATCTTATCCTTATCCTTTCTGTCAATATTGCTTTATTTACCGTTCGAAATGAACATTTTACTGTTGTTTTATAACATTTAACTGAATCTCATTGGCCAGGGCGTCCTTCAGCAGCTGCACCAGATTGGGATTCGCGGAATACAGACACGCCGTGCGCGCCTCCTCTCCCAGCTCTCCGGTCAGGGCATAGCTGGAATCTGTGATCAGCCGGACAGAACTTCCTCTTTGCGCCGTGCAGTACATAATCGCGCCCGCAAGTTCACAGGACTCCTCCGTCAGCAGAACGACCTTCCTCCCTGCCTGAACCAGCTCATTAAGCTCACTTTCAAAAAGCGTCAGGGTAGCCGCCGAACCAAACAGATAGACCCTCTCCTTCGTCTGGCGCAGCATATTTCTGATCTTATCTTCCACATTCCTCCTGCCCCGGATGGTGACATAATGCTCCTCCTGGTGCATCTCTTTCGGAATCTTCTCCTCCAGCGTCTTCGCCGCCTCTTTCAGAAAATGTATCTTATTATCACAGAACTCCTGCACCGGCACCGCCTCATAGCGCACGGGCTGCTCCTCCAGAACATAAGCGGCGCCCTTGTCCACCAGCCCCGCCAGCGCCCCGTAGGCATTAGAACGGGAGATACCGGCTCTTTTTGCCGCCTCGTAGCCGCTCAGACATCCCTCTGTCAGCAAAAGCAGATAGACCTTCGCCTCCTGCCTGGTCAATCCGAACTGCTGCAGCAATACAATATTATCGGAAACTCTTCCATCTTCCAGCATATTTCCCGCCTCTTTTCCATACGTGGTACCAGTCGGTACTACTATATAATGCCGCGTTTTTTTTGTCAACTATTTCACCACAAAATAACCCCCTTTTTTCAAAAGGAATTCCATTGACACTTTGCAGGAAAATGTTAAGATAAAAATAAAAAATGACAGACTCTACGAAGAAACAGGTGACAGCAATGGGAAGAAAATGTATCGGGCTGATTGAGGCAAGAGGTCTTGCCGCCGCCATCCAGGCCGCGGACACCGCCGCAAAATCCGCCAACGTTAAATTATTAGGATATGAATACTCCGGGCACAGCGGTATGATCGTAGTCAAGATCGAAGGCACTGCCAGTGCGGTGGAGTCTGCCATGAAGGCCGCCGCCCTGTCTGTCGAAAAGATTCATGGCTCTTTTGCCATTGTAAATATGCTCGTTCAGAAATCAGCTCTGGACGAATCCGTATACAATAAGCTGATTCACAACGCTCAGACCGTAGGCGACCCGCTGCAGATTGCTTCCGGCAAACGCCCGCAGGGAACCAGCCGCCAGGCCAAATGGGTTGGTCACTGGGAACAGAAAGGCGCCTATATACGCGAATAGTCAGAAATGTAAGAAAAGTAATAACATAAATATAAATAAGCCGCCCGCCGGGCGGTTTTTGTTACCTCCGACGGACGGCTTCTCTGCAAAGAAAAGCTGTTAGGAATATCAAAATGTCACTGTTACGTTATAGTTTTCATCGCCGCTATGCCGCGGCATTTTTTATTGAATGGCAATGTATTTATTTTCTTCTACTTTTTTCGCCTCTTTTTTCGGAACTGCCAGCTTCAGAACACCATTCTCAAACTTAGCCTGAATATCTGCTTCTGTCACATTGTCGCCAACATAGAAACTCCTGCTCATAGTTCCTGCATAACGCTCTCTTCTGATATAAGCACCTTCTTCGTTCTTCGTATCATTATTTACATTTTTCACTGCCTGTACGGTCAGATAACCATCTTTCAGCTGTGCCTTCACATCTTCTTTCTGATAACCCGGAAGTTCAATGTCAAGTTCATATCCTTTATCTGTCTCCTTGACATCTGTCTTCATTACACTGCGGGAACTATTTCCATAAAAATCTCTGTCAAAAGACGGAAATGAAAAATCCATCCAGTCATCAAATAAATTTTCTCCAAAAATACTAGGCATCAACATAAATCATCGCTCCTTTTCCATTTAAAAAGTGGATACTCAGAATCCTCTTTTATATAGTGTATATCTATCTCTTATTTATTGTGTATCTATCTATATTAATTATTTATACATTATTCTGTGTATCTATGTGAACGCTTTAAAAGCTGTTATTTTTATCATATGCTGTCACGCTGTGCTTTCTTCCAGGCAGCTGCCATCATCACGCTGCGCTTCCTCTTCCGAAGCTGCTGCTTCCCGTTTTTTTACATGCCTGCTCAAATTCTTTGAGCTTACGCTGCGCCTCCCGGCTCAAATTGGTCGGCACCTGAATCTGTACGGTGACATACTGGTCGCCGCGCTCTGATGTTCTCCCCATCTTCACGACGCCCTTGCCGCGAAGCCTGATCTTCGTTCCTGACTGAGTTCCCGGACGAATCCTGCACACAACTCTTCCATCAATGGTCTGAACGGAAACCTCGCCGCCAAAGACCGCAGTGGTAAACGGTACATTTGCTGTGGTATAAACATCGGCTCCTTCCCGGTGAAATCCCGGCTTATCCTGTACATTTACTTTCAGGATCAAATCACCCGGTTCACCGCCGCCAGCACCCGGCTGTCCCTTGCCGCGAAGCCGGATACTCTTGCCGGACTCAATACCGGCAGGAATATTTACCTCGTAGGACTGTACACGCCCATCGCTGCCCTGCAGGCGAATCACCTTTTTGCCGCCGAAAGCCGCCTCATCAAATGTGACGTCCACGTCGGCATTCAAATCGGCTCCTTTTCCGGAATATCCACCACCAAAATGACTGCCGAATCCGGAACTTCCTCCGAAGTCTGTAAAACCGGAACTTCCATAGCCAGACCCACGCGAGCCCGTACCGTGAAAAGCTGCTCCGCCGAAGCCGCCGTTCTTAAAGGCCCCGCCGAACAGATCGCTGAAAAAATCATCCATGTTCATATTGCCATCGCCGGTGTGAAAATGAAACTCCTGGTATCCGTTCCCATTGTTCCGGCTGTAGCTGTAACCATTGCCGCCGGCGCCAAAACCTCCGGAACCGCCCTCCGAGAAAGCCGCATGCCCGAACTGATTGTACATTTTCCGTTTCTCCTCATCACTGAGGATATCGTAAGCCTCAGAAACTTCTTTAAACCTTTCCTCCGCATGCCTGTCATTGGGATTCGTATCCGGGTGATATTTCTTTGCCAACTTACGATACGCCTTCTTAATCTCGGCGGCGCTGGCATTCTTTGCAACGCCAAGCACTTCATAATAATCTCTTTTTGCTGCCATTTCATCACCTTCCTTTATCAATCAACAGAACACGCGGCCGCACAACGGCGTCTATCCGGCCCCTCTATTCTGCGTCTTCCTCCGCAGTCTCCTCAGCATCGGCTTCCTTCTTCACAGCCGTCACTGTCACGACCTGCGCCTCCGGATCAGAGAGAACGTCTACCGCTTCATTTTTAAAGATATCCAGATCTTTGACTCTCAAAATATCTCCGACCTTCATATCGCCGACATCAAGAATGATTTTCTCCACCAGATTCTCTGGCAATGCCCGGTACTCAATCTCTTCCAGCTGTTCCTGAACGACTCCGCCGTCCACCTTGTCTCTGTTCTCCAGAACAATCTCAGCGACAGACTGTACCTTCTGGTTCTTCACCAGAGCCTGAAATTCAATCTCCTCCACAATATTATCGAGGGCATTATAATGAATCTCTTTAATCAGTACATTGTGCGTCTCTCCGTCAACCTCCAGAAGAATCTGACTTCCTTTGCTGTTATCCTTCAAAATGTGATTCACATCTTTTTTATCCATCTTCACGGGAATAGAACCTTCAATATCCTTTCCACATACATTTCCCGTCACAAAGCCTTCTCTTCTCAACCGCCGGGCCTTCACACTCATATCTCTTTTTTCCGCTTTTAAAACATCCATCTCTGATACCTCCACTATCTGCGTCAAAGCTTGAATTCCGGGCGGCTCCATAAGCCGCCCGCACCGCATTTCATAATTTAATTAATGAAATTATCCTTCAATATTAATGTATTTATTTTCTTCTACCACAGGTTTTGCTTCTTTTTTCGGAACAAACAGGTTCAAGATACCATGTTTAAACTCTGCCTTGATATCTTCCTGCGTTACATCTTCCCCTACGTAGAAGCTTCTCTGGCAGGCGCCGGCATAACGTTCTCTTCGAATATAACGTCCGGTCTCTTTCTCCTGCTCATCCTGATCGAGTCCTTTGGCTGCCTCAATAGTCAGATAACCATTCTCCAGAGAAACCTTAATCTCATCTTTCTTAAATCCCGGCAGGTCAACTTCAAGCTGATAGCCGTCCTTCATCTCTTTAATATCTGTCTTCATTAAATGATTAGCCTTCCGGCCATACAGCTTCTTCTGTGCTCTCTTCATATCTCTGTCATCATAGAACGGAAAATCATTAAAAAAGTCATCAAATAAATTTTCTCCAAAAATACTAGGCATCAACATAAATCATCGCTCCTTTTCCATTTGAAAAGTGGACACTCAGAATCCGCTTTTATACATTTATGAACCATCCGCTTCACAGCCGCCCACGGCATCATCACCATGCCGATTCCGGCTATTCCGCTTCAAGGTTCAACCATTACGTTTCCTGGAACTCCGGTTAGGAATTATCATGTACAGCTTCCTGTCTTTTTATCCCTCTTCCTTTGTTCTAGATGTAATATAACACTCATTATTAGCCATGTCAAGCATCGAGTGCTAATTATTTTGTGAAGATTTTGTGAACAAAAAAGCGTACTAATCTAATCATTCCATTTCACAATATCAAAATCCGGCCTTGCGAAGCTCATCCATCATAGCAGACCGCCTTTTATATCTCGTCCTCCAATCCTCTGCAATTTTCTCAGTCAGCTTTGCCCCTCCCGGATATCTCTTCACTTTTTTCATATAATGCATCAGTTCTCGGTAAGCATTTCGATTGGATGTAGTCTGCACCTTCTGTTTCACATATTCTGCATACATGTCTCTTACTTGCTCCGGAAACTCTTTTTTCAATATTTTCTCATAAATATCCAAATAAGAAATGTGACCATTCTGTCGAATCTCCTGCATCAAGCTTCCGTACATTTTCTCTTTTCTTAAAAACTCATACTTCATATGTTCCGGCAGTCCGGATTCCAGCAGCTTATTCTTATATTGCTCCCATTCCATCTCAGCACAACATTTTTTCAATTTGTAAATATAAATAAAATCCCTCTGCACACAATGAAACACCTGATAAAGCAATTCTTCTTTAAGAGCCGATAAATTTCCCGTCTTCTCATAAATCTCTATCAACCAACGGCTGTACTCTGCAGTCAGACGGGCATTCGCCTTATCCATCTTCTTACTTTCTTCTATGACATTTACCGCCTCTGTATATTGTCTGTTTTCCAAATATTCCCGAATCGCAGCTCTGCGAATTTCCGGAAAATTCCAGTACCGTCTGCAAAAGTCCTGAATCTCCTGCTCCGGATATTCCAGCTTTTCCATGATATCAATACAATCCAACAACGGCGAAGCATACGGACAGTAATATCCCCCTGATCCATTTTCATTTTCTGCCGCTGTTTCCTCCAAATGTGCCACATACTGCAGATTCCGCGCCAGATTTTCCTGCAAAGTTTCTTTATCCTGCAGGCGCTCCACCAGGAAATTCTCCGGATAATCTTCCAGAAAATCTACCACATACCCTGACCGATGCTCCCGAAACCACTGTCGCATTTTCTCCTTCTGCGCTGAATTACATTTCTCAAGAATCTCTTCCCATATTCTATAACATTCATCGGCCACCCAATTATGCTCTCCATTCGAGCCATCCAAGCCACGGGTTCCCACCTCATGAAAAACGTAATTGACCAGATCAAAAGCTTCCATTAAATGATTCTCCCGAACCAACGTCCCCACCTCTCTGTCCAGAAAATCACATAGTTCTTGCGCATAATCCATACCATCAAAATAGTCCACAAAGCCATTTCTGTCCGAATACCGCCAGGCGATCTCGTCCACTCGTTCTTTTATCCGCATCACCTGCACCGGCGTCACCGTCCCATACCGAATCATAATCCAATTATATAGTCCGGTATCTTCTCTCGCCTTTTTTTCCACAATCTCACGAAGCTCCGGCTCCGGAATCGTTGCAACTGCTTCCCGCAACTCATCCTGCTTCTTTTCTGCTTTCTCCTCACCGGTCGCACACTGATCCGTTACACTGTTCTTCCCAGGTTGAAATATTTCTTCTTCGATTGTATACAAAACTGCCGCCATGTGCTTACAGTAATATCCATCAGCCGCATAAGGGCAATCACAACCCATATCGTAAACTTTTTCATCCCGGATGCTGATCTCTACTTCATAATTCTCCGTCCCCGCCACCAACGCACGATATCCCTCTTGCGTTCTGGCAAGTTCCATAACATTTCCTTCTTCAAAATAATCAAAACCACGTTTTAAAATCTGGCTGCTGAACAGTGATTTCCATTCAAACATAATATTCCCTCCTGCTTGTATCCTTTTTTCCTTTTTATCCCGACTTTGATCTTAGAGCTTCATTAAAAAATTGCCATAGTCATCTGTCACGCTCGTTTGCATCACTGCACAGATTATTTTTCTTCAAAAGTAGTTTTCCTACTTCGGCAGCTCTTATTTTTTATTTCATTATCAGGATAACACATCTCGAGACTATGGTGTTTGTTTTTTCTTTGACTTTTACTGCGGTCAACTGGCAGCCACGGAGATAAAGGAGATAAAGGATGGGAGATAATACCTTATTATCCGGTATCTTTTTTAGAAACAGGCCTTCTCTAAATCCATATCAATACACAAGAGGGAAGAATAATGACTTTGGAAGAATTAAAAAAAGCCTTTTGTCAACTTAAAGAGAAAACTATTGCTTTGGTTTACACATTTCAAGGGGACACATCTGATGGATTCGAACATTTTTTTATATGGAAAAGTAAAATATTATCAAAATGGATGCTTCTCTAATTACCCAATACATTTATTTGTAATATGAGTATATTTTTTTATTTTCGGCATGAAATAATCCCCGCAGATTCTCTCTCTGCCAGGTTCAGATACATATGTTATAAATTTTTCAATCTTTTTTCTGATCAATAATTCGGATAAAACATTATTTTAATTCAGCAAACAGTATTATTATTCAATATTTCTATTAAAATACTCTTTTATTTATTATATTTATTTTATAGCCCATGTTATTTCATATTTTTTATTTATATTATTGGCATATTTTACCGTTTATCTAAAATACCTGTTTTTACAAATATTTTGGATAATTAGCGACTGTCGTTTTGCTGTGATACTGAACGATCTTATCTGACCAATTCGCGGCATTCGTCATGCTGCACGCCCTGGTATTTTCATTTTCTTTCTTGGATGAAATTCCTTCAGTATCTCTGCTTGTTTTTGGGCGGCTATATGTATGTATATTTGCGTAGTTTTGATAGAAGTATGGCCCAATATCTGCTGTACACAGCTTACATCAACACCTTCCTCTATTAAATATGTTGCAAAAGAATGCCGAAACATATGCGGAGTGATATTCCGTTTGATACCGGCGTTTCTAGTATATTTATGAAGCATCAGCCGGATTGATTGTTCGCTGAATCTTCGTCCTCGGATATTAATAAAGAAATTTCCACATTTTTCTATCGCTGTTTTATTGGCTTCATAATATTCTCGCAGCAGTTTAAGAATTTCCGGCTCTCCGATTTGAATGTATCGTTCTTTTTTCCCTTTTCCCATAAAACGTATCAAACCTGAATTCAGGTCTATGCTGTCAACACGGAGATTTGAGATTTCATAGACTCTTGCTCCTGTGGCAAAGCATGTCTCAACGACCGCCATGTCTCTCAACCAAATCTTTTTCTCTTTTCCAATCGGTTCCTGCGCGTACATGTAATTTAAAAGCTGTTCGATTTCCTGACGGGGAATAACTCTTGGAAGAACTACTGCTTCCTTGAATTTTACCTTTATCTTCCGAAATGGATTATTCTGAATCAGCTCTTCTTCTTCAAGATAATTAAAAAAAGCCTTGAGACTCGCAATTTTGCGTTTGATAGTTTTTTGTTTATATTTTTTATGCAATTTTGTAATATATTGTTCTATCTTTTCTTTTCCAGGAATTTTTCCATCCATGAAATTAAAAAACTGTTTCAAATCAATTCTATAGGCTTTGATAGTTTTTTGATCTAATTCCTTAGGTTTGAAAATTGACAAGCATGGTTTACTTTTTCTGCGATCTAAACAAGATATATCGCTTATCATTCGATATATCTGTTTTAAAATATTTAAAGACGATGAAACGAAAGATCTTTTAGAAGCTACCAATGTAAGTAAAATTACTCTTTAAATCTATTTTTATTTTTACAATATAAAATACCGGCAATCCACTCCTTCCAATAGCCAGACTGAAAGTCAACTACCAAAAGTTTGTTTAGATATCCTGCCGGTATTTTTCTTCTATATAATATATCGTCCTATCTTTCTTCTCATATGTCTGATATATCTTTTATATAATATTCTCTTTTTTATAATTCCTCCAGAACCGCCGCCACGCTTCCCAGATACGAACGCCCAAACAGATTCAGGTGATTCAGCAAATGATACAGCTGGTATATCTTTTTTCTCTGCCGATATCCGCTTTCCACAGGATTCACCTCGTGGTAAGCCTCATAAAATGTCTGAGGAAATCTTCCGAACAGCTCCGTCATGGCCAGATCCGTCTCGAAGTCTCCCACATAGGCCGCCGGATCAATGAGCCACGCCCGGCCGTCATTGCCGCACAGCACATTGCCTCCCCACAAATCTCCGTGAATCAGAGAAGGAAATTCCGGTTCCCGGATGTAGCTGTCCAGATGACTGAGCAGTCTGTCCAGCTTCTTCCGAAAGCCTGAATCAAAATACCTGTCCGCCATTTTTATCTGCGGCAGCAGACGGCAGTCCCGGTAAAACTCAATCCAGCTGCCTTTTAGCGTATTCTTCTGCACCGTGGAGCCGATATAATTATCTTCCACAAAACCGTATCTGGCTTCTCCCCCGGCAGATGCCTTCCCTTCCGGCAGATGCGTCCGTACAAAGTCCATGCAGTCCACCCGGTGCATCTGCGCCAGCTGCTGCCCGAACACTTCCCAGTAATCCTTTATCGGAGACGCGCTCTCCATATATTCCAGCAGCAAAAATGAGAATCCCCGCTGCCGGTCCGTACCGATGCCCAGTAGCTGCGGCACACCGATGGCGCAGGCAGAACGCAGGGCTTCCAGCCCCCGCGCTTCTGTCTCGAAAAACCGATAATTATTTATCTGATTGGTCTTCATAAAAATCCGTTGGCCGCCAGACAAATGCAGTTCATAGGCGTCGTTAATATCCCCGCCGTATACGCGCTTTTGTTCCGTGACTTTCGTCTCTCCACCGAATACTGCCCGCAGGGCGTCCACAAGAGAAGAGTACGCTGCGACCGCTGCCAGATCATTAATTTCTGCCATCTCTTCCTCACTTCACTGTTCTTTATTCCACCGTTACAGACTTCGCCAGGTTCCGCGGCTTATCCACGTCCAGCCCACGGGCCACGCTCACATAGTACCCCATCAGCTGCAGAGGGATGATCGCCAGAGTCGTGGCAAAACACTCATCTGTCTTCGGCACATAAACCGTAAAGTCTGCTGTATCTTCAATGCTGTAGTTGCCATAGGTGGTCACCGCCATCAGATAAGCGCCGCGGCTGCCCACTTCTACCAGATTGCTGATGGTCTTCTCATACAGGTCGCTCTGCGTCAGCACGCCAACTACCAGGGTACCATCCTCGATCAGACTGATCGTGCCATGCTTCAGCTCGCCGGCAGCATACGCCTCGGAATGTACATAGCTGACCTCCTTCATCTTCAGGCTGCCCTCCTGGCAGATGGCATAATCCAAACCACGGCCGATGAAGAAAACGTCCTTTGCATTGGAGTATTTGCTGGCAAACCACTGGATCCGCTCTTTGTCATCCAGCACCTTCTGGATCTTATCCGGCAGGGTCGCCAGTTCCTTCAGGTAAGCCGCATACTGCTCATCCGTGAGAACACCCTGTACATGACCTGCCTGCACCGCCAGCAGGTACACCGCAATCAGCTGCGTGCTGTACGCCTTGGTCGTTGCCACGGCAATCTCCGGTCCGGCATACGTATAGAGCACATAATCACTCTCCCGGGCAATGCTGGAACCCACCACATTGACAATACCAAGGACAGGCACACCCTTTTCCTTAGACAGACGCAGGGCAGCGATGCTGTCCGCAGTCTCTCCGGACTGGGAAATGATGATGACGATGGAATTCTTCGCCAGCTTCGGATCCCGGTACCGGAACTCGGACCCCAGATCCACCTCCACGGAGATATCACTCATGGACTCGATGACATATTTTGCCGCCATACCCACATGATAAGCAGAACCACAAGCTACGATGTACACTCTCTCCAGATCCCGGATGATCTCATCGTCCAGGCCCACAGAAGAAAAGTCGATGCGGCCATCCTTGATATAGGCGTTCATGGTATCACGGACTGCCTTCGGCTGCTCAAAGATCTCCTTCAGCATGAAATGCTCATAACCGCCTTTTTCTGCGGCTTCCTCATTCCATTTGATCTCCACCAGCTCTTTCTCGATCTCATTCCGGTCGATATCGTAGAAATGGACTTCCTCCCGGGACAGCTCCGCGATCTCCAGATTATCGATATAGTAAACATTCCGCACACTGTCCAGGATTGCCGGCACATCCGACGCGATGAAATGTCCCGTCTCATTTTTTCCAATGATCAGCGGGCTGTCCTTGCGGGCCGCAAAAACTTTGCCCGGATAATCCGCGAACAGGATACCAAACGCATAGGAACCCCGGATACGCAGCATGGCACGGCTCAGCGCCTCCAGCGGAGCCTCAGTCTTCTTATAATAATAGTCGATCAGTTTCGTAGCGATCTCCGTATCTGTCTCCGAATAAAATGTATAGCCGGCCTTCAGCAGCTTCTCCCGGATCTCCTGGTAATTCTCAATGATACCGTTATGCACCAGCACAATGGACTTATCCTCCGTACAATGCGGATGCGCGTTCACCTCCGACGGCTCCCCATGGGTCGCCCAGCGGGTATGGCCGATTCCGCAGGTGCCAGTCACTGCGTGACCGTCATCGGTCTTCTCCGACAGCGCGTGCAGCCGACCCTTTGCCTTGATAATCTGGATATCTCCGGTACTCTCATTCCGTACCGCGATACCGGCCGAATCATATCCCCGGTATTCCAGCTTAGACAATCCATGCAAAAGCAGCGGCGCCGCCTGACTCTCTCCCACGTATCCTACAATTCCACACATAATATTTTCTCCTTTACAAAATAAGCATTTCTCTAATATTACAAAGCCCTGTATCTTATGCCATGCATCACTGCATAATAACTAAAAACTGCTCCACGCCAGAGTTCAGGGCTTAAAACCATAGTATCGCAATATTTTACCACAAAACAGCCAAAAAATATACCCCAACATCATTCCAATGGTATTATTAAACACATCATCCGTCTCACAAAGACCTGCCTTTAACACAAACTGCATACCTTCAATAAACGCCGACGCTCCCGCTCCCAGCAGCAACGCTCTCCACCAGGTCCTCTTTCTGCTGAGTTCCCCATACAGAACACCCATGGGCACAAAAAGAATAATATTATTGAGAATCTGCAGCACCCAGGACATACTTCCTGCCAGCGCCAGCCGATACTCCCAGAGAAAACTCAGCATTATATGCCTCTCCGCAAACGGCTCCCGGCTGAATATCGTCACATACAGTAAAATCAACACATAAATAACAAAAGAGAGTCCTATAAAACATCGGTACATTTGCCGTGACATCCGAAAGCCTTCGCCCTTCCCTGCCGCTGCCCGCTTGCAAAAGACAAACAAAACCAGCCACACCAACAGCATACTATAACAATTATCTCTTATGAACTCCCACAAAAATTGAAATCTCAAACAATAATCCTTTCAGCCTGTCTGTACATTCTCTTCCCATAATTTTCTTCTTATAAGCCTTTGCCAGTAACCTTTTGGCCCCATTGATTATACCAAACATTACCCCAATGCACAAATGCATTTTATGTAGCAAACCATGTCACAATATGAAATTTTATCATTATATTGAATTTCTGTTGCTTATTTTGTCAAGAAATTTCAATCCGCTATTACTTGCTGCAAGTCTCCATCTCTTCTTGCACGATACATCCCCCCATAAATATCATTCAAAACAAACTCTATCGGTACATTTTCCCTTTTATCGGAACCGTCTTTAAATATCCATACTTTCACATGAGTTTGTGGATTTTTCCTATCCAGACACCAACGCACAAAACTCTGGAAGAACGGTTCTACCTCTTCCTTCATTTTCCCCATCAAGCAAAGCTTGAGAAATACACTCAAAATACTGATACAAGGTATTTGCGTACCATTGGCAAACCCTTGTCTTGCCCCAAAATCATCGGAACAAAATATATATGCTTCTGTATCATATAAAAACTTAATAGTCTGTGCCAGAACATATGCCTTTATCTCGCCGTAACTTTTTTGGTGACCAATTTGATTTTCACAGGTACGCAAAACAGATAAAAATATTTCTCGATTGCATCCACCAGTTTCTATCATCTCATCCAAAGGCAGAAAATATCTGTTGTAAAACTCAGCATCAAAAAGATCACATCCCTGTTTCAAAAAATCTCGATAATATACAAAACAATAATTTGAAAGATATCTGCTTATTTCAAACAAAATTTTCTCATCTGAATAGCAGATAATTTCCCCTGATTCAATTTTATTTTGAAGCCACGACTGTGCAACTCTGCTCCCATGGTCTCCAAGTTCTTCTTTCATCTTCTGGTGACAGAAAAAAGAATATCCAGGAAATGCAAGCACTTCATCAGCCAGCATACGATTCTCTGTTTTTATGATATTCGCTTTAGATACAAAATCCGTATCCAGGATTGCATATTTCCGTTGTTCTGTCATAGTCTCTCACTTAATTCCATACAACTGTTTTATTCTGTCCAGTTCCTTCCAATCACTTTCCAATCTACTCTTGGGCAAAACTTCCTGTTCAGTATTTATCGTAAGATTTTCCAGAAGACTTCCAAATTTTTCATATCCGGACGGAATCATATCCCATCGCTTTGCTTTACCTGTCACTTTCATTATTTTTTGTATTTCTGAAAAAGGAATATCTATCATCTCCCTTGCCCGGTCATCAGATATCATCTTTTCTTCCAGTAACCGAAGAATCATAGCTTTATAAGGGACAGCAAAAATGTCCATAAGAGTAAGAATATCTTTCATTTCTATTGCTTTCTCTTTGATTTGATAAATTCCCATCTGCTGTTTGAGCGCATTAACCGGCACCAAAAGAATACCTGCAAATGCATTTGCTTCCATTTCCTCTTCTTCCGTTGTTCCTGTTTCAATTGTGGATGCATTTAAAATGGAGCCACTTTTTGCTAACTCAAGATCATCCTCTTCCAAAAAACAGCGTATATGATATAATTCATGCGCTGCGGCAAATATCTGCTTTGACATTGGAATTCCAGAATTAACCATAACAAAAATGCGCCCACTACGAATAAAAGTGCAGGCGCATAATTCCGGGTCACGAATCGGAAAACGCAACCATTCCAAAGGCATATTTTCTGTTCTCACATAATTTTCAATCATGTTAAAAATATCATCCTGAATAATATTCTGACCGATATAATACTCTGAAAAACCTGCGGCAATTTCCCGAATCTGTTCAAATCTTTTCGGATTTTTCTTGTATAAAATTCCCTCAAAAAGTAAAGCCATTCTTACATCTCCCATGTTTCTGACATAACTTTCACGTTTTCACGTACGTTAGCATGAAAAATAATCATATCTGCCAGTTTATCCACTGTATGCAAAGCTTCCCTAGCTGCGTCTGATTCAACTTTTCCCATAAAAGCTCTCATAACATCCACTTCTGTGGATTCTACAGGAGCTTTCAGTAAATCATCCATTGTAACACAAAAATAATCTCCAATTTTATGAAGCTCAGCAATACTAATTAATCTGGAACCATTCAACATTTTACTCATAATTTGTTTAGATACGCCAATTGCATTCGCCAGATCAATCTGTTTCATATTATGCTTTTTCATCTGATCCATAATATTGTTGGCCACTACAACATTAATATCTATCATCATTCCACCTCCATAATCCTTTTTTATTATATGCCAATGTGTTTCAACGGTCAATATTTTCGAAATTATTTTGCTCTAAAATTTATTAAATCATTTATTTGTCTCTAATTTCAAGACTTCTTCATGATTTTTTCTTTTCTTTACGACATCTCTTCTATTGATAAACAATCTACGTATACATATCCTATCTTCAAAAAAATTCCTTATCGCAGAAGAATCACTTCACCACCGTCATCCCTTCTGCAATCCATGTCTGCACAATACTCACTCTTTCCTTCACTCCCCGGGCTATCTGCTCCACCGGCAGCCCCATCTCCGCCAGAGATATGGCTGTTGCCTTCTTGGCTTTTTTCTCTCCGCGCTCTTCGCCGATTGTAATTCCGCGTTCTTCGCCACGCTTTTCTCCGATTTTTTCGCCACGCAGTATTCCTTCGTTATAAATCTCATCCATCTCCTGACACATACTATACACCCCTTCCTCTGTCTCCTTTAATTCCCGTACTCTCTTCGCCAGCACTTCGCTGTACATCTCACTGGCATCTTTACAGTGGAAATCATGCATCAAACGCCCCAATTCCGTCTCCTCATCCTGCATCGCTGCATTCACATATATGATATGAGAGCCGTCTCCGAAATCTTGATCGACTTCCTCTATCTTTCTGCCAATATGACCAACCGGAAGTCCAAGTCCCAAAACATCTCCCCGGGTAATAAATATCACGTAACTGTCCGGCAGTTCTTCAAATTCATGTCCTGCTTCCAGTGTGTTCATATCAACAAGGCCACTATGATACCGTGACCTCTTCGGTGATGCCCCTTCGTTCTTCTGCTGAACCTCAACATCATATCTTTTGTTCTCAATATCCAGGGCTACGCAATCCAGTATGGCTGACCGTCCCTGCAGGTTCTTATAATCTTTCTGTACAACGCTGTCCACCACATGCAGGTCTTTTCTGCCCATGATAACCTGAAGGACATACTCTACACACTCTATGTGTTTAAATATATTTCTCATAAAGGTATCGGACATTAAGGTAAACTTCTTAATTATCTCCCTGTATCGCTGATAACGTTTTTCCAGTTCTTCATCAGGAAATGTCTCCCCAGCGTATTGGTCAATTCCTTTCACCCCGACAGCCTCCTTCCGTATCCTCTCTTCTGCCTGCTCCTGCTGTCTGTGGAAGGATACTGCCCTTTCCTGACTCTCTCTATCTTATGTATTACTTTTATAGCAATAATAATCTTCAACAAAACATGATATACGTTTACTGTTTCTTCACACTATCTTATCACCAAAAGATTATTTCACCACCGTCATCGCCTCTGCAATCCACGCCTGCACAATGCTCACTCTTTCCCTTACTCCCTGAGCTATCTGCTCCACCGGCAGCCCCATCTCTGCCAGAGATATTGCCGTTGCTTTTTTTGCCTTTTTCTCTCCGAGTAGCATTCCTTCGTTATAGATCTCATCCATCTCCTGACACATACTATACACCCCTTCCTCCGTCTCCTTTAATTCCCGTACTCGTCTCGCCAGCACTTCACTGTACATCTCACTAGCATCTTTACAGTGGAAATCATGCATCAGACGTCCCAATTCCGTTTTTTCATTCTGCATCGCTGCGTTCACATATACGATATGAGAACCGTCTTCGAAAGCTTGATCGACTTCCTCTATCTTTCTGCCAATATGACCAACCGGAAGTCCAAGCCCCAAAACATCTCCCCGGGTAATAAATATCACATAGCTGTCCGGCAGTTCATCAAAATCATGTCCCGCTTCCAAAGTGTTCATATCAACAAGACCGCTGTGATACCGCGACCGCTTCGGTGATGCCCCTTCGTTCTTCTGCTGAACCTCAACATCATATCGTTTATCTTCAACATCCCGGGCTACGCAGTCCAATATAGCCGACCGTCCCTGCAGGTTCTTATAATCTTTCTGTACAACGCTGTCCACCACACGCAGGTCTTTTTTACCCATGATAACCTGAAGGACATACTCTACACACTCTATGTGCTTGAATACATTTCTCATAAAGGTATCGGACATTAGTGTAAAATTCTTAATTATCTCCCTGTATCGCTGATAACGATTTTCCAGTTCTTCATCAGGAAATGTCTCCCCAGCGTATTGGTCAATTTCTTTCATCCCGACAGCCTCCTTCCGTGTCCTCTCTTCTGCCTGCTCCTGCTTTCTGTGGAAGGATACTGCCCAAACCCCAGTACTGTCCTTTCCTGACTTTCTCTATCTTATGTATTACTTTTATAACAATAATAATCTTCAACAAAACATGATATACGTTTACTGTTTTCCCATACTATCTTATCACCAAAAGATTATTTCACCACCGTCTTCGCCTCTGTAATCCACGCCTGCACAATACTCACACTTTCTTTCACTCCCCGGGCTATCTGCTCCACCGGCAGTCCCATCTCTGCCAGAGATATCGCCGTTGCCTTTTTAGCTTTTTTCTCTCCGCGTTTTTCGCCGATTGTAATTCCACGTTCTTCTCCACGCTTTTCGCCGATTTTTTCGCCACGCAGTATTCCTTCGTTATATATCTCATCCATCTCCTGGCACATACTATACACCCCTTCCTCTGTCTCCTTTAATTCCCGTACTCGTCTTGCCAACACTTCACTATACATCTCATCGGCGTCTTTACAATGGAAATCATGCATCAGACGCCCCAATTCCGTCTCCTCATCCTGCATTGCCGCATTCACATATATGATATAAGAACCGTCTCCGAAATCTGCTCTTATCTCACCAATCGTCCGTTCAATTTTACTAATAGGAAGTCCATATCCTAAAACATCTTCTCTGGTAATAAATATCACATAGCTATCTGGCAGTTCTTCAAACTTCTGTCCTGCTTCCAGTGTGTTCATATCAACAAGGCCACTATGATACCGCGACCGCTTCGGTGATGCCCCTTCGTTCTTCTGCTGAACCTCAACATCATATCTTTTGTTCTCAACATCCCGGGCTACACAATCCAGTATAGCCGACCGCCCTTGCAGGTTCTTATAATCCTTCTGTACAACACTGTCCACCACATGCAGGTCTTTTCTACCCATGATAACCTGAAGAACATACTCCACACACTCTACGTGCTTGAATACATTTCTCATAAAGGTATCGGACATTAAGGTAAAATTCTTGATGATACCTCTATACCGTTCATATCGCTCCGCTATCTCATTTTCAGATGATACATCTGCAATCAAAGCATTCCTCTTGTTTTCCGTCCTGATGGCCTCCTTCCCTTGCTCTGCGGTCTTCTGTTTCTGCCCGTGGAAAGGTGCACTCACCAGCTATACTATACCAGCATCCTTTCCTGACTCCTTAAATGTAATGTATCATCTTTTCCCATTTAGCGCAGCGCGCGAACAGGAAATTCTTTTCTAAAAGTGTAATATTTTTACTATTATTATACTTTTTGTGTCATTCTCTGTCAATACGACAAAACGTACTTTAGACAAAAAAATTTGCCGGCAGCCGAAGCTGCCGACAAATAAAATGTTTTAATCTCTCCTGAAAATATCTCTGGTATATACTTTTTCCTTCACATCATCCAGGCAGCTGTCATAGCGGTTGGCGATGATGGCCGCGCTCTGCTCTTTGAAAGCTTCCAGGTCGTTGACAATGCGACTGCCAAAAAATGTACTGCCGTCTTTCAGAGTCGGTTCGTAGATAATGACGGTGGCACCTTTGGCTTTGATCCGTTTCATGACACCCTGGATGCTGCTCTGGCGGAAATTATCAGAGTTGCTCTTCATGGTGAGACGGTATACGCCGATGACAACTTCTTTTTCCATGTTGGCATCGTACTCACTGTTGGCGCCGTAGCCGCCAGCCAGTTCCAGCACACGCTCTGCGATAAAGTCCTTTCTGGTCCGGTTGCTTTCCACGATGGCAGTCATCATGTTCTGCGGCACATCCTGATAATTTGCCAGCAGCTGCTTAGTGTCTTTCGGCAGACAGTAACCGCCGTAGCCGAAGGACGGATTGTTATAATGAGAACCGATACGCGGGTCCAGGCAGACCCCGTCGATAATCTGCTGCGTATTCAGCCCTTTCATCTCCGCATAGGTGTCCAGCTCATTGAAATAGCTGACTCTAAGGGCAAGGTATGTATTGGCAAAGAGCTTAACCGCCTCCGCTTCGGTAAATCCCATGATGAGAGTGTCGATATTTTCTTTGATGGCTCCCTCCTGCAACAAGCCGGCAAATGTATTGGCTGCCTTCACCAGTCTGGCGTTCTGTACGTCAGTACCGACAATAATACGGGAAGGATACAGGTTGTCGTACAGCGCTTTAGACTCCCGCAGAAACTCCGGGCTGAAAATAATGTTATCACAATGGTATTTCTCTCGGACAGAAGCGGTAAATCCAACAGGAATAGTGGATTTTATCACCATGATGGCATCAGGATTATTCTTGATGACCAGCTGAATGACCGCTTCCACAGCAGAAGTATCGAAGAAATTCTTTTTGCTGTCGTAATTGGTCGGGGTAGCAATGACCACGATATCCGCATCCTTATAAGCTTTCTCCACGTCTAAAGTCGCTGTGAGATTCAGTTCCTTCTCCGCCAGATATTTCTCAATATACTCATCCTGAATTGGAGATTTACGCTGATTAATCAGATCCACTTTCTCCGGAACAATATCCACTGCCATAACCTGATTATGTTGGTCAGTAACACGGCGATGGAAAAACTAACATAACCCGTACCGGGCACTGCAATTTTCTTATTCATTTACTCTCACCTGTTTCTCAGATTTTATAAATCTCCTTGTACCACTCCGCGAACTTTCTCAGTCCGTCCCGAAGACTGATACTGAGCTTAAAACCGTAATCTCTCAATAAAGCTGCACAATCCGCATAGATAATCGGAACATCTCTAACTTACATCGGGACCAGTTCTTTATGGGCTTCAAAATCATAATCTTTCGGCAACACCGCTCATGACCCGAATAACTCCTTCCTCAATGTCACCGTTTGCATCTCAAAAGAATTCGACAAATTCTGTCCACATCTTCTAAATCTAAATCTGCATATAACGGTAGTGTTAATACTCTTTTACTTATATGTAAAGCAACCGGTGTCTCTAATACATTGAATTGTCCATGAAAAGCAGAAAATGTATTTGTTAATGGATAGAAATATTTTCGTGCTCCAATTCCGTTTTCTGCCAGCTTTTCAAATATTTCCTCCCGACTAGAGCCAAATTGCTTTTCCTCAATAATTACTGGAAAATATGCATAATTAGATTTCACATCTTTCTGTATTGCATTTAATTGCAATCCATCTATCCCTTCCAAATGTTTTCTATAACGCTCAACTACTTTCTTTCTCTTTTCAATTTCTTCATCCACGTGACGAAGATTACAAAGCCCCATAGCAGCGCAAAATTCATTCATTTTTGCATTGGCTCCCACAGCACTCACTTCTTCCGGACCATGGATACCAAAATTTTTTAGTTCATATAAGATATCTCCCAAATGTTCATCCTTAAAACAAACTGCTCCACCTTCAATAGTATTAAAAACTTTTGTAGCATGGAAACTAAAGCAAGACGCATCCCCAAAAGAACCAATCCCCTTTTCCTTGTAAGTTTCCCCAAATGTATGAGCTGCATCATAAATTACTTTCAACTCATACTTATGTGCAATTCGCTCTATTTCCTCTATATTGCAGACATTTCCATATACATGGACTGGCAAAATAGCACATGTCCGATCTGTAATTAAGTCCTCTAATTTATTCACATCCATAGTAAATGTTACCGGGTCAATATCACAAAAAACTGGTGTCAAACCATTTCTGACAATTGCATGAGTAGTCGAAGCAAATGTAAATGGCGTAGTTATTACTTCTCCTTGCAAATTCATTGCTTGAATAGTTAATTCCAATGCCATATGACCATTTGTTAGGAGGTCAATATTTTCAACTCTCATATATTCTTGTAATTTCTGCTGAAATTGTTTATGCTTTGGCCCCATATTTGTGAGCCAATGAGACTCCCACATATCAGATATTTCATCTATATACTCATTTAATTCTGGCATGGAAGATTGCGTCACTAATATTTTTTTCATATTTGTACTTTCCTTTGTTTTCAATCGTTTTTATCCATTTCTTATA
Organism: Eubacterium sp. An3; assembly: GCF_002159465.1. Taxonomy (NCBI): domain Bacteria; kingdom Bacillati; phylum Bacillota; class Clostridia; order Eubacteriales; family Eubacteriaceae; genus Eubacterium; species Eubacterium sp. An3. Next base: position 223,343 of record NZ_NFIR01000004.1, read on the forward strand.
ATGTATTTTCGCCCTTTACACACGTTACATATTCATTGTATTTTCTAGCTATATATTGTGGAACAATTTTAATTTTTTCGTCAATTTCTTTTCCCTGGAAACAATGAAGATGATTCATAACACAATCGTATCCTGACATACAAGTAAATTTTACTCCACCAGAAAATCTTGGATTACACTCCAAAAAAAACTTTTTACCTTTTGATTCAATAAATTCAAAATTCACACAACCATGGATGTTCAATACCTTTGCTATTTTTTTGCAGATTTTTTCCAATTCAAAATCTCTAAATACATATACTGAAGTTCCTGCTCCATTCAATGTTCGTAACAACTCCTTTCTTGGAACCGCTACACATTTATCATTCTTAGAATCTCTGATCACATCTACTGTGAGAATATTCCCTTCAACAAACGGTTGTATAATATACTCACCAAAATCATGATTCTTAGAAAAAAACAAAAATTCTTCAATACTATGAATTTTTTTCAATCCCTGACTACTTCTTCCGTTAATTTTCTTACATATAATAGGAAAATCTACACTTCCATACTTTACTTGATTTTCCTTATATTCTGGAATAATTTGAACTTCCGGTACTTTTAGTTTCAATATTTCACTAGTCTTTCTTTTATCTCTGCAAATTAAGATAGTATCATATGGCGATAGGCATAAAATAATACCATTGTTCACAAACACTTCTCGATATCTATTGAATACATCAATTTCCACATCCGTAAGCGGAAAAATATACCCGATATTTTCTTTTTGACAAATATCTAAAATTACTCTTACATACTCTTTTTCCTCACTCGCCAGCGGCACCTGATAAAAGGTATCAACAATCATCGCATTGGCAATCCACGGCATCGGATATATATTTGTTCCAATCACCTTATAATTATGTTCTCGAAGTATTGATATAACAACATCTGCAGAAAATGACCCAATCGCTGTAACTAAGATATTTTGCTCTTGCATACTATGTCCTCTTTTTGTTAATATTTTAAAATCGATAAATCAAATGAACATCTTTAGGCCTAAGTTCATTTTTTAAATACCATCTTCTAAATCCAAGCGCCTCATACATTTTCATAGCGGGCTTATTATTCTCGACTGCATATACATGTACCCCATCTAAAGATTTTTTTTTGGCAATATCTAAGAATTCTTTTACAAGTTTTTTTCCATAACCTCGTCCTTGTGATTCCGGTAAAGTTGCGACAAGTGAAATATATGCTTGTGCATTAATTGTATTGTCCGTATATCCTGCACACATCGATAATATATTTCCATTCTCGTCTTCTTCAACACAAATAGTTGCTTTATCTTTAAGTTTTCTAGCATACACAGGTATATTTGTTTTCTCTGATAATGGTACGGGAAAATATTTATCTACGATAGACAAAAATTTTTCTATTTGTTCTATCGTTATTTTTTTACTATTTTCAATCATTTATTACAATCTCCTTTTGAAAAAACATTTTTAATCATTTTCCAAAGATAAATGAAACTTTCTAACTTAAATAACGCCGAACCACTTATATAGATAATTGCCCCTAAAATTATTTGAAGTATTAATGTTACAATATCATTTAATCCGATAAATTGTACTATGTAGACAATTCCTCCCATGATACAAGACAATACAATCTGTGGACACATATCTTGAATTTGATTTAGATAACTGTAATTTAAAAGCTTCCGATTAGGGAAAGCATTAATTATACTACTAATTACTGCTGTAAATAATAGGCTATAAGCCATCCAAATTACTCCAAACCACATTGTACTAATTAGCGCAATTAAACCAACAATTTTTTTAATAATTTCTAATTTTAAAAACATATCACTACGTCCCATCGCCTTAATAGCATTAAGATTAGCAGTATGAATTGGATAAAGCGCAAATGTAAAACAAAAAATACGCAAATAGGGCACACAAGGAAGCCATACTTCCGTCAATAATATTCTAACTATCGGTTCAGCACATATTGCCAACCCCATCATAAGTGGCATCATAATATATGTACTCGTTTTAATAGCTCTTCTGGTCATAGCACGCACACGATCTTGATGATCCTGCTCAGCGGACATCGTCGGAAGTAAAACACTATCAATTGATGTATTGATATTTGTTACAATCACATTCGGAAATTGATTTCCCCTATTATAATATGCTAAATCGGTTGCAGAATACATTTTCCCGATAATTAGCGAACGCAGTTCATTATATACTCTATCAATAAGTGATGCGGCCAACAATTTCCATCCGTAAGAAAATAGCCCCCTTAATCTTTGAAATGAAAATTGCTTTTGAGGTCTCCATTTTACTGTAATCCAGAGGATTAGTGTTCCTACTCCTATATTTAATATCTGTTGAGCCACTAGAGCCCATACACCAAATCCCATATAGGCCATTATAATTCCCACTACCGCAGCAACCAGAGTTCCCCCGATTGTAGCAAAGAAAAATCTTTTAAACTGCATAGTTTTCGATACATAGGCTTGCTGCACATTTCTTATCCCTGATATAATAACCGTCAAACAAAGCACACGAACAACTGCTGTTAATTCTGGTTGTTGATAAAATAATGCAATAAATGGTGCTACTAAAAAAATCAATGTATATAAAACACAACATGCTACAATATTAAAAAAGAATACTGTAGAAAAGTCCAAATTATCAGCATTTTTCTTTTGAATTAATGCATTTGCCATTCCACTATCTACAAACACCTGAAGAATAGTAGAAAATACAGTTACAAGGGCAATCGTACCATACGCTTCCGGAGCAACTAAACGGGCAAGAACAATAGAAACTATAAAAGATACTCCTTGCGCTCCGCATCTCTCAAGAAAACGCCAAAGAAGATTACTTACTATTTTATTAGAATTTTTTTCTTGCCTATTCATAAATCAGTATCTCCTCTATCAAAACAATTGCACATAATATTTATGCAACATTGCTTAAATCTTTCTATTTTTTTCGACAAACAATATAATATATTTTTCTCATTTCCTTATAAAACCACGGCCAATCCCCTTTTATTTTTATTAGTATCCGGTATTTTATGGATTGTTTTCTATATATATTTATATACGATTTCTTTTTAAGTTCATGATAATTGCCTTTGAGTTCTTCAATATGGTACTTTCTCTTTATTATATTAGCCTCTAAAATATTGTGATATTGATAATTGTTATATTGATCAAGATCCGTCAGAGAACAAATTGCCTTTTCCTCGTGCTCAATTAATTTATTACTATTATTTCCAACTCTTTCTGTCCATGACCCGACAGAACATACACGATATACCGACATAGTTTTAGGAATAACATAGACTGTCCCCTCAAACGCAAGCATTATCTTTAATAAATAATCGAAGGTTTGATGTTGTTTTAAAAACTTCTCATTTTTTCTATAAAATTCAGAACGAAAAAACATTGAATTAAACGGAAATAATGCTAAATTATCTACAATCTCTTCTACTGTAATGCAACTATTTTCTATAAATCGATAATTTGTATACTTCACTTTTTTTCCATTTGAATATTGTTTTAAAGCCTTATGGGCAACCAATGAACATTCCGGATGAGTTTCCATATAATCATATTGACTCTGAAGTTTATTAGGGTCACACCAATAATCATCTCCCTCACAAAAAGCTATATATTTTCCATGTGTCCTAGGAAGCATGTATTCATACGTCCGATTTATGTTTTTTGAATAAATATTCTCATCCTGATAAATTCCTTTAATTATTGTTGGATATTTTTTTTCATATTCCTTAATAATAGAAGCGGTCTCATCAGTAGACGCATCATCATGAACCAACACTTCAAAAAGAAAATTTGTTTTTTGAGAAATAAACCCTTCTAATGCATCTCTTATATATCGTGCATGATTATAAGTTGTACAATAAACAGTAACAATCACATTATCCATCATATCACCTTCAACTCACCAGCTACGAAGCATGGTAATCATAATTTAATACATCCAAATTACTTTCTTTAACTTCTATATTTAAGGCTAATTCTGTTATTACCATATTCAACAAACCACCAAGCTCAGCATATACTTGAAAACTAAATTTTTTATTCAATACCATCTTTAATCAAACACGACATCTTAACTAAAAACCTCTTCTCTCAAACATATTCTTTTTTCTAAATAAGATGGTAAATTATTTAGCACACCAAAGCATATATTCTTTTCCCTCTAATATATCAGCTATTCTCTCACAGGCATGACCATCGCCATAGGGATTACATGCATGAGACATTTTTTCATATTCTTCTTTATTTTCAAGAAGAAGTTTAAAATTATTATAAATTGTCTCTTCTTCTGTTCCAACAAGTTTCAAGGTCCCTACCTCTACACCTTCCGGACGTTCTGTTGTATCTCTCATAACCAGAACTGGAACACCATAGCTAGGGCATTCTTCTTGTATCCCCCCCGAATCAGTCAGACAAAGATAACTCCGTGCTTCAAAATTATGACAATCAAACACTTCAAGCGGCTCAATGATATGAATCCTATTACAATTTCCTAATTCTTCTGCTGCTGCTTGTCTCACCACAGGGTTCATATGTATCGGATAAACAGCCTTACATTCCGGATATTCATCCAAAACACGCCGAATAGCCCGAAACATATGATGCATTGGCTCCCCTAAATTCTCTCGTCTGTGAGCAGTGATAAAAATCAGCTTGGAATCCCCAACCCATTCAAGTTCTGGATGGGTATAATCTTCCTTCACTGTATGCTGCATAGCATCAATGACAGTGTTGCCAGTGATATAAATTGTGTCTGGATTTTTGCCCTCTTTAATGAGATGATCAGCCGCAAGTTGCGTAGGTGCAAAATTATATTGACTAATTATTCCCACAGCCTGTCTATTAAACTCTTCTGGGTAAGGAGAATATATATTATAAGTACGAAGTCCGGCTTCCACATGACCCACAGGTATCTGTAGATAAAAACAGGCCAAAGCTGTTACGAATGTCGTAGATGTATCTCCGTGAACGAGTACAACATCCGGTTTTACTTCCTCAAGGACATCTTTAATACCATTCAAAATATTTGTAGTGATATCAAACAAAGTCTGTCTGTCCTTCATAATATTCAAATCATAATCCGGAACAACTCCGAATGTTTCAAGCACTTGATCCAGCATCTGACGATGTTGTGCTGTCACGCAGACAACTGTCTGAATACCCGGACGTCTTTTTAATTCATTTACTAATGGACATATTTTTATTGCCTCCGGTCGAGTGCCAAAAACTAACATTACCTTTTTCATTTTATATACTTCCCCTCTATATTCAATTCTCCGACGTCAAATATGATACACTCCTGGCAATCCAATAATATTATGACAATCCAAAATCACTTTATCTTTCAACTTATCAACGTTTTCTTTAATTTCATCATGTTTAACCATCACAACAACCATATCAATATCATCCAGAAACTCATCCAAATTATGATACTGGTTAGCCACAACGTCTTTTGCAACAAACGGATCATATACTTTCAAGCCTGTAGCAAGATGTCGTTCCTGACTTTCCAGCAACTGGAGAGTAGGACTTTCGCGCATATCATCTACATTCTCTTTATAGGTCAGACCATATAGGCCAACACGTTTAACATCAGACATCCCTTTTTCTTTCATAATCTCGTAAATCCGATTCAGCACAAAATCCGGCTGTGAATCATTCGTTTTCATAGATTCATCAATAACTTTCGCCAGCGATGGATAATCACCTACAAGAAACCACGGATCAACAGAAATACAATGACCACCAACACCGGGACCTGGCTGAAGAATATTTACACGAGGATGCATATTACAAATTCTGATAATCTCATAAACATCCATATTATCGTGCCTGCAAATCCTTGCGAGTTCGTTGGCAAACGCAATATTAACAGCCCGAAATGTATTCTCTACCACTTTTGTCATTTCTGCCGTTCGAATATCCGTAACAACAATCTCACCCTGACAAAAAGATGCATATAACTCCTTGACTTTCTCACCTACTACTTTATCATCAGCACCGATAGTTCGGTTATTATGAAAAAGCTCATAAACCATATTACCTGGAATAATGCGCTCTGGCGCATGAACTAGATTGATATCTTCACCAATCACAAACCCCTTCTCTTCAATTACAGGACGCACATACTTATCAATAGTGCCCGGCGATACAGTAGATTCAATTACTACCGTCGCACTCTTCGGGCAAACATCCATCATATCCTTGATCGCCTCTACTACATAACAGGCGTCTACCTTCTTACTGAATTTGTCATAGGGTGTCGGAACGGAAATGATATATGTATCTGTATGCTGATATTCCGTTGTAAATTTAATTCCCGCATTTAATGCATTCTGGAATAATTCATCCAACCCATCTTCTTTGAATGTTGTTTCCCCTGCATTTAAAGTTTCCACAAGTTTCTTATTATAATCTGTTCCAATAACTTCTACTCCATGAGAAGCCATCATAAGTGCTGTGGGCAATCCAATATAACCTAATCCAATTACATTAACCATTGTTCTTTTCTCCTTATTATCATGTCTTTTTAATGCATATTCTCTGGCAACAGAATCGAAGATACAACTTATATCTTCTTATTCCCATTTTCCTTCTTCAGTTTCTCTACTTCTCTGCCTCTTTTTCAAGTGATTTTTTCAAAAACTTCAGAAAATATAACGAGAATAATGTTGTAAAGCCAATCACATCTTTCTCCGTTTTTCATTTCTCATACCTTCAAAACACACCCCAATGCATAACCAAAAACCAGGTTCGATTAAGAATGAACTACTCATGAATAATTTTCCCATATAACTAATTACAAATATAAGAAAAATCACTTTAAAATTTATATTTGTTTTATGTTTTTTCAATGTCTTCAATATACCAAACGCAATAATCACTAATAAGGCAGTACCCAAGATATAACCAAAGTCACACCAAAATTCATAAATAATATTATGCACATAAATACCTATACCATTTTCTCCAATTCCTATAGCACCTGTAGCCCGTCTATCAGAAAATATACCATTGCCTCTCCATGGCTGGGCTTCTATCATTGCAAAGGTTGCATCATATAACCAGTTCCTTCCATTGTCATATGTTAAGTCCCCAGTTAATAGTAAATCTATGATACGTGTGCTAAATCCGAGATTATTCAACAATAATGAAATTACTTCCACTAGAATCATTCCTAATGGAGAAATAAATAAAATTATCACTGCAAGCAATAGCCCTATGTATAGATAACGATACTTTCTTTCAATAAGGGGCAACTGGAGTATCATAAATATTGCATACAAAAGAATGGGCCCCCTCGTTGCACACAAGAGAAGTAATATTACTCCCAACGCCATAAAAATGAAATCTCTGCCTCTTCTTTTTTTTAAAGCATTAAATGAAACCAGCATAACCGATGGCAAACAATCATATGCCTTACCCATATCATGATCAACAACATCCCCTGATGATAAAAATATAACTGAAATCAGAAATAAAATAATAACATAATAAGACAATGTACCTAAAGTCTCATATGGTATCTTTACCTTATCAATCATCGTTCCCAGGAAGAATAATGGCAAAACTGCCAAGAAAAACAAAGATATATTATCATCCATAATTGCACTATTCTCAGGAAACAGTTTGTAGGAAAACAAATATAGCCCAAGCATTAATAGGTAAAAAAATATATGTCGTAGCTTTATCAACTGTAAGCATGATTGTAAGGCTATTATCATCACAGTTATGGTAAGAATTCTTATCACAATTTGCGCATTATCAGAATAAAAACCAATTAACCTACATCCATATACTATTCCATATGTGATAATTGACGGATAAATCCAAAAATATATAATAAGCAATTGGATTCGTGATTCCTTATTTAGAATTATTGTAAAGTTATTTATATCTTTTGACACAAACTAATCCCTTCTTTGTTTCCTTTTTTGTAAAATAATTTTATAATTACAAATGAAATATTTTTTAGCAAGTATATTTTATTCAACTGAAATCAAGAATCTTTTTTGCTATCACTTTCGACTCAAATACGTTTACTGGCCCATAACACTTTTTCATTCTTTTTATTTCTCTCAGCTTATTTCTTATCTCATTGGAATCATTGTTACAAAAATCATATCTTTCATATTTTTGGAACTGCTTCTTAATTATTTCTTTTTTTCCATCCAGAATAAACAAGATAGGCTTGTCTGTACCAGAGTACTGATATATCTTACCTGGTATTTGCGTACCAAAAAGATTACAGATAACCACAAGAATATCCGAACTATCTTCTATTTCACAGACCTCTTGGTACGGTATCCTACCACTAATCAAAATATTATCTGTTGCTTCTAACTTTATATCTGAATCACCACAGATTCGTATTTCGTATCCATCTAAACCTTTTATAGCATCATATAGCGGGACAATATTCCTAATATGGCTCAAATAATCACCACAATATGCTATCTTGACTATCTTTTTACAGCTATTCTCTTCTTTGTACTGACAATTCCTCTTCATATATGGAATTGGCAAATAGCGCATTTTATCAGCGCAATCAGGATAATTATCTTTTTGTTCTTCCAAAGTTGCCTCTGAAACGTATATAATGCTATCCGATTTCGAAAGCAGACGGTGTTCTTCCGTTTTTACCCTTTTCATAAAACTTTTGCTTCCACTTATAGTCATATCAGAGGCAAAAGGATCTCCCCATATCTGTATCCACTTTATTTTTTTCTTACTCTTTTCAGATAGCCTTTCCGCAAATAAATGAGACGTTTTAGGATCGGACGAAGAAATCATAAGATCATATTTCGAGATATCCATATCGTCTACATGGTTAATTATCTGCCTGCTACTATCATAGAGTCTTTTACGACGAATTATTTTGTACAACCTTGTCTGGAAGATATTAAACCTATTTGCCGTCTTAGCAGCAGTTTTTATTATAGAGTCAAAGTATATTCTCTCTATATCTAGCTTCTCAATTCTCTTATCATAATACTTCCCTGTGCAATCCGGCTTCATTGAGCAAACTGTTACCTGATGTCCAATTCCAATCAGCCCTTCTATAGTTGCTATATTTCTAATTGATGATGACGCATTGATTTCTATCGCTCGCGATGTTATATATAAAATATTCATTTCCTATCCTGCCTCAATAGCTTGGTTTCGTGTTTCCATTTTAATGTCTTTAAATATTTATAAATTTTAAGAGGGATAATCCATAGTCTTGCTTTGTATAATAAAAGCATTGCTCGATGTGCGAACGATAAATATCTGCTGTTTGATCCCTTCCATAAAATTCTCCATGGATCATCTTTTATCGTTTCTGCCATATACTGAATTTTTTCCCTATTTGACATCGGGCAATCTTTCGAACTCAAATCATAAAATGCAATACAATATAGCATAATCGCTATATTCTCTAGGAAAATCATCCTATGTTCATTACAAAATCTCTTATTTTCTATATATAGGCTTTTAATAAATATAGACCCTTTTTCTCTTCGATTTCCATGATAGCCTCTTACTGCAGAATCTGGATATATCATATATTGATACCAGCAATCTCCAAGTACGCAAACCTTTTTGCATTTATTTAGTAATCGCAAATTCCATAACTTATCTTCACCCAAAGGAATCTCCACAGGAAACAATATATCTTTGGCAATATCAGCTCGTATCAGGCGTTCACACGGCCTGCCGGACAGCTCACCCACCTTTCCAAGTTTCTGTAGCTTCTCTGATTGAAAGCCTAAATAAGTTTTTCTTAATTCATCAAAATCTTTTGATTCTAATACTTCATAGCCATTTTCTTGTGAAAGAGTTAATTCCAACTTTTGCCCTGGATATACCATTATTTCACGTGCTACTACCATCTCTACATCAAACCTATTGATGTATCTGAGCCCCTCGCTGATAGCATCGTGGACAAGAAAATCATCTGCATCCATATAAATGATAAAATCTCCTGTTGCCATTTCTGTTCCTAAATTTCTCGCACTGCTTACACCCATATTCTTCTGATGGTAACATTTTACTATTTCGATATTTGAGGCCAAAAAGTCACAAAGCAGACTGGTATTATCCGTTGATCCATCATCTACCAGTATTATTTCAATATGTTTATGAGATTGTTTTATAAGATCTTTAACACAATTTTCAATATAATTTTCCGCATTAAATACTGGCATCACTATGCTCACCAGATCATTCATTTTTAAATCCTCGTTTCATTTCTATTATCCAACTGTATCTTCGAGACATCGTTTTATTGCCTGTTCAGACGAATTGCTTTCATATAACTCAAATTTCCTTGCACAATACCAATTACCATCTCTTATCTTATCTAATACATCAGAAGTAATAGTCAAAGGATGGTTATTCGTACGGAATGATTTGCCGAATTCTACATACATCAATTCATCTTGCACTTTATCTCTATAAGGGGAATTCATAATAATCGTTTGAAAAAACATCAGGTCTGACGCCAAGCTATCTTCCCAGAATTTTTCATAATCGGAATTATCATCAATAAAATCAAGAATATACTCCATAACCTTTATCGGAGCTATGAACCAAGTTCTCCCCTCGTAGAATCTAATTGGCTTTTCTAACCGATTCTTATTAGGAAATAACACCACTCCAAATTTACATAATAATTGCATTCCTATGCGGATAAAGCGGTATAAATGCAGATCGTTTCTTACCATAAGCCTATTTGGCCATCGAATTCGATATCTTGCTGATGCCGTGTTTGTACTTGTTACTTCATTTTCTATATGTATGAAAGTGGTTTCAAGATGTCCACCTAAATACTCATATAAACCTTTTCTAACTAACAAATCTTGCCCTGACCCGAAGTACATGTGTGTATAATCTTTGCCCGAAGCTCGTGCCATCCGCATTAAGTGATACCCAGCCTTCACTATTTCAAAACTACCCCACCGAACATCATACACAGAGCAGACAAATACTCTGTTACTTTTTACTATCTTTTCAATCATTTCCGGCTTTTTTTTATCTATATGGATATAGATATCACAATCGCCATAGTCTAATAATTGTTGAACAAATAGATTTACCTGTTCTGGGCATTTATGAGCTACCAGAAGGTAAGCCATTTTTATTTGTGACATTACAATCTCCTCTAATACTTTGTGATCATCATTTCTCCTTAAAACAGCTTAGGCCTGAATATCGAGCAATTTCACCAATTGCTCAAGATGATTTATAGTAGATATGCCTCCATTTGTATAACTAGCCTTGTCTAAATAACTAACAGTGTATAGTCCGTCCTCATTCCTAAACCAAACACTTTTCATTCCTAACTGTTGAGGAGCTTGAAAATCCTTCGTCGGATTATCTGCAACGTATAACATTTCACTTGCTGGAAGCCTCCATTTATTCTGTAATATTCGAAAGGCAATATCGCATGGTTTTCTAAACTGGACTCCTCCCAGTTCATCTGTAACTATGATGTCATCCACATATTCTTCCAAGCCAAGCGCTTCTATCTTATTACGCTGCCCTTCCGGTCTTCCATCAGTGATAATACCTATCTTGATTCCCTTGTTTCTAAGTCCAACCAGTAACTCTTTTACACCCTCATATAAATGAATCTCCGGTTTATGAAAACGATAAACTTTAAGCACATCATCTTTAATGCGCTGCCTTTCTATATCATCCAATAGCTCATCTATTGCTAGCTTCCCAGCTTCAAAATATTCCCATAGCTTCTCCTCGTATCCACCGCCAAGAAAATTTGAAACAACTTTATAACCAGACTTTACATATTCCTTCTCACTGTAAAGCGTATCATCTAAATCAAAAATAACGCCTTTAACTTTGCTCTTACCTTCAGTAATGCACACTGACTGGTCAAACCGGCTATAAACTGCATGATCTGCAACGTCTGTGCAATATTCCACTGGTTCTCCATCAACCATTTTAAGTATCGCTTCTGCACTCCTGGCTCCCGCTTTCATAGACAACGGTGCACCTCCGCCAAAACGTGGATTGATTTCTATAAACCAGTCAATTCCATTCTCATCTCTTATAAGCTGTACGGTCATAGGACCACACGGTTTAAATACTTTACATAATGCTTTAGCTTCTGCAATCATTGTTGAATCCATTGCAATGCAAGTTTTTAAAACTTCTCCCGCACGTATCTGAACCCTCTCACGAGGAACAATGCTTATGGGCTCTCCATCCCAATTACAAAAAATATCTATGGTATACTCTATTCCTTCGACAAAGGGCTGAACGATATAGTCTTCAATCTGCCCAGCATAAATTTCTAGTTCTTCAATATTATCAACCTTAAAGGCATTAATAGAACTACTTCCATCCTTCGGTTTAATAAATGCAGGATAATCACTTTTATATTTTCTCCAATCATTTACAGGCATCGGTGCATGCAATCCACAATTCACAAAAAACTGTGATGTGTTATTTTTATCCCTGCAAATTCGAATCATCTCTGGCGTACTAATCATTACCCTTGTATCGATTGCTTCAAATTTCTTCTTGTTCTCACTTAATAAAAGCAAATCCGTATCAATGGTGGGAATCAAAAGATCAATATGGTCGTTTACACAAATTTGAATAAGATTATCTATGTACCCACTATTGTTCATGGCAACTACTTTTCTTTTATAGTCACAATAAGAAAGCGCAGGCGCCGTTCCAGCCATATCCGCACCAAATATTTTCAAATCCTTATTTAGAACCAAGGCAGCGTTGCGGAAAGCCTGTAAAAGCTCTATTCTCCTCCCCACGCCTGTAAATAATATGTTCATCATGAATTCCTTCTTACCTATTTCAGCTTCTTCTAGTTAATTATGTTATAATTTCACTTTTCATATTCCTGATATCTAATTGCGCCTGGCATTAAAATCATTCCACAACCAATTTTCAAGTTCTTTCGTTATCTTATGCCCGATTGGTGTCAATTCGTCAGGATAGACTTTCTCTTCTTGTCTTTTCTTTTTCAGACATTCAAATGTCCCTAGCACCCTAGCAGGGATGCCCGCTGCAACAGAATTATCTGGTATATCTTTATTTACAAGACTTCCTGCACCTATTACAACATTTGAACCAATCTTCACATCATACAGCACAGTAGTATTTGAACCTATGAATACGTTGTCACCAATCTCAATACATCCTATTTTCTCCTTTACCTTTGTATCCCCCCTCAGCCTGTCCGAAAACCTCATTTTCAGGCATAAATTTAGCCCCTTTCCTTCTTTTCTGTGACATTGAAAACTGAACAAAATACACAGAATGAAGGAAGGGGCTTATCCCTTT
>NZ_NFIR01000040.1:0-20845 GCF_002159465.1 Eubacterium sp. An3
AAAGTACGCCAAAAAACGGAAGTAAGCCACAGTACAGGTGAGATTACTTCCGTTTTTCCCTTTAGATTAAGCGAGGGAGTCGCTCTATCATCTAATTTGATAATTTTGCGACACCCTCTGATTAAGGACACTATTTTTTTGTAGAATTATACATACTCTTACATTTGTTCCGGACACTCAATTCCAAGCAGAGCTAAAGCATCTTTTATAACTTTCATAGTAACAGAGACAACTTTTAATCTTGCCATTTTAATTTTTTCATCTTCTACATTAATCTGACAGTCATGATAGAATTTATTAAAATGCTGTGCCACAGAAACAGCAAATCTTGAAATCATAAAAGGCTCATATTTATCCGCTGCATCCTTCACAACATCCGGGAATCTTGTAATATCCTTCAAAAGATTCATAGTTACTTCATCTGTCAACACATTGTAGTCAATATTTTCCGGAATAACCACATCTCCTGCCTTGCGGAGAACACTAGCACAACGGGCATAAGTATACTGCACATAAGGGCCTGTCTCCCCGTCAAAGTTGAGAATCTTATCCCAGTTGAACACAACATCCTTAATTCTCTGATTATATAAGTCATTGAAAAGAATAGCACCAATACCGACCTGTCTTGCCACTGTTTCCTTATCTTCCAGATCCGGATTTTTCTCTTCAATAATCTCATATATTTTCTGGATAGATTCGTGAAGAATCTCTTCCGCATAAATCACATTTCCGCTTCTTGTAGATAATTTACCGCCCTCCATGCTGACCAAACCATATGGAACATGAACAAGCTGATCATACCAGTCATATCCAAGAAGTTCAATAACCTTAAATACCTGTGCAAAATGCAGCTTCTGCTCCAGACCTGTGACATAGATACATTTATCAAAATTATATGTCTCTTTGCGATAAAAGAGAGCTGCCAGATCACGGGTAGCGTAAATACTGCTTCCATCTTTTTTCATAATAAGACACGGAGCCATATTATATTCATCCAGCGGTACGATATGCGCTCCTTCACTTTCCACAAGAAGATTCTTTGCATTCAGTTTGTCAACAACATCCTGTGTTTTATCACGGTAGAAGCTCTCACCGGTATAATGATCAAATTCCATTCCAAGTAAGTTATAGATTCTCTTGTATTCCACAAGACTGATATCCTTAAACCACTGCCAGATAGAAAGAGCTTCTTCATCTCCCTGTTCCATCTTTACAAACCATGCCCTTGCCTCATCGTTAAGGGAATCGTCCTTCTCCGCTTCTTCATGGAATTTGACATAAATTTTCATCAACTCAGAAATACCATTTTTCTCTACTGCCTCTTTACTTCCCCAGCGTTTATAGGCAACGATCAGTTTTCCGAATTGCGTTCCCCAGTCACCCAGGTGGTTAATTCTCTCCACATGATAACCCAGCTTGGAATATATCTTATACAATGAGTTACCGATAATCGTTGTACGAAGATGACCTACATGGAAATTCTTTGCCACATTCGGTGAAGAATAATCAATACAGATTGTTTTACCCTCTCCTACTTTGGAAGAACCGAAATCTTCAGCTGAGATTGTATTCATGATCTGTTTTGCAAATTGTTCTTTTGCAAAGAAGAAATTGATATAGCCTCCTACATTCTCAACTTTAGAAAAAATATCATAATTTTTCTCTAAAATTTGTTTTGTAAGATCTTCTGCAATCATATTCGGAGCTTTTCGGTAAATCTTTGCCAGCTTAAAACATGGAAATGCAAAATCTCCCATATCTGTTTTTTTAGGTATCTCCAAAGCTGAAGCAATCTCCTCTTTTTCAAGCTCCTGTATATTTTCTGCCAGAATATCGATTAATTGATTTTTCATGTTTTCATCCTTTCCCACTATTTATAATATCATCCATTTCACGGATCAGCTCCCTGATGTCCTCCATATGTTTGTCAATTTGAGAGATGTTATCTTTAATCTGCTGAATCTGATCAGACAATTCTTTTTGTCTGTCGTCCTTTTTGTTATCCTCTATATCGGATAAATTCAGAGGAGAAAAATATTTTAAAATATCTCGTTGCTCCACATGCTGAAACAAAGTCTTATCTCGCTGCTCTCTTTCTATTTTCAGCTGAAGTATCTGGTTCTCATAATCATCTTTTTTCTCCGTCAGATATATCATCTCATTGGATAAATGTTTCTTCAACTTCTCGTCAAATTGGAGCAGTCTCTTTTTTAAATAATCATCCGGACCATGTACCATACTCTTTTTATTAGCATTCATGATTTCTCACCTTTTTCTGCCTATAGAGGATTCCTGGACGGAATGCCGGCCTTTCTTGGATATGCTTTCGACGTTCCTTTACATTTTTTTATTTTAATCAAAACTCTGAGAGAGTCCTCTCCCGGAAGTTGAAAATCATCCACCTGAACGATCTTGCTTCCTAATGCTTTCATACAGGAATCACACGTTTCTATTTCCTCAAGACCTTTTCCTGCTTTATAAGAAACAAAAAAACCATTAACTTTCACAAACGGAATACAATATTCACTGAGAGTACTTAAATTGGCCACGGCCCTGGAAACTGCCAGATCAAATCTTCCTCTGTATTCCTGCTTTCTGGCCAAATCTTCTGCTCTTCCATGAACAGCCTCCACCCGGGACAGCCCAAGCTCATCAATGACCTCATTTAAAAACTTTACCCGCTTATTCAACGAATCAAGAAGTACTACAGAAATCTCCGGATATATGATCTTCAGAGGAATCCCCGGAAATCCCGCTCCGGTTCCAATATCGATGAGGCTCTTCACGCTTCCCATATCTATGACACGGCGACAGGTAAGGCTGTCAATGAAATGCTTTTCAATGACTTCTTCCTCATCTGTAATGGCAGTGAGATTCATCACTTTATTTTTTTCGATCAAAAGGTGATAGAATTCCTCAAATTGATCAAGCTGCAAGTCATTCATGCTTATGCCTGCATCCTCTGATGCTTTTTTTAACTTTTCTTTGAAATTCATAGTATGTCTCCAGAACTTTACAAATTCATTCTACATCATTGGTCCGAACAAAATGTCTCAATACATAAGTTTACACATTCTTTTCTTCTCCGTCAACCATCTTCTATATACGCTTTCTTCTCATCTGTTCAATATAAACAAGCAAAACAGAAATGTCAGATGGAGATACGCCGGATATTCTGGACGCCTGTCCAATAGAATGAGGGCGAATGTCATTAAGCTTCTGAACCGCTTCTTTTCTGAGATTATGAACATCCTCATATACAATATCATCAGGTATCAGCTTATTTTCCATTTTTTTGAATTGCTCCACCTGCTTCATCTGTCTGGAAATGTATCCCTCATACTTAAGATTAATGTTTACCTGTTCTATAACAGAAGCATCAAGCGGACGTCTGTCAGGATCCAGCTCCGCCAGAGATTCATAATCAAGCTCCGGCCGCTTAATCAACTCCGCCAGCGTGGCGGCACTCTTTAGCGGGGTACTTCCATTCTTGGCAAGAACCTCCTGCACCTGCTTTCCGGCTCCCAGATGAACTCCCCTGACTCTGTCGATCTCCTCCTCTATCTGCTGTCTTTTTTTGCAAAACTTATCATATCTATCTTTTTGAATAAGTCCTATCTCATAACCAAGAGGAGTCAAACGCATATCCGCGTTGTCCTGACGAAGTAAAAGACGATATTCCGCTCTCGATGTCATCATTCGATATGGTTCATGATTTTCCTTGGTCACAAGATCATCGATGAGCACGCCGATATATGCCTGGGAACGATCCAGAATGACAGGAGCTTTTCCCTGGCATTTTCTCGCTGCGTTAATACCTGCGATAAGCCCCTGAGCGGCTGCTTCTTCATATCCGGAGCTTCCGTTAAACTGCCCGCCGCTGAATAATCCACTGATATTCTTAAATTCCAGAGAAAGGCGCAGTTGATTTGGATTAATGCAGTCATATTCGATGGCATAAGCATTCCGGATAATCTTTACATTTTCAAGACCTCGCACCGTCCGGTACATGGCATACTGTACGTCTTCCGGAAGAGAACTGCTCATACCTCCCACATACATCTCATTGGTATACTCGCCTTCCGGCTCGATAAAAAGCTGATGTCGGTTCTTATCGGCAAAACGAACGACTTTATCCTCAATAGACGGACAATACCGTGGCCCGGTACCCTCAATCATTCCGGAATATAATGGAGAACGATCCAGATTATCTCTGATAATCTTATGAGTTTCTTCATTAGTATATGTTAGCCAGCAGGATATCTGCTCTCTTCTGATATCTTCTTCCCTATTGGTAAAACTGAACGGCACAATTTTTTCATCTCCAAATTGCTCCTCCATGACAGAAAAATCCACAGAACGCTTGTCAATCCGCGCCGGAGTTCCTGTCTTAAAACGATACAGCTCTACGCCGTTGTCAATAAGCGACTGACTCAGGTGGTTGGCAGCCTGCAGGCCATTAGGACCGGTATATTCTACCACATCGCCATACAGACATCTTGCTTTCAGATAGGTTCCTGTAGCTAAAACTACAGTCTTCGCATGATAAATCGCACCGGAAAATGTCTTGACTCCCCGGATACTGCCCTCTTCCACCAAAAGTTCTGTCACTTCTCCCTGGCGGAGCGTTAGATGATCTGTATTCTGCAGAGTATAACGCATGGCTATAGAGTAAGCATCCTTGTCAGCCTGCGCCCGAAGAGAATGAACGGCCGGCCCTTTCGACTTATTGAGCATCTTTGACTGAATATAGGTCTTATCTATATTTTTTCCCATCTCGCCGCCCAGAGCGTCAATCTCTTTTACCAGATGTCCCTTGGAACTGCCGCCGATATTGGGATTACACGGCATCAGCGCCACGCTGTTCATACTCACCGTAAAAATAATCGTCTCACAGCCCAGTCTTGCCGCTGCCAGAGCCGCCTCACAGCCGGCGTGCCCCGCTCCCACGACGATCACGTCATAATATTCTTCTACAACCTTCATATATCTTTCCTCTATTTTCGGTAACAGTTCAGCCATACATCTCGGAAAGGCGCTGAACTGTTACCTATTTTCCCGTACAGAATCTGGAGAATATCTCATTGACCAGATCCTCTTCCACAGCCTCGCCCGTTATAAGCCCCAGTTTCTCATAGGCATTCATCAGATCAATAGTAAAAAAATCTTCCGGCATGCCGTTTTCTATGCTCTCTTTCACACACTGGAAACTGGAAAGAGCCTCATCCAGAGCATTTTTGTGCCGGGCGTTGGTAATGTACATCTCCTGATTCGCATCTATTTTACCATGAAACATCATTTTTTTTAACTCTGTTATAAAATCATCAATACCCTGATGATATTTGGCCGAAATGGCGATAACCGGCTCATCTTCCTCCGCATACTCTCTGATGCAGGCGGCCGCCTGTTCAAAGTTACCTCTGAACTTCGGCTGATCTTCACCGGATTGCCCGCTCCTTTGCGCCTTCGACTGGCCCGCTTCGCCAGTATTCCCTGCATTGCTTTCCGCCTGGCTCACATCAGATTTGTTCAGAAGAAACATCTTTTTCCGGTCGCGGATCTGATCGAGTATATCAAAATCTTCACTGGAAAGCGGTACCGAAGTATCCGCCACATAAAGAATGATATCCGCGTTCTCGATTTCTCTTCTTGCCTTTTCTACTCCGATTTTCTCCACAGTGTCTTCTGTATCCCGGATTCCCGCCGTATCAATGATATTCAAAGTAATGCCATCTATGGTCACCGACTCCTCCAGCGTATCTCTGGTGGTTCCGGCAATCTCCGTGACAATGGCCCTCTCCTCTCCCAGCAGCGCATTTAAAAATGACGACTTGCCCGCGTTGGGCTTGCCGACGATACAGGTGCGGATTCCCTCAGCAATATATCGTCCGTCATCGTAGGAGGACAACATTTTCCTTGTCTCATTAGCCCACTCTTCCACTCTCGGATACAGAGTATCTCCGTACCCGTCCAGACTGATATGCTCCGGATCGTCCAGCGCTGACTCGATATAAGCTACCTGATAGAGAACCTCCTCTCTGATCTTCTTTATCTTGTCAGAAAGACCGCCTTTCAGCTGCGCCACAGAATTACGTCTTGCCAGCTCATTTCTTGACTCGATCAGATCCATAACTGCTTCTGCCTGGGATAAGTCGATTCTTCCATTTAAAAATGCTCTCTTGGTAAACTCACCCGGCTCCGCCGGTCTGGCGCCATGTTTTAACACCAGATTCAGAACACGGTATACCACAGACACCCCTCCGTGACAATCAATCTCCACCACGTCCTCTCTGGTATAACTGTGCGGCGCCTTCATTATAATAACAATACACTCATCAATAACTGTTTCCCCATCTTTGATATTACCATAATATACGCGATGGCTTTCCAGTAAAGAAACCTCTTTTTTATTATAAGGCTCAAAGACTTCGCCAAGGATTCTCATGGATTCCCCGCCGCTGATTCTTATAATCCCAATTCCTGCATTGGACACGGCAGTAGCAATGGCAGCAATAGTATCAAATTCACTTATCATAAATTTCGCTCCATTCAAAAATAGGATGTTTAAAAAATCCAGTGGAATCTTTAAACATCCTTATTATTATCTGTCCTTTTTTAGCATAATCACAACTCTGCGATAAGGTTCTTCTCCCTCGCTTCTTGTACACACATATCTGTCATTCTGCAGCGCAGAGTGAATTACCCTTCTTTCGTATGGATTCATCGGCTCAAGAGATACCGGTTTCTTCGTTCTCTTTACGGTATAGGCAATCTTCTTTGCCAGCTTTTCGAGAGTTACCTTTCTTCTTTCCCGGTAATTCTCCGTATCAAGCTTTACACGAATATACGCATCGCCCTCTTTATTCACAAAAAGGCTGATCAGATACTGAAGCGCATCCAGGGTCTGTCCACGTTTTCCAATGAGAATCCCCATATCCGGACCGGACAGATCAATATTCATTACATTATCTTCCTCGTTAAACTGTATGGAAACTACTGTCTCCACATTCATGGCAGCAAATAATTCATCACAGAATTCCTGGGTTCTTTCAACCAGAGACTTCTTTAATGTCACACGGATCACCGCCGGCTTAACGTTAAAGATTCCAAGAAAACCTGAACTTCCCTCGTCCACTACTTCATAATTTAACTTATCACTGGTGATTCCAAGCTCAACACTGGCTGCTGTTATAGCATCTTCTTTCGTCTTGCCTTTAAATTCCATAACGTCCACTATTTCTTACCTCCCCTGGTATTCTGCTCCTTGTCATACTGCGATACCAGATAAGCATTTCTCCCAATCTCACCCAATTTATTTACGTCAATGTTCTGCGTATCCGCAGTATTTTTTGAACCACCCGGCATCTTCTTAAGATTCATATTAGCTACATCAGTAATTGTTGATCTGCCGGATGTGCTCTGCTGCCCGGAGCCTTCCGCGCTGCCGGCAGCACCGGTCAGTCTGTCCATTAAGCTCTTTTTCCCTTTTGCTTTCTTCTTAGCTGCCTTCTTCCGGTTCTTCTCAATCATCTTCTCAATGTCGGCATGTTCCATATATTTGTTTACGATGATCTGCTGTATACACATAAACAAAGCACTGGTCGCCCAGTAAAGACCCATACCGGCCGGAGCCACAAGACAGAAATATGCGGACATCAAAGGCATGAAATAGGTCATGCTCTTTGTCATTCCTGCCGCAGGGTTATCTCCCATATCCGGCTGCTTCATGGTTTTGGTTGCTAAAAACTGGAACAGCGCCGCACAAACAGGAATCAGAAGATATATGGAAATTCTGAATCCCGGCGACTGCGCCACGTTAATGCCAAAGGCGAAGTTATTAATGCTCGCCACCTGCTGATGCACGCTTTGAATAATATTGGAAATAGACGGCATGGCATCGGCCAGCTGATTCCATGCATCGGCAGTAAAGTAATTCAGAACATCGATAATCTGATTAGATGTAGCGTCGTTTGGAAGCTGCGTGATGTAAGATGAATTTACACCTTCTGCAATTTTGTTGATGGTGTCCACATAACCGGTATTCTGCTGGATAGCAGTTACCGCCGTCATATAAATGTCTTTTACCTGCGGAATATAGGCAGGCACATTACGTACAACATTAAAAAATGCAATAAAAATAGGGAACTGAATTAAGAGCTGCGCACATCCTCCCGTTGGTCCGGTGCCATACTTCTCATAGACGGCCTGAATCTCTTCATTCTGCTTCATCATGGAAGCCTGATCTTTTTTATTGCGGTATTTCTTCTGAATCTTTGTAATCTCAGGCTGCATGACCTGATTGATCTTCATGAACTTCTGCTGTTTGATTGTAAGCGGAAACATGATCAAACGCACAAATACGGTAAAGATGATGATACATAAACCGATATTCTGAACGCCAACAAAATCTAGCGCCCGGAATATGATATCAATGACGTACCCCAGCAGCGTGGATATCCACCCAATAATCGGGGTCGACGACTGCGTCAATAGCATACTTCTCCTCCTTAATTACGGAACCGGATCATATCCGCCTTTTGCAAAAGGATTACAGCGCAGTATCCGCCATACAGCCAGCAGACCTCCTTTTATAACGCCGTACTTCGTCAGAGCCTCGATGGCGTACTGCGAGCAGGTCGGCGTATAAATGCAGGTTGCTCTTCCTTTCAGAGCAGACAGATATTTCTGATAAAATTCAATACCTTTAATTAAAATTGTTCTCATGTGAAATCTCTTCTAATAGATGATGCTGTTTCAACAAATGCAAAATGGCACTTTCAAATTTCTTATACTCGGACTCTCTAGCTGATTTTCGTGCCACTATCACAATATCATAACCCTGATGAACGTCTTCCCAGTGAAGACGCATAATCTCCCGAATCACTCTGGTCACTCTGTGTCTTATGATACTGTTTCCAACTTTTTTACTGACGGAAATTCCAACTCTGTTATATGGCAGCCCGTTTTTCAAGATAATCATAACAAAGCAACGATTCACTTTCGATAAACCGCTGCGATATACAGACTGGAACTCCCTGTTTTTTTTTAAAGACTGAAATTTACTAAGCAAACTTTCTCACCTTTCCAATGGTAAACAAATGAGAAAAGAAAAGGCCACATGACTGCGACCTAAGCTGACAATTTATTTCTTCCTTTTGCTCTTCTTCTGGCTAATACCTTTCTGCCATTAGCAGTGCTCATTCTTTTTCTGAAACCATGAACTTTAGATCTCTGTCTCTTTTTTGGCTGATATGTCATCTTCATAGCGAAAGCCACCTCCTTCGATTATTCTCTCCTGTTGAAAAACATCACACCTATTATATTGAAAAAAACATACCTCGTCAAGTAAATCCTTATTATTTTTGGCATAAAATCTGTTTTTTCATTTTTTCCACATAATACGCAGGACTTATCCACGAGTTATCCACATTTTGTGCATAACATGTGCATAACTTTGGAAATATACACAATTTCTTTTAGATTTCTGGATTATAACAAGGAAAATCCTTCATTTTTCGATTGTGGATAAGTGAACTTAAGTTATCCACAATCCACATTTCGAGTTTTTTATCCATTTTTTCTCATATTTTTTCCACTTATCCACAATAAGTTATCCACATTTTCTAATTGAAAAAAAATCTGCTTTGTTATACACTTATATCTACACACTTCTGCCCTGAAGGCATTTGTACTTTCAGCTCAGAAGCAAAAATGTTGTACAATCGGTACGCTATCATACATTTTTATATAACAAATGTATGTGCCGACCAGGATAATCGGAATGGAGTTATAGAGAAATGAAAGAAAAAATCGAGGCAAACTGGCAAAAAATATTGGATATTCTCATAAAAGAGCAGGATGTTACACAGGTTGCTGTCCATACATGGATCGAGCCGCTGACCATCCAATCGGTCACAGACAGCACTATCACCTTTTTTGTATCCCGTGGACCAAGAGGAATTGAATTCATCAAACATAAATATTACGATGTTCTCCTGTCCATGGCCATCGAACAGGTCACTGGCAGGCAGTTTGAGATCATTTTCACCGATTCACCTGCCGTTGAAGAACAAACTGTTCCAGAAGAAAAACCCGCAAAGAAAAAAAAGACTTCCGTTCCGTCAGAATACTTAGGAAACCTGAATCCGCGATATACTTTTGACACTTTTGTGGTCGGCCCTACCAACAAGATGGCCCACGCTGTGTCGGTTGCAGTGGCGGAATCTCCGGGAGGTTCCTATAATCCTCTGTTTTTATATGGGGGCGCGGGACTGGGAAAAACGCATCTGATGCACTCTATCGCACATCACATCATTAATAATAGGAAGGATCTGCGTGTTTTATACGTGACTTCCGAAAAATTTACCAACGAACTGATCGATTCTCTCAAGCATGACAAGAATAAAGAATTTCGGGATAAGTACAGAAATATCGACGTTCTTCTCATCGATGATATCCAGTTTATTATAGGAAAGGAAAGTACACAGGAAGAGTTTTTCCATACCTTTAATGAGCTGCACGAAGCCAAAAAACAGATCGTCATCTCCTCAGATAAGCATCCTCGGGAGATCTCGACCCTGGAAGAGCGTCTCCGCTCCCGTTTTGAATGGGGTATCACTGCAGATATTCAGCCTCCGGATTACGAGACGAAGATGGCAATCCTTAAAAAACGGGCGGAACTGGAAAATCTTGAGATTGATACGGAAGTTATGCAGTATGTGGCGACTAATATTACTTCCAATATTCGTGAGCTGGAGGGGGCACTCAACAAAATCTGTGTCTTCGCCAACCTTGAAAACCGCCCGGTTACGCTGTCTCTGGCAGAAGAAGCTCTGAAAGATATCATCGAAACGCAGAAAGAGATCACGCCGGAAGTGATCATGGACGTAGTTGCAGAACATTATAACATAACGGTTTCCGACATTCTGTCCCGCAAGAAAAACAAAGAAATTGCCAATCCAAGACAGATTTGCATGTATCTGAGCCGTAAATACACCAACACTTCTCTCCAGGCTATCGGAAAGATCATGGGAAATCGAGATCACACTACAGTCATGCACGGTTCGGACAAAATCGCAGACTTAATCAATCGGGATGAACATTTAAAATCCAATATTGACATTCTTATAAAGAAGCTGAACCCACCGACATAAGGGACTGTGGACAGTCTATACGGCAGTATTCAGGGTAATTCTCACGCCGGAGGCTGTCCTCCGGTTTTATCCACATTTTATCCAAAACATATGTGGATTCCCTGTGGATAGTATGGGGATAATTTTTATACTGTGGATAAACATCTTGTTAAAAATCACTTATCCACCGCACTGTCCTCATAGTTATCCTTCGGGTTTCACCCCGATATTCAGCGGTTATTTCCACTTATTCACAACATCAACAGCCCCTACTACTACTACTACTGATATTATCTTATTAATATATATCTTTTTCACCGAAAGGAGTTATACACAATCATGAAGATCATTTGTCCAAAAAGCCAGTTTTTACACGGCGTTAATATTGTTTCCAAAGCTGTTTCCACCAAGACAACCATGGATATTTTAGAATGTATCCTGATTGAAGCTTATGATGGAGGCATCAAGCTGACTGCCAATGATACAGAACTCGGTATTGAGACAACCATTACAGGCGATATTGTTCAACCTGGTAAAATCGCTCTGGAAGCAAAACTTTTTTCTGAAATTATCAAAAAAATTCCGGATAACGACGTGATTCTTGAGACTGAGGAAAACGGCAACACAAGCATCCGCTGCGAGCAAATTCACTGCAATATTATGGGAAAACAGGGCGATGACTTCTCTCATCTTCCGGTGATCGAGAAAGAAAATAAGATTACTGTTTCTCAATATGATTTAAAAGAAGTGATTCGTCAGACAATTTTCTCTGTTTCTGATAATGAAAACAACAAATTAATGACCGGAGAACTGTTTCAGATTGAAGATAATCAGCTTACTGTCACATCTCTGGATGGTCACCGGATTTCTGTGAGAAAAATTGCTCTTCAGGACAATTATCCGAAGATGGAAGTAATCGTTCCCGGCAAAACTTTATCAGAGATCAGCAAAATTCTTCCGGGAGAGGCTAAAGACAGTGTAAATATGTATATTACTGATAAACATATTTTATTTGAATTTGAAAATACGCTGGTAGTTTCTCGTCTTTTAGAAGGAAAGTTTTATAATATCGGACAGATGTTATCGACTGATTATGAAACAAAGATTGTCATAAATAAACTAGAACTGCTCCGTTGTCTGGATCGTTCTACTTTATTCGTAAAAGAATCTGATAAAAAGCCAATTATTCTCAAAATTGAAGACGGTAAAATGGATCTTATGATTTCTTCTCAGATCGGTTCCATGCAGGATCAGATACAGATGGAAAAAGAAGGAAAAGATCTGATCATCGGTTTTAATCCGAAGTTCCTGGTGGATGCGCTCCGTGTCATCGATGAAGAAGAGATCACCATGTACATGATCAATTCCATTGCGCCGTGCATTATCCGGGATGAGCAGGTGTCCTACCTCTATCTCATTCTGCCGATCAATGTCAACAATAGTGGAATTTAAGGTTCGTTAAAAATATATCAGAGATTTAGATTGAGACAGGTAAAATATTGATAAAGTCTTAACAAATGTTTTGACGAGACAAATCGTATCGGCGCATTCAATTTGCCTGATACGCTATAGAATACGGGAGTAATCAAATGGAATTAAAATTAAAAGATGATTTTATCAAATTAGGACAGGCTTTAAAGGCGGCTGGTCTGGTGGACTCCGGCCTAGACGCAAAGATTGTCATTCAGGACGGCGAGGTGTCCGTAAACGGTGAGGTGGAGACCCGCCGCGGCAAGAAGCTCTACGACGGCGATGTGGTGGAGTTTGACGGAGAGACCATCAAGATTGTGGGATAACAATGAAGGACCGGGAAGAAGAGCCGGCAGCGGCCTTCCCGGCACCGATAAAGCCGATAAAGAGGAATACTGTGGACAGGAGGCAATGCCATGTTTGTGGAATCCATACAATTGAATAATTACAGGAATTATGATTCGGCAGATGTGACATTTTCTCCCGGCGTCAATATTTTTTACGGCAATAACGCCCAGGGCAAGACGAATCTTCTGGAGGCGGTGTATTTGAGCGGCACCTCCCGCTCCCACCGGAGCAGCAAGGATAAGGAGCTGATCCGGTTTGGGACGGAGGAAGCCCATATCCGCCTTTTTTTCAGAAAGCAGGAACTGTCTCACCGGCTGGATTTTCATTTAAAGCTTAAGAAACCAAAGGGGATCGCCATCGACGGTATACCCATCAAAAAGACCAGCGAGCTGCTGGGGATGCTGCCCATCGTTTTTTTCTCGCCGGAAGATCTCAGCATGATCAAGAACGGGCCGTCCATGCGGCGGAAGTTCCTTGATATGGAGATGAGCCAGCTGGACAGAACGTATCTTCAATATCTGACCAACTATAATCATCTGCTTGGCGAGAGAAATAATCTCTTAAAGCAGATTGCCGTGTTTCCGCAGCTCAGGGAGACACTGGACGGATGGGATGAACAGCTGATCATGACAGGGGAGAAAATCATAGAGAAGCGCGGTACCTTCATCGGACAGATTGATGAGATGATGCGGGAGATCCACGGGAAGCTCACAGGACAGCAGGAGGACATGAAGGTACGCTACGAGAACAATGTCTCCGCGGAAGAGTTCCGGGAAGCCCTCCTTCAGAGGAGGGACAGGGACATCCGGACCGGAACCACCTCTGTGGGGCCTCACAGGGACGATATGGAGTTTTTAATCAACGAGGTGGACATTCGCAGGTTTGGGTCCCAGGGACAGCAGAGAACGGCTGCTCTGGCCTTAAAACTGTCGGAAATCCGTCTCATTGAGCAGATATCCGGGGACAAGCCAATTCTGCTGCTTGACGATGTGCTTTCGGAGCTTGACAGCCGCCGGCAGAACTATCTTCTGGAGAACATTTCTGACATTCAGACGATGATTTCCTGCACGGGACTGGATGATTTTGTGAATACGCGAATGCATCTTGATAAGGTATTTTATGTGGAGCAGGGAGCGGTACGGGAGTATACCCTGTAATTTTGTTGTGTTTAAAAAGTTGAATCTTAGGCGATATTTATGATATAATAACTTAGTTATGCTATGTAATTTTATGATATGCAAGAATTTAGATATAAGAGATAAACGGTAGGAGGTTTCAGTATGAGTGAAGAACAGATTTCTGCAGCCCAGGAATATGGTGCGGATCAGATTCAGATTTTAGAAGGTCTGGAAGCAGTGCGCAAAAGACCTGGCATGTACATTGGAAGCACCTCATCCAAGGGCCTCCACCATCTGGTATACGAGATTGTCGATAACTCCATCGACGAAGCTCTGGCGGGATACTGCGATACCATTGAAGTATTTATCAACAAGGATAATTCCGTTACCGTGCGGGACAACGGACGAGGCATCCCGGTGGGCATAAACAAGAAAAAAGGCATCCCTGCCGTGGAGGTGGTATTTACCATCCTTCATGCCGGCGGCAAGTTCGGCGGCGGGGGATATAAGGTATCCGGAGGTCTTCACGGCGTGGGCGCTTCCGTAGTTAACGCCCTTTCCGTATGGCTGGAGGTAGATATCAGCCACGAGGGCAAGATTTACCGCCAGAGATATGAGCGGGGTAAGGTCATGTACCCGCTGACTGTGGTCGGCGAGACGGAGCGGAGAGGAACGGAAGTACGTTTCCTGCCTGACCCGGAGATTTTCGAGGAGACGGTCTTTGATTTTTCCGTGCTGCGGCAGCGGCTCAGAGAGATGGCATTTCTCACGAGAAACCTGAAGATCGTTCTGACGGATCTGAGAGAGGAAGAGCCGGTTTCCCTCACCTTCCACTATGAGGGCGGCATCAAAGAATACGTGGAGTATCTCAATAAGCAGAAAGAAGTGCTGTACCCGGAGGTCATTTACTGCGAAGGCAAAAAGGGAGACGTTTACGTGGAAGTTGCCATGCAGCATAACGACTCTTACAATGAAGGCGTGTACAGCTTTGTCAATAACATTACGACGCCGGAGGGCGGCACACATCTTGCCGGCTTCCGAAGTGCGCTGACCAAGACATTTAACGATTACGCCAGGGAGGCGAAGCTGCTTAAGGATAACGAGCAGAACCTTTCCGGCGAGGATATCAGAGAGGGTCTTGTGGCGATTATCAGTATTAAGATACCGGAACCGCAGTTTGAAGGGCAGACCAAGCAGAAGCTCGGCAACAGTGAAGCCAGAGGCGCCGTGGACAGTGTGGTCAGCGAGCAGCTTACTTATTTTTTGGAGCAGAATCCCAATGTGGCGAAGCTTATCTGTGAGAAGGCGATCCTGGCCCAGAGAGCGAGGGAAGCCGCCAGAAAAGCAAGGGATCTTACAAGAAGGAAGTCCGCTCTTGACGGCATGAGCCTTCCGGGCAAGCTGGCCGACTGTTCTGACAAGGATCCGGCCAACTGCGAGATTTACATTGTAGAGGGAGATTCCGCCGGCGGGTCTGCCAAGACGGCCAGAAGCCGCGCTACTCAGGCGATCCTTCCTCTGCGTGGCAAGATTCTCAACGTGGAGAAGTCAAGACTTGACAAGATTCTGGTCAACAACGAGATCAAGGCGATGATCACCGCCTTTGGAACAGGAATCCATGAGGATTTTGATATCAGCAAGCTTCGGTATCACAAGATCATCATCATGACCGATGCCGATGTGGACGGCGCTCATATCGCCACCCTGCTTCTCACCTTCCTGTATCGTTTCATGCCGGAGCTGATACGGCAGGGCTATGTATATCTGGCACAGCCGCCTTTGTACAAGATCGAGAAGAACAAGAAGGTGTGGTATGCCTACAACGATGAGGAGCTGAATCAGATTCTGACGGAGATCGGACGGGACAGCAATAATAAGATTCAGCGTTATAAAGGTCTGGGCGAGATGGATGCTTCCCAGCTCTGGGAGACTACCATGGATCCGGAGAGAAGAGTTCTTCTCCGCGTCAACATGGACGAGGATTCTCAGTCCGAGCTTGATCTTACATTTGACACGCTGATGGGAGACCGCGTGGAGCCGCGAAGAGAGTTTATCGAGGCCAACGCCAAGTATGTGCAGAATCTGGATATCTGATGATGGATTCAGGAGGAAAAAATGGACGAGAGTAATATTTTTGATAAAATCCATGAGGTCGATCTGAAAGACACCATGGAGAAATCTTATATAGATTATGCCATGAGCGTCATTGTCTCAAGGGCTCTTCCAGATGTGCGGGACGGTCTCAAACCGGTGCAGAGAAGGATTCTTTATTCCATGATTGAGCTGAACAACGGTCCGGATAAGCCGCACAGAAAATGTGCCCGTATCGTCGGCGATACCATGGGTAAATATCACCCGCACGGAGACAGCTCCATCTACGGCGCTCTTGTTAATCTGGCCCAGGAATGGTCTACCAGATACCCGCTGGTGGACGGACACGGCAACTTCGGTTCCGTGGACGGAGACGGGGCAGCGGCCATGCGTTACACGGAGGCACGTTTGTCTAAGATCTCCATGGAGATGACGGCAGATATTTATAAAGACACGGTAGATTTTGCGCCGAACTTTGACGAGACGGAGAAGGAGCCGACGGTGCTTCCGTCCCGTTTTCCGAATCTCATGGTCAACGGCGCCCAGGGAATCGCTGTCGGTATGGCGACCAATATTCCTCCGCACAATCTGCGGGAGACCATCGACGGCGTGGTAAAGATTATCGATAATCAGATTGAGGAAGACCGGGATACGGACATCAACGAGCTGATGGAGATCGTAAAAGGTCCTGATTTTCCGACGGGAGCCTCTATTCTCGGCAGAAAAGAGATTGAAAAGGCATATCGTACCGGCCGCGGCAAGATCAAAGTCCGCGCCGTGACCAATATTGAACCGATGAACAACGGAAAGCAGCGGATCATCGTCAGCGAGCTTCCGTATATGGTAAATAAGGCGAGACTCATTGAGAAGATTGCCGAGCTGGTAAAGGATAAGAGGATTGACGGCATCACGGAACTTCGGGATGAATCCGACCGTTCCGGTATGCGTATCTGTATTGAGACGAGAAAAGACGTCAATGCAAATGTACTCCTGAATCAGCTTTTCAAGCATACGCAGCTTCAGGATACCTTCGGCGTCATCATGCTGGCGCTTGTTGACAATCAGCCGAAGATTCTGAACTTAAAGGAGATGCTCACCTATTATCTGGAGCATCAGAAAGATGTCGTAACAAGAAGAACCAAATATGAATTAAACAAGGCGAGAGAAAGAGCCCACATTTTGGAGGGCTTGCTGAAGGCGCTGGATGTCATTGACGAGGTCATCCGGATCATCCGCGCGTCCAAAAACGTGGCGGAAGCCAGAGAAAGTCTCATCGAAGCCTTTGCATTTTCTGAAGCGCAGGCCCAGGCCATCGTGGATATGCGTCTGCGTGCTCTTACCGGTCTGGAAAGAGAGAAACTGCAGGCGGAGTATGACGAGCTGGAGAAGAAGATTGCCGAGTACGAAGCAATCCTCGGTGACGAGAAGATTCTTCTGGGCGTCATTCGCGATGAGATCATTCTCATCCGGGACAAATACGGCGACGAGCGGAGAACATCCATCGAGCTTGACGCGGAGGATTTCAGCGACGAGGCGCTGATTCCGAGAAAGGATACGGTCATTACATTTTCCGGCCTTGGCTATATCAAGCGCATGACTCTCGATAATTTCCACAGCCAGAACCGCGGCGGAAAGGGCATCAAGGGCATGAACATGATCGACGATGATAATATCGACGATATGTTCATCACCAGCACCCATAATTTTATTATGTTCTTTACCAACCGGGGACGGGTGTACCGTCTCAAGGGCTACGAGATTCCGGAAGCCGGAAGAACCGCCCGTGGTGTCAATATCATTAATCTTCTCCAGCTGCAGCCGGAAGAGAAGGTGACGGCCATCATTCCTGTGGAAGAAAATGAAGATAAAAAATACCTTGTCATGGCAACAAAGCGGGGTATTATCAAGAAGACAAAGCTGGAAGAATACCAGAATATCCGAAAGACCGGTCTGGCGGCCATCACTCTCCGGGAGGGTGACGAGCTCATCGAAGTGAAACAGGCCGGCGATGAGGATGACATTTTCATGGTGACCAGAGAGGGACAGTGTATCCGTTTTGCGTCCGGTAATGTGCGGGAAATCGGAAGAGTGTCCATAGGCGTCATCGGCATTAATCTCGGCGACGCCGATGAGGTTGTGGCCATGCAGGTAAGCTCCGAGGGAGAAGATCTGCTCATCGTGTCGGAAAAGGGTATGGGCAAACGTACTCCGCTTTCCGAGTTTACGCTGCAGAACCGCGGCGGCAAGGGACTGCGCTGCTACAGGATCACGGAGAAGACCGGATATGTGGTGGGCGCCAAGATTGTGAACGCCGACGAGGAGATCATGATGATCACCACGGAAGGTATCGTGATCCGTATGGAGAGCGGAACCATCTCCGTCATAGGCAGAAACACCTCCGGTGTGAAGCTCATGGACATTGACGCAGACAGCGACGTGAAGGTAGCAAGCGTCACCAAGGTAAAGCTGACGGAGTCCGAAGCAGAGGAAAGTGAACACGCGGAGGATGAGGCAGACAACAATCCTGCGGAAGCCTCCGAAGAGACAAACGAGACAGTATAAAAAATGTATAGAAAACGGGCTGCTGCACGACCGATATTCCAGATACAGGGATTTGTTCTGGAGCAGGGTTGTGCAGCGGCCCCTTCTTTTATAGAATAAGAAAGTCAAAAAAAGAGAATAAAGGGAGGAGCGGATATTCATATGAAAGTGATTCATACAGAACAGATCACAGAGAATATAAAAGAAATGTGTATGGAGGCCAATTATTATCTGTCAGAGGATATGAAGGATGTACTCTGTCAGGCGGCAGAGAAAGAGGAGAGTCCTCTGGGATGCCAGATATTAAATCAGCTGAAGGAGAATCTGGATATTGCCGGTGAAAAACAGATTCCCATCTGTCAGGATACCGGAATGGCGGTGGTCTTCGCATCGGTGGGACAGGATGTGAGAATCGAAGGCGGTGTCCTGTCCGACGCCATCAATGAAGGCGTGCGCCGGGGATATACAGAAGGGTATCTGCGTAAATCAGTGGTAAAAGATCCGTTTATCAGAGAAAATACAAAGGATAATACGCCGGCGGTCATTCATTATGATATCGTGCCGGGAGACACGCTGACGCTGACTCTCGCGCCAAAAGGCTTCGGCAGTGAGAATATGAGCCGGATCTTCATGTTAAAGCCGGCAGACGGCATGGAGGGAGCCAAAGAAGCGATTCTCTCTGCCGTGAAGGAGGCAGGACCTAATGCCTGTCCGCCTGTGGTGGTCGGCGTCGGCATCGGCGGTACATTTGAAAAGGCAGCACTTATGGCCAAGCAGGCGCTCACCAGGAAGGCAGGAGAACATTCGGAGATTCCTTATGTAAAAGAAATGGAAGAAGAACTTCTGGAGAAGATCAACGGGCTTGGAATCGGACCGGCGGGTCTTGGAGGAACCGTCACAGCTCTGGCAGTTAATATTAATACCTATCCTACTCACATCGCGGGACTTCCGGTGGCGGTCAATATGTGCTGCCATGTGAACCGGCATGTGACAAGAACACTGTAAGAATATAATAAGAATATAAATAGAAACCTTAGAAAGGAATGGAAAATGGACAGACATATACAGGTTCCGCTTCAGGAACAGGATATTGAAGAATTAAAAGCCGGTGATTACGTATATTTAACGGGCACCATCTATACGGCGAGAGATGCCGCTCATAAAAGAATGTATGATTCCATGAAGAAAGGGGAATCCTTACCGATAGAGCTGAAAGGAAATGTACTGTATTATCTGGGGCCAAGTCCGGCCAGAGAGGGACAGGTCATAGGTTCTGCAGGGCCGACCACCAGCAGCCGGATGGATAAATATACTCCTGATATGCTGGATGCCGGATTAAAGGGCATGGTGGGCAAAGGAAAACGTTCTCCGGAAGTCATTGAAGCTATGAAACGGAATCATGCCGTATATTTTGCCGCAGTGGGAGGCGCCGGCGCTCTGCTGTCCCAGTGTATCAAGGAAGCAGAGGTAGTCGCTTATGATGATCTGGGGACCGAAGCAATCCGCCGGTTATATATAGAGAATCTTCCTGTCATCGTGGTGATCGATAAAGATGGTAATAATCTGTATGAAACTGCTTCAAAAAAATGGCAAAAGATTTAAAAATATAGCTTGACAACAGGAAGGGTATTTGCTAATATAATATAGCGCTGTGTGATTCTGACACAGCGAATTAAATATTTTATTATATTTAGGCATATGGAGAAGTACTCAAGTGGCTGAAGAGGCGCCCCTGCTAAGGGTGTAGACCGTTCGCGCGGTGCGAGGGTTCAAATCCCTCCTTCTCCGTATTCTCTTTTGCTTTTTTGGCAGAAATACAAAAGAGAATAAAAAAGTGCTTGACAAATAAAGAAAATATGATAGAATATAACAGTTGCTTCTGAGAGAAGCAAAAAGAGTTTTTGTCCTTGAAAAAAGGATGAAAAAAATAAAAGAAAAAAGTGCTTGACAAACAAAAGTGGATGTGATAAAATACAAAAGCTTTTGCGGTTCAAAAGCAAATGAGGCCGATGAAGTTCGGCAGAGTAAGTTGATAACTGAATAACAAAACAACCTCGAACGTTCAATTCAATTGAGTATTCGGATCCTGAAGCGAGTGATGTCGGCGAGAGGGGTCCATGGAAGAGAACGAAGTTCGAACCTAAA
>NZ_NFIR01000041.1:0-20466 GCF_002159465.1 Eubacterium sp. An3
GGAAGCCGCTGCTACACAAAAACCGGCGATTTGACAAGCTGTAAAGAAGCAGATTTGACACTTTTGCCGCTATACAACCAGCCCTGTTCCGTGGTACAATGAAACCACGGAATAGTGGGGCTGGCTGTCGGAAATGGAGGATTTTATGTTAAGACAAGCCACCCAAAACCTCATTACCGCCCTTTATCCGAGATTGTCCCATGAGGACGAACTGCAAGGCGAGAGTAATTCCATATCGAACCAAAAACGGATACTCGAAACCTTTGCAAAACAAAATGGCTTTACCAACCTGCGCTGGTACACCGACGACGGTTATTCCGGCGCGAACTTTCAAAGACCCGGTTTTCAAGCCATGCTTGCAGACATTGAAGCCGGGAAAGTGGGTACGGTCATTGTCAAGGACATGAGCCGGTTAGGGCGAAACTACTTGCAGGTGGGATTTTACACGGAAATGCTGTTCCCTCAAAAGGGTGTGCGTTTTATCGCTGTCAACGACAATGTGGACAGCGCAAACGGCGGCATGGACAACGATTTTACCCCTCTGCGAAATCTGTTCAACGAATGGCTGGTGAGAGATACGAGCAAGAAAATCAAGGCAGTAAAACGAGCAAAAGGCATGAGCGGCAAGCCCGTTACCAGCAAGCCGGTATATGGCTACCTCATGGACGAGGACGAGAACTATATCGTTGACGAGGAAACCGCGCCGGTAGTCCGGCAGATATACCAGCTTTGCCTTGCCGGGAACGGTCCGACCAAGATTGCCCGTATGCTGTCGGAGCAGCAAATCCCCACGCCGGGGACGCTGGAATACCGCAGGACGGGCAGCACCCGCCGCTACCACCCCGGCTATGAGTGCAAATGGGCGACAAACACCGTTGTCCACCTGTTGGAAAACCGGGAGTACACCGGCTGTCTGGTAAACTTCAAGACGGAGAAGCCCTCTTACAAGACCAAGCACAGTGTAGAGAACCCCATCGAGAAGCAGGCCATTTTCCCGAACCACCATGAGCCGATTATCGACACGGAAACATGGGAGCGCGTGCAGGAGTTACGCAAGCAGCGCAAACGCCCGAACCGCTATGATGAAGTGGGGCTGTTCTCCGGTATGCTGTTCTGTGCCGACTGCGGCCATGTGATGTACCAGCAGCGGTATCAGAACAAAACCCGCAAGCAGGACTGTTACATCTGCGGCAGTTACAAGAAGCGCACCCGCGACTGTACGGCGCACTTTATCCGCACCGACCTGTTGACCGCCGGTGTCCT
Organism: Eubacterium sp. An3; assembly: GCF_002159465.1. Taxonomy (NCBI): domain Bacteria; kingdom Bacillati; phylum Bacillota; class Clostridia; order Eubacteriales; family Eubacteriaceae; genus Eubacterium; species Eubacterium sp. An3. The sequence continues at coordinate 1,264 of NZ_NFIR01000041.1, forward strand.
CTCCAATCTCCGGCAGGTGACGGAATACGCCGCCAAGCATGAAAGCCGCTTTGTGAAGCTGCTTATCCAGCAGAACGAGATCGGCGGCAAGAGAAAGACCGCCGCAGCCACGAAGCAGCTTGAACAGGCGCAGGAGCGCATTGCCGAAGTGAGCCGCATTATCAAGCGGCTGTATGAGGACAATGTGAACGGCAAAATCAGCGACGAGCGTTTCATGGAACTGTCGGCAGACTATGAGCAGGAACAGCGGGAACTGAAAGACCGCGCCGCCGCTTTGCAGGAGGAACTGGACAAATCGCAGGCCGCCACCGTCAACGCGGAAAAGTTTATGGGTATCGTCCGAAAGTACCTTGCCTTTGAGGAACTTACCCCCACCCTCTTGCGAGAGATGATTGAGAAAATCGTCGTGCATGAGTGCAGCTATGACGAGAACGGCACCCGCAGACAGGACATTGAGATTTATTACAGCTTTGTCGGCAAGATTGACTTGCCGGAATAACCGCCCGACCTATCCGACACAATGCGCAAGTGCCGGATAGGAACGGCAAAATTTTTTACACTTCTATTACTTCTTTATCGCACATCAGTAAAGTCGCAGGGAATCAAGCAGCTCATGGCGGGCGGCGGTGTCGTCCTCATTGGTATGCAGCTTATCCCCCTGCTGTCCGGCCTGTTCTAAACCTTCCCCTGTATCCTGTTTCCAGTAAAAGGAGCTGATTTATGGATTTTATCATCGACGCAATAGTGGAATGGCTCAAAGGATTGCTTGTCGATGGTATCATGGGAAACCTGGACGGCCTTTTCAATAACGTGAACGAACAGGTTGGAGAGATCGCTGTGCAGGTAGGCACGACCCCGGCGGACTGGAACGCCGGGGTCTTTTCCATGATACGGCAGCTATCCGAAACCGTTGTCCTGCCGATTGCCGGGATTATCCTTACCTTTGTCGCTACCTATGAGCTCATTCAGATGCTCATTGACCGGAACAACCTCCACGATGTAGATACCTGGATGTTCTTCAAGTGGACATTCAAGACCTTCGTGGCTGTGATGATACTGGCGAATACCTTCAATATCGCGCTGGCCGTCTTTGATGTGAGCCAGCATGTGATCCAGCAGTCGGCGGGCATTATCCAGAACGGGACAGAGATCACGCCGGACGTGATGGACAGCCTGCGGACGGAGCTTGAGGCAATGGACGTGGGGCCGCTTCTTGGCCTGTGGCTCCAATCCTTCCTTGTGCAGCTTACCATGATTGCCTTAAATATTGTGATCTTTGTCATTGTCTATGGCCGTATGATTGAAATTTACTTACTCACAAGCCTTGCGCCCATCCCTTTCGCCACGGTGTCCAACCGGGAGACCGGCCATGTGGGGCAGAACTACTTCCGCTCCCTCTTTGCGGTGGGCTTTCAGGGTTTTCTCATCATGGTCTGCATTGCGATTTACGCCGTATTGATACAGAGCATAGCGGTGGACGGCGACCCGATGGGGGCCATCTGGGGCTGCGTGGGCTACACGGTGCTTCTGTGCTTCACCCTGTTTAAGACCGGGAGCCTGTCAAAATCAATCTTCGGCGCCCATTAGTGACCTCGGGCCATATTGGCCCGAAGCGGAAAGGAGGCGGCCATGCCCCGGCGCTATAAGCTGGGAGCGGACGGACAGCCCCGCCGGGCTTTCTATGGAAAGCTCCCGGAGGAATTTACCCGAGAGGACACCATACGCTTCATGGTGGAAACCGATTTACAGCTTTCCGGGAACGTGTCGGCGGACACGCTGGCCCTGCTCCATGCGGAAGGCTATTGCTATCAGGACGGGAACCTTGTTCCCGCCGGAAAGGAGGACCTTATGGAAAAAGGAACGGGCGGCACGCCTGCCGCCGCACCCGCGCCGCTGAAACTGGACGTAAGCGTGCGGGTCATTGAACCTGTAAAAAACCTCATGGGCTTTGCCAGTGTGAAATTCAATGACTGCTTTGTGGTGGAAAATTTGAAGATCGTGCAGGGCAGCAAGGGCCTGTTCGTGGGGATGCCCAGCCAGCCGGACGGCAAAGGCGGCTACCGGGATATGGCCTATCCTGTCACAAAGGAGTTCCGGGCGCAGCTCAATTCCGCTGTGCTGGACGCCTATGAGGCAAAGCTGGAACAGATGGCGGAGCGCGGAAACACCGGGCGGGCCTCCATCTCCGAACAGCTCAAAGCCGGAAAGGAGGCCGCCGGGCAGACGAAAGCGGAAAAACCGGCAAAGGCCAAAGCCAGCCGTGGACAGGAACGGTAACTTCGGGCCAGCATGGCCCGAAGCGGAAAGGAGGCGGAATCCATGCCACGAAAACGGACCGGCTATGACGCGGCCTGCTACTATGACGGAAAGCTGCTGGGCCGCTGTACCAGAGCGGACAGTGAAGCCTACTGTACCCTGATGAAAGCCTGCGGCGGGGACGCCGCCCGGGTGCTCCGGGAGTACGCCTACTTTTCCCCGGAGCTTCGCGCCATTCTGGAAAAGGCTGCCCTGATACAGTCTGACCGGGACCGGACGGGCGGAATGTTCCATGCGCCCCAGACCTCCCCGTGGGGGCCGGTGCAGACCTGTGACACCCTCTGCCCGGGAGTGTTCTTAGTCACCACCGCAAGCCACGGCGGGACGATGGTTGCCAGTGAGGCGGCGGCTATCCTCTCCCCGGCGGCCAAAAAGTGCGGCTTCAAGGATAAAGGCTACCTCTGCTTTGAGGAGGACGCCCAGGAAAGCGTGGTGCTTCGGGAGCTGCTGGACAAAAAGCTCTGGAAGATGCCGGACCGGGTAAAGGACAAGGCCGCCTTTGAGGAAAACATCAACCGCTCCATCCGGCAGTACAACCCGGACTACTGGCGGGCAAGGCAGAGCGGCATAGAGGCCGCAAAGGAGGCCCGCCGCCCACGGCCTGACCGGGAGGCCGCAAGATAACCTCGGGCCATGCTGGCCCGAAGTGCAAAGGAGGTGTGAACCGTGGCCTATGTGCCAGTACCCAAAGACCTATCCAAAATCAAGACAAAGCTGGCCTTCAACTTGACGAAGCGCCAGCTCATTTGTTTTTCAGCAGCCGCCAGCGTGGGGCTCCCTACTTATCTGCTTACCCGGGGAGCCCTCGGCAACAGCGCCGCCATGCTTTTGATGATCGGGCTCATGCTCCCGTTCTTTTTCTTTGCCATGTACGAAAAGGACGGCCTGCCTCTGGAAAAGGTCCTGAAAAACATCATCCGCACCTGTTTCCTCTATCCCCGGGTGCGGCCCTACAAGACGGAAAACTTTTATGCGCTGTTAAGCGAGAAGGAGGCGAAGCCGATTGCAGAAACGGACAAACGCCGGAAAGCCCGCAGCAAGAAAGCCTGACAGGCGGGGCCTTTTCGGCTTGTTTGCAAAGAAAAAAGACATTCCCACCACCGCCCAGCAGACCCTCCCTTACCGGGAAATGTACCGGGACGGGGTGTGCCGGGTGTCGGAGGACTACTACACGAAAACCATCGAGTATGAGGACATCAACTACCAGCTCGCACAGGCCGAAGATCAGGCGGCCATCTTTGACGGGTGGAGCGCCTGCCTCAATTACTTTGACAGCACCCTTCCTTTCCAGCTCTCCTTCCTCAATCACCGGAGCCGCCCGGAAAGCAGGTACAGCGTCAATATCCCCATGCAGGACGACGAGTACAACGGCGTCCGGCAGGAGTATGTGGAAATGCTGGACAACCAGATCGCCAGAAGCAACAACGGCATTGTCCGCACAAAGCTCGTGACCTTCGGCATGAAGGCGGACAGCCTTTCTTCCGCCCGGGCAAGGCTGGAACGGGTGGAGGCGGATATTTGCGGCAACTTCAAAAAGCTGGGCGTTAAGTCCCGCTCCCTGACCGGGCTGGAACGGCTGGAGCTTTTACACGGGCAGCTCCACCCGGGAGGCACAGACCCTTTCCGCTTCGCATGGGACATGATACCGAAAACCGGGCTCTCTACGAAGGACTTTATCGCCCCGGACAGCTTCGACTTCCGGTTCAGCCGCCTGTTCCGGGTGGGGACGACCTGGGGCGCGGCCTCCTACTTGCAGATACTGGCCTCGGAGCTCTCCGACAAGCTGCTGGCGGAGCTTCTGGAAATGGACGCGGAAATGACCATCACCCTCCATATCCAGACCGTCGATCAGGCCGCCGCCGTGAAATCCATCAAGGCCAAAGTCTCCGATATTGACAAGATGAAGGTGGAGGAACAAAAGAAGGCAGCCCGGGCCGGATACGACATGGACATACTCCCGCCCGACCTTGTGACGTACAGCAACGACGCAAAGACCCTTCTGGAAGATTTACAGAGCCGGAATGAGCGGATGTTCCTTTTGACCTTCCTTGTGGTAAACATGGCACCGACCCGCCGGGAGCTGGACAACGACCTGTTCACCGTGTCGGGTATCGTGCAGAAGTATAACTGCTCCCTGAAACGGCTGGACTTCCAGCAGGAGGCCGCTTTCCTGTCAAGCCTTCCCCTCGGCCATAACGAAATCGAGATACAGCGGGGCATGACAACAAGCTCCACGGCGATTTTCGTTCCCTTTATGACGCAGGAGCTCCGCATGGACGGCGAAGCGGTCTACTACGGCCTAAACGCCCTGTCCCACAACGTGATTATGGCGAACCGGAAAAAGCTCAAAAACCCCAACGGCCTGTTCCTCGGGGTGCCCGGCTCCGGCAAATCCTTCGCGGCAAAGCGGGAGCTGGTCAATGTATTCCTTGCCACCCGTGACCGGATTATCGTGGTGGACCCGATGGGTGAATACTCGCCCCTTATCAAGCGGCTGGGCGGGCAGGTCATTGAGATCGCCCCGGACAGCCCCCACCACATCAACCCGATGGATATTGATTTGAGCTTTGACGAGGAAAACCCGATGGCCTTAAAAGCTGACTTTATCCTGTCGCTGATGGAACTGATCGTCGGCGGCAAGGACGGCTTGCAGCCGGTGGAGCGGACGGTCATTGACCGCTGTGTGCGGCAGATGTACCGGGAGCACTTGCAGAACCCGGAGACGGCAGAAATGCCGACCCTCCAGACCCTTTATGACCTGCTGTGCGCCCAGCCCGAGGGCGAGGCGGTGCGGCTGGCGACCTCCCTTGAAATCTATGTGTCCGGCTCCCTCAACGTGTTCAACCACAAGACCAACGTGGATTTGAACCGCCGTCTGGTATGCCTGGACTTAAAGAAGCTGGGGGCGGGCCTTCGCACCATCGCCATGCTCATTATGCAGGACCTTGTCAATTCGCAGGTGTCCTTGAACTTCCTGCGGGGGATTGCCACATGGTGCTACTTTGACGAGTTCCATGTGCTTCTCCGGGACCCGCTGACCGCAAGCTACTGTGTATCCATCTGGAAAATGCTCCGTAAGAAAGGCTGCGTACCCAGCGCCTTAACGCAGAATGTGAAGGACTTCCTTGCCAGCCCGGAGATTGAGAACATCTTTGAAAACTCGGATTTCCTTGTTCTGCTCTCCCAGGCACAGGGGGACCGGCAGATTTTGGCGAAGCAGCTTGGGATCAGCCCCCACCAGCTTTCCTATGTGACCCACACCAACTCCGGCGAAGGGCTTCTGTTCTTCGGGAACACCACCATTCCGTTTGTAGACCACTTCCCGCAGAATACAGAGCTCTACGCCATTATGACCACACGCCCCGAGGACAAGAAACGGGAGCCGGGAAAGGGGGCGTAAACCATCAGCAAGAAACCGAAAAAGAAACCGCCGGAGAAAACTTCGGGCCAGACTGACCCGAAGATACGGGAAGGCCCGGAAACCTCCGGCCCCTCCCGGCGGCTCCGCTTTGAGGACGAGGACGCCCCGGAGGGAAACGGGACCACTTCGGGCCAACATGGCCCGAAGCCAAAGGGCGGGAAATTCCGGCAGGACGACGACCAGCCCCGGCCTTCTGACCGTATGCGGCAGGAGGACGCACCGGGCGGCGGGGAGCCTTCTGGCCGGGAGCCGGAGGACCGGACAGACCGCAGGCAGAAGGGAAAAAACTCGGACACCGAAAACGAAAAGTTCCGGAAAGCGCAGGAAAAGGCAGACCGGGCCGGGGAAAAGCTGCATACCGCCCGGGACAAGCTGGACAAAGCGCAGGCAAAACAGGCGGCAAAGAAGCCTCCCGGGCTTGCAAAGAAAGCCGTCCGGGGAGCCCGGGCCGAGGCGTGGTTTTACGTCCACAACAAAATCCATCAGGTGGAACAGGAAAATGTGGGCGTGGAGGGAGCCCATAAATCGGAGTTAGTGGCCGAGGGCGCGGCCCGCAGGCTGACCCGCTACGCAAAGCGGCGCTACCGGGAGCACCCGGCCCGCCGGGTGGCAAAGTGGGAACGCAAAGAAATGAGTGCCCGGGCTGATCTGGATTTTCAGAAGATGGCCGCCGAGCACCCGGAGCTTGCCAGCAGCCCCCTTTCCCGGATACAGCAGAAATGGAAACTGAAACGGAAGTATGCCAAAGAAGCCAAAGCGGCGGCAAAGCAGAGCGCAAAGGCCGCAAAGAAGGCGGCGGCCTCCACGGGCAGCGCGGCGAAGCGGGCCGGACAATTCGCGTCCCGTCACCCGGCAGGCGTCCTCCTTCTCCTGCTGTTGTTTCTGGTGTTCGCCGTGGTGGCTTCGGCAACCTCGCTGTTTACCACGGTTGGCGGCGGCCTCAGCAACGCCGTGTCCGGCACCTCCTACGCCTCCGAGGACGACGACCTGTTAGGGGCGGACGAGGACTATTCCGCTATGGAACGGGAGCTTTCCCAGACCGTGGCGAATATTGAACGGGACCACCCGGGCTATGACGAGTACCGCTACTCTGTGGACGAGATCGGCCACAATCCCTATGAGCTGGCCTCCTACCTGTCGGCAAAGTACCACGTTTACACCCGGGAACAGGTGCAGACGGAGCTGCGGGAGATTTTTGAGGCCCAGTACGAGTTGACCTTGACCGAGGAAGTGGAGATCCGCTACCGCACCGAGACCAGCACCGACCCGGAGACCGGGGAAACCACCAGCGAGGAAGTCCCCTACGAGTATTACATCCTGAACGTGACACTCAAAAACCGCACCCTTCCGGCTGTCATTCTCCCGAGGATGGATGAACAGCAGAAAGAAATTTATACCATCATTCAGGAGCTCAAAGGCAACAAGCCCTACCTGTGGGAAGGGATTTACACGGAAGGCGGCAGCCCGGGCCCCACTTACGAGATACCCGGCGAGGCCCTGTCCGACCCGTCTTTTGCGGCGCTGATGGCCGAGGCCACGAAGTATATCGGTTATCCCTATGTGTGGGGAGGCTCCAGCCCGTCCACTTCCTTTGACTGCTCCGGCTTCGTCTGCTGGGTCTATACCGCAAGCGGCGTCCACAACCTGCCCCGTACCACGGCGCAGGGCATTTACAACCAGTGCGCCATCATCCCGTCCTCCGAGGCAAAGCCGGGGGACATTATCTTTTTCACGGGAACCTATGACAGCGGGGTGCCTGTCTCCCACGTCGGCATTTATGTGGGCGACAATAAAATGCTGCACTGCGGCGACCCTATCCAGTACGCCGACATTACAAGCTCCTACTGGACGCAGCACTTTTACGCTTTCGGAAGGTTATCCTGAATTTTCAAGAAGGGAGTCCATACATGAACAAGATCGACAAGATTGAAAAAGAGCTGGAAAAGGCCCGGGAGAAGGCCGCCGAGTGGCAGGCCAAAATCCGGGACCTGGAGAAGCAGAAACAGGAGGAAGAAAACAGCCAGATCGTGCAGGCGGTACGCTCTTTGAAGCTGACGCCCGCCGAGCTGATGGCCTTCCTCAACGACCCTAAAAACGCTTTTTCCGCTTCGGGCCAGAGTGGCCCGAAGTCCGAAGATACCGGGAAGGAGGAAAACGCCCATGAAGAAAACTAAATCCATGAGGCTGGCGGTTCTGGCTGCCGGCCTTTTGTGCTGCTCCATTTTCACGGTTCCAGCCTACGCCCAGAGCAGCGAGCCGCAGGAGGAAACACCCCCGGCGCAGACCGAAGCCCAGCCGGAAACACAGAACCCGTTCAGCACTGACGGCACCGGGACTGTGGTAGACAACGCCACCGACGAGGAAGGCAAGGAGTTTTACACCATCACCACGCCGGACGAGAACATCTTTTATCTGGTGATCGACAAGCAGAAAACCACGGACAACGTGTATTTCCTCAATACCGTGACCGAGGCCGACCTGCTCCCGCTGGCAGAAAAAAGCGAAGATGAAACGGCGGAGCCTGCTCCCGAGCCGGAACCGGAGCCCGAACCCACGGAGGCCCCGGAGGAAACCGCAGAGCCCGAACCGGAACCCGAGGCAGAAGCCCCGGACAGCAATCTCCTTGCCATCCTCCTTGTGGGGGCTGTGGTGCTGATCGGCGGCGGAGCCGGGTATTATTTCAAGATTTACAAACCGAAACATCAGGCCCCGGATTTGGAGGACGACTACTGCGAGTATGAGGAAGAAGCCCCGGAGGAAGTGGCGGAGGATTACGAGGAAACCGCTGACGGGGACACCCCGCCCTGGGACGAGGACGGAAAGGAGGACGAGCATTGAATTTCACAAACAGCCCTTTTGAACGGATGATGAAGGAGGTGCCCTGGCCGGGGCGCGGCAGCGACGACCCCTGTGCCGGGTGCCGCTACCATAAGGAGTGCAAAGGGAAAAAGAACCAGTGCCGCAAGAAGTTCCGGGCGCTGGTGGTAAAGCCCCGCACTTCGGGCCAGCGTGGCCCGAAGTCGTGAATGGCCGCCCGGGAGCTGACCCGTGACGAGAAGAAGAAAATCCGCCGTCTGGTCACGGGAATGTGCGCCAACTATGACGGGGAAAGCGGCCTGTGCCTTCCTCTGGACTGCCCCTGCTATATGCTCCACAAGTGCTGGACAGGGGCGTACTGCCGGTATTTCAGAAATGCCGTCCTGCCCTTAGACCCGGCGCTGGAAATCGCCCTGACCGATGAAGGCATGGCCCCGGAGCTGCGCGCCTGTGCGGTCTGCGGCAGAGCCTTCCTCCCCGAAGGACGGCAAGCCTACTGCTCCGAAGCCTGCAAGGCCGAAGGGAACCGCCGGAAAAGCCGGGAACGCATGAGGAAAATGCGGGAGAAAAGGCCGGGCGGCCGTTACGATTTGCCTGCCGGGAAGGCTTGATATTCCGGGCTTTTTAGAGGGCGCAGCCGGGGCGGGAATAGTAGAATACTCCCGGCCCCGGTCAGCTCCTTTATTTCGTAACATCAAGGCGCTTCGGGCCATATTGGCCCGAGGCCGGAAAGGAGGTTTGAGGCATTGGAGAACATACAAGGCTATGAGATTGAGAAATCCGTCCTGTTTGAGAACAGCCGGGGCTTCGCCCTGGGGCATAACCCGGCGGCTCCCCAGCCCTATGTAACGTGGCAGTTCACAGAGAACGAGGGCGGCGTCCGGGACTATTACTGGGGCCACTACCATACGGACAAGGAATGGGCGGAGCGGGACTTTTCCCGCCGTACTCAAGATTATCAAGCCCTGTTCAAAGTGGAGGAAAAGGAGCCGGGACAGGAGCCGGGCGGATACTACCGCTATTATTCCACCCATCGCCCCTTTGACATAGGGGCTACCCCGGACACAAAGGACAATCCGCTGGTGGAAGTCGTCAACTATGAGGACGACAGGCGGCGGCCCGTTGCCGGGGGAAAGATACACGCATGGGGCGAAGCCATTTATAAAAAGCCCCTGACCGGAAAACAGGTCAGGGACTATGAGCTGACGCCTGCCCCGGACAACCCGGACAGGAAACGGTCTATCACCGCCCGGCTCAAAGAGGGCGCGGCAAAGGGACAGGAGCCGCCGAAGGAGCCCGGGCAGAAACGGAACCATAAGGCCCATGAGGACAGATAGGAGGACTGCCATGCACGAAAAAGACAATTACCTGAAAACCGCCGAGCTCTCCACGGAGCAGAACCAGAACATGATCGACGGGGTGCCGAACAACACGCCCCTTCCCCCGGAGCCGCCGGAGCTGGACAAGAAACCGTTAGATAAGGTCAAGGAGCCGAAGGAGCGCCGGAAGGGCCGGGAACTGGAACGGTAATGCCGGGCCGCAAGCGGAACGTCCATCTTCATGTGATGGTCACGGAGGACGAGCTGGCCGCCATCCATGCGCGGATGGCCGAGGCCGGTATCTCCAACACCGGGGCCTATGTGCGGAAGATGGCGCTCAACGGCTACATTCTCCATGTAGACCTTGCCCCGGTCAAGGAGCTGGTGTCCTTGCAGCGCCGCTGTTCCAACAATCTCAATCAGGTGGCGGTTCACGCCAACACCTACGGGGTGTACCCGGAGGAAATAGACGGCCTGCGGCGGGACTATGAAAAGCTGTGGGGGCAGGTGTCGGAGGTCCTGCGGGAACTCTCCGCGCTGGTGGCAAAGTAAGACGAGGGCGGCAGGTTCCGATGGGCTTGCCGCCCTGCTCTTTTTTTACCACTTCGGGCCAGCATGGCCCGAAGCCCGGGGACAGGTTTCACTAATCATTCGCAACATTTATGTCCCCGGGCAGACATGGTAAAATATAGGTAGAAAGATAAGAAGGAGGTTTCCACTATGAAGATGATATTGAAAGTAATCGCCGCTCCCTTTGCCCTTGTCCTCGCTTTGCTGACTGCCCTGTGCTGGTTCCTCTTTGACCTCTGCGCTTTCTTCCTGACGATTGCCTCGGTCATTGTTGCGGTCCTCGGGATCGGCCTCTTTTTCACCCCGACACCGCTGGGCGGGTTTGTGTTCCTGTTCCTCGCTTTCCTGCTTTCTCCGTATGGCTTGCAGGCGGCAGCCGGTTCGCTGATCGGAGTGCTGGACGGCGGGAAATCCGCTCTGTGCCGGTTCCTTGTAAGCTGATAGGACCTCGGGTCATGTTGGCCCGAAGTACACGCGGCGGCTCGTAAGGGCCGCCGTTTTCTTTGGAAGGGAGGGAAACGATCTGGCGACAACCACGCTCCTGCCTCGCCATGCAGGCGAAGGCGAAACCATAGCGGCGGCCATCCGTGACTGCCTGGACTATGGGAAGAACCCGGAGAAAACCGAAGGTAAATATCTCTCTGCCTATGAGTGCGACCCGGCCACGGTGGCAGAGGAATTTCTTCTTGCGAAAGCCAGCTATAAAGCCGCAACGGGGCGGGAACAGAAAAAGGAAACAGACGTGCTCTGTTACCAGATACGCATGGCCTTCTATCCTGGGGAGATCACACCAAAAGAGGCGAACCGTATCGGCTACGAATTGGCTATGCGCTGGACGAAGGGCCGCCACGCTTTTCTTGTAACGACCCACACGGACAAGAAGCATATCCACTGTCACATCTATTACAATTCCACCTCCCTTGACTGCTCCAGGAAGTTCCGAAACTTCTGGGGCTCCAGCTTTGCCCTCCGGCGGCTCTCTGACAGGCTGTGTCTGGAAAACGGCCTCTCCATTGTGGAGAACCCGAAGCCCCGGAGCCAGAGTAAATATAAGCACTATGGGGAGTGGCAGAAGGAACGAAAGCGGCCTCTGAACTTTCAAGAACGGCTCTGTCTTGCCATAGACACCGCGCTTGCGAAGCGTCCCGCCAGTCTGGAAGAATTTCTCGACTTGATGAAGCAGGCCGGATATGAAGTAAAGAAAGTCCGGGGCGGCGGTCTTAGCTTTCGCCTGCCCGGCGGAGGGCAGGACCGCTTTACCCGACTGCGTGCTTCTACGCTGGGGGAAGGCTACGACCTGAAGGACATACTGACGGCTATTGAGGGCGGAACCGAACGGCGTAGGCCGGAGAGAAAAATCAGCCTCGCCGTAGATATACAGGCGAAGCTGGCCGAGGGAAAAGGCCCGGGCTATGAGCGGTGGGCGAAGGTGTTCAATCTCAAACAGATGGCCGCCGCCCTTGCCTACTTACAGGACAACGGCCTGACAGAATACAGCCAGTTGGAGCAAAAGGCGGAAGAAGCCTCTGACCGCTTCCATGCCCTTTCCGACCAGATTAAGCAGACGGAAACGGCGCTGAAAGCCAACATGGAATTGAAGGCGGCCACGGTACAGTATGCGAAAACCCGTCCTGTCTTTGATAAGTACAAAGCGTCAAAGTACAGCCGGAAATTCCTTGCGGAACATGAGGCGGATATAGAGCTCTATCGGGCGGCGCAGGCCGATATGAGGCGTCTGCTCGGAGGGGCAAAGCTCCCGAAGATGGAGGCGCAGAAAGAGGAAGGGCGAAAGCTGGCCGCAAAGAAAAAGCGGCTCTATGGGGAATACCAGAAGGCCCGCCGGGATATGCAGGAGGTCTTGACGATCAAGGCGAACATTGACTGTCTGCTGGGCTACTCGGAACCTGCAAAGAAGAAAGAAATGGAGTGTTGAGGGTATGAGAAATAAGGAGCGAAGCGACGCGATCACTTCGGGCCAACATGGCCCGAAGCTCCCGGGTTTGGGGCGGGCCCCAACAAGCGGCGTTTGTGGTCTGTGGCCACAAACGCATTGCTTGCCATTTAGCGACACCCCCGAAAATGGCGCAAAAAAACAGAGGCTCTTACTTGCGAACCTCCGTTTCTCTGGCTTTCTTGAGCCCTTCGGCTGTGGCCTCCATGACAACAAGCTCTTTTTCGTTCATGGAGTCTAAAAGTACATCAATGTGTTTCCGGCAACTATCCCCGCCACGGTTGCCCTCCGTATAGAAAAACTGGTCTACGGATATATCGAACAGCGTGACGAGCTTAAAAAACAGGTTGAAGCTGGGGTGCTGGCCTTTGTTCTTGATGTTCATAATGGTTTTGTCGGTCTTGCCGACCAACTCCGCAACATAGGCTTGCGTCCAGCCCCTTGCCTCTCTGGCCTGTTTCAGTGCCAGACCGAGCCCATGAAAGTCAAACCTTCTTTCATCTTGGTTCATTCTCATATCACCCTATATCATTGTACATTTCTGGTCGAATTATGAGAATGAAATACAGTTTGATATAATGGGCTTATTTATTTCATATCCTTGTTTTTATTAGACTTCCCGTCTATAATATTGTTTGATACCTTGCGCAGAGGACAGTATGAATATGAAATATGTGCCATGCCCCGAAATAGCACAGGAATGGGGAATTTCAGAAAACAGATACGGATAATTGTGTGAAGAAAAACATATATCTAACGTTTCAAGAACCGGTCGTATGTGGCTAATACCAAAAAGAGCAGAAAAACCATTGATATGAGAACAATCAAAGGAAGGGGACTACAATATGAATAAAATTTTGATTATAGATGATGATAAAGAATTATGTGAGTTATTACAACGAAGTGTATTGGTAGAAAATATAAACGCTGATGTTTGCCATTCGGGAAAAGATGGAATATTTCTTCTCTCAACCAAACAATACCAGTTAATTGTATTAGATATAATGATGCCCGGATTGGATGGCTTTGAGACAATGGAGCGTATCAGAGAAAAAAGCAATATCCCAATTCTGATGTTAACGGCGAAAAGCGATAGTCTTAGTAAGGTTCGGGGACTGCGGGCTGGTGCAGACGATTATCTGACAAAGCCGTTTGATGTTGATGAATTTGTGGCGCGTGTTATATCTCTGATTCGTCGTTCTACCCAGTTCAGTGTGATTGATGATACTTTTGGACAACTGGTTTACAAGGGATTGGAGATCAATCTGGACGAGCATAGTGTTACTACGGAGAAAGGTACCTTTGAATTGCCACATAAAGAATTTGAACTTCTTTTATACCTTGCGCGCAATCAGGGGAAAATTCTAACAAAGAAACAGATTTATGAGGCTGTATGGAATGAAGAATATTGTTTTGACGATGCAAACATCATGGTTATGATTAGCAAACTCCGAAAAAAAATAGAACCGGATTCTGACAAACCTTCCATTATTCAAACGGTAAAAGGTATGGGGTATCGTTTTAGTAAGGAGGTGTAAGACTTGCTGTATTCAAATGCTTTTGTATATGCCTTGGGAGGATGTGTATTTTTCTTCCTCGTATCAGTGATACTATGGGCAAAACTGATTCATACAAAGAAAAAATTTTCAGATATGGAAGCGGCTTTGGGGGAAATTGAAGGCGGTAATGCAAACCTTAAAATACTTGCAAGCCAAAGTGACCTGACAGCACCATTAGCCTATAAAATCAATGCGATTGTAAATAATTATGAAAATCGCATTATTTCCATGAACAGACTGGATGAAGCCAACAAGCAGCTAATGTCAAGCCTATCTCACGATGTAAGAACACCGCTTACCATTTTGATTGGATATCTGGACGCTGTTCATAAAGAAATTGTGGTTGGAACTGATAAAGAAGCCTATATAGAAACAGCCCGGAAAAAAGCCCATGATTTGAAAGATTATATTGACATACTGTTTGATTGGTTCAAACTAAATTCGGGAGATTTTGATATAGTAATGACACCTACTGAAGCTACTGAATTTACCCGTACCATATTGAAAGACTGGATACCTGTCTTTGAAGAATGCGGCTTGGATTTTAATATAGATTTTCCATCTTCTGCCTGTAAAATCATGATTGATGAAAACGCTTATACTCGTATTATTAACAATCTGATACAAAATGTCATATCTCATAGTCATGCCAGTTTCATAGAAATTATCATGCACAAAGCGGAACATCATATCGAAATTTCTATCTGTGATAATGGTATTGGAATCAGCAAAGAAGATTTACAGCATGTTTTTGAGCGATTGTATAAATGTGATAAAGGAAGGTCCAGTAAAGGGAGCGGTTTGGGACTTTCCATTACAAAGCAGTTAGTTGAAAAAATGGGAGGAGCAATATCGGTCAACAGCGTTCCTAATAAACAAACAATATTCATGATAGATTTCCCCTTGAGTGCTTGAAGTTTCCCCTGCCAAACGCAGGGGACTTTTTGTAAGAGGATAAATTTTAGCTGCCGGTTAGGTTTAGGTTAGGTTTAAGTTAGGTTGGCATGGTAAAGTATAATCAGTGGCAAAAAGGAGGCTATGTATAATGAATAATTATGTTATTGAAACACGAAATCTTACTAAACAGTATGAAACACAAAAAAGTGTTGCGGACTTGAATATTCATGTAAAAAGGGGACGTATCTATGGTTTATTGGGGAGAAATGGAGCCGGTAAAACTACAACCATGAAAATGCTGTTGGGGCTGACAGAACCAACTTCCGGAACTGTGCATATTTTTGGCAGGAATATCCAGACGGATGAAAGAACAATACTTCCCCGTATTGGTAGCTTGATTGAATCGCCGGGTTTTTATCCCAATTTAACTGGCACTGAAAATCTTCGGATTTTTGCAGAGCTTAGAGGCGTGCCGGGAAGGGATTCCATTCGCCGTTCTCTTGAATTGGTAGGGCTGCCTTATCGGGATAAGAAGCTGTTTTCCCAATATTCTTTAGGAATGAAACAGCGTCTTGCGATTGCTCTTGCAATCATGCATGACCCGGAACTTTTAATTCTGGACGAACCAATTAACGGACTTGACCCCATCGGTATCGCTGAGGTCAGAAAATTTATCCGCAGCCTTTGTACGGAACGCGGAAAAACCATTCTGATTTCAAGTCATATCTTGTCCGAAATTGCACTGCTGGCTGATGATATTGGAATTATCGATCATGGTGTTTTGCTGGAAGAAGAAAGTTTGGAAGAATTAGAACAGAGAAATGGAAGATATATTCATTTTAGAATATCAGACGCTGCGCAGGCGGGGCGCATTCTGGAAACAGAGTTCCATACACAAAATTTCAGCATAAAAGACGACCATAACCTTATGCTGTACGATCTCAATCTGGACGCGGCTTTTATAATTCATGCTTTTGATTCCAATAAAGTTGCAGTCAGCGAAGCTCACCTTTGTGAAGAAACATTAGAAGATTATTTCAAAAAGGTTACCGGAGGTGAAGGAATTGCTTAAATTGATTAAGTGTGAATTTTGGAAATTAAAGCGCAAAAAGTTAATTTATGCGTTTCTGTCATTGGCATTGTTTTTTCCTGTTATTTTGGTATATATGACAAAAGCCGGTTCGACGGCAGATACGACAGAACATTATCTGCAAACCCGATTTGATTACGCCTACACCATGATGTTGGGATATGGCCTGGTATTTTTGCTGCCATGTTTAATCGGCATTATTGCTGCTGTTCTGTTTTTTATGGAACGTGACTGTGATACTTTCAAAAATATACGAACGATCCCCGTTACGAATACGCAACTCATTTTGGCTAAGATTTCACTGCTATTCATCTTTGGTATTTCTTTTTGCATAATCAGCACACTTGCAGTTGCTGTTTTTGCAAAAGTCTTTCAAATGGGAATGGTTTACGGGATGGGTTACAAGCTGATTATGAGTATTGTATTTGGTATTCTCATCGTTGCAGCATCTCTTCCGATTGTTCTGCTGATTATTTATTTTAACCGTACATTCCTGTTGTCCATCCTGCTGTCATTCTTTTACTCGATTTTAAATTGGGGAATACTGGGCACTGTTGGAACAACAATCAGCGAAACTAAAATTATGTTTTTGAACTCTTTTCCAGTAATCTGTGTGATGAACTGGACCAGCGGCTCCATGATGGAGCATTTACAGAAAGATAATCTTCTGCCGGAGGCATATGCGATTATTCCCAGTACACTCCATACGCTACTCCTCATGCTGATTACGGTTGCTCTTTCTTTGTGGCTGATTATTCGATTTTATAAAAAATGGACGAGGTGAACAGGATGGGAAAAATAGTAAAGATGGAGTTTATTAAACTGAAACGATACTCGGTTGTGAAAGCCGGTATAATTATGACTTCCCTCTCAGCACTTCTGTCTCTCTTTTATTCAACGGCTGATGATGGAAAAACATGGACATTTGAATATTTTATGCGTCAGGTTTTGATTAACAACTGCACGTTGTTTTTTCCGATTATCATAACCTTGATTGCCGGTTATATTATCACGAGAGAATATACCAACGATACGATAAAAAACATTTTGACGATTCCTTTATCTTATCGCAGACTGCTTGCAGGAAAATTGATGATCCTTTTGCTTCTTACGATTTTTTTTAGCTTTTTTAGCAATCTGATTGGTTTGACGGTTAGTGCGGCAGCCGGATTTCCAGGAATTAGCGTGGGTTCGGTGTGCAGCTCACTTTTACAGATAACAGGAGCAAATGTTCTCGTTTATATTGCTGTTTTACCTATAATATTGATTATGAGCTGCTCTCCCAATAATTTTCTCGGGGGCGTTGCGATTGCATTTGTTTACGGCTATTTTGGTACTTTTGAAGGTACGTTGCTTAATTGGTATCCAATTAAGGCAAGTATGATTTTGATGGACCCTGAGTGTGGTGTTGAAAATGGAATGAGTTATCATCCTTTGCCTGCAATCTTTATATTATTGGCCATTATCGGATGTTCCATATTATTGCTGGCAAAAAAAGGGCGAAAGCCGCAGATACTTGTAGCCACGAAGAAAAAAAGAAAGACGGCCAGAAAACGAGGCTGGTGAGCAAATGAAGAAAAAGATCTATTTCATATTAGCGCTGACGTGCGTATTAAATTTATGTGGTTGTTCAAAGGTCTTTGAAGCTTTAGCTGATGGAAAAGACGCTGTTCTTGAAAACCTGATAAATGGGAAAAATGCTCTTTTAGATTCTGCCGCGAACCTTGCTGATGACGAGGTAAAGGACACAATATTAAATGCTATAAATTCAGTCAATGAGGCAGGCGGAAAGACTGCACTTACAAATGAAATCTTTTTGCAGGGTAAACGTACAGCAGGAGAAGATAGCTATACTGGCACATATCAGGCAGATTATACTCGCTTTTCAGGAACAGAAATTTTATTTGGAGGAACTACTGTAGAGCGTGAAAAAGGATCTACCGTTGAGGTGGAATGTACTTTAACGATTGAAGAAGGCGAAGCTATTATTTTCTTACAATCAGGAAATAATGACCCGACTGTAATTCTCCAGGCGAATGATACCTTTACCGGCAAATTTGAGGTCGGTAACGGAAGTAGCTATTTCGGAATATGGGGAGAAGAATTTACAGGTAGTGCAGAACTTAATATTGAGTGAAATATTCTGCCGGACGACGGCAAAGAAAAAAAGCCGTCGTTCAGCAGACAATCATCACGCCTAAAATGGAACGGCGGTTTTGAGTACATCAAGACCGCCGTTCTTTATGCCCTCGACAAAGGAGTGACGCCTACACACTGACACGGCGGCTTACGGAGGGAGCCGCCATGAAGCACACTGACCGCCGACAAATTCAGACGATGTTTGCACTACCGTCAAAAAAAGCCCAGCCACTGAACAGGCCCCGTCTGGCAGCCAGTGCGAAAATTGTCACAATGTAACTGAATACCGTATTTTTTGCGCTCGAATAGCTTTCTGCTGTCCGGGCGCTTTTTCATACCTGTGGGGACGGAACATCGGGTCAACATGGCCCGAGCCCTGCCCCCGGTGCCGTTCCCCGCCGCCCCGTTCAGATTTTCCCGCAAAAAATCTGAACGGAGGAAAGGCAGATGGAAGTCACCATCAATTACGACGGACAAGCTGTGGCCGTGGAGGTCACGCTGGAAGTCTATGAATTTCTTGACCGGGCCGACCACAAGACCGAGAACCTGTTCCATGAGCAGCGGCGGCACTGGGATGGCCGGGAGTTTGACGAGTACATAGTTGCCACCGAGGGCGTGGGTATCTACGGCGAAACGCCGGAGGACTACCTTTGCCGCATGGAAACGCTGGGGGAGCTGATGGCCGTCCTGGACACCTGCACCGAGGCCCAGCGCCGCCGGTTCCTGCTCTATGCCCTGGACGGGCTGAGTTTTTCGGAAATCGCTGCCCTGTGCGGCTGCTCCAAGAGTTCGGTGCAAGGCTCCATTGAAGCGGTCAGAAAAATTTTTCAAAAAATTTTGAGAAACCACCCATACGAATGACCCCTTTTCGGGCTACCAAGTGAAAGGGATTGTTTCCCTTATCCCAGCGGGAGGCGGACAGCGGACAAGCTGCCCGCCTCTCCCATTTTCAGGAGGTAAGCCTATGAAAACAATCAATCTGCGGTGGATTTATCCCCACTACCGGCACGACGAGTTTGTAGAGGTCAGCGACGAGGTCTGGGAGGCCATGCGGCAGGCCCAGCGCGAGATGAACAACTATGAGCGCCGGAAGGTCTACCACCGCGCCTGGTACTCCCTGGACG
>NZ_NFIR01000042.1:0-20097 GCF_002159465.1 Eubacterium sp. An3
TTTGCATCCAGTAAGACATGTTCTTCCTGCGGCTATAAACATAGTGAGCTGAAGCTGTCTGACCGTACCTATATATGCCCGAAGTGTGGGCACGTCATGGGGCGGGACCATCAGGCAGCTATCAATATACGGAATGAGGGGACGCGTATTTATACAGAAACACACCCCCTTGCGGCGTAGCCTCCGGAAACGGACGGACGATAACCGCGAAAAGAACCGGTGGTTCACCGGGGATAGCCTGTCGAACTACGGGGTGCATGGTTGCAGTCATGCCATAATATGTCACCCGGTCAAGCAGGAATAAAAGAAGATTCCGGATCTACCCTCCGGGGCAGAGACGGTTTCGGAAGCTCGGTAACTTGTTGCCGAGTAGTTCACAAATAAGACATGTTTTTGACAGACGCATTCTGTACGGTTTTTCTTAATTTTTCTACTGTTGTTTCAGATAGGTTCGTTGCCTGCATAATCAAGGAATTATCTTTTCCCATTTTTATCAAGTTAATCAGCAACAGACTCTATTCCTTGTTCTATCCCTTGTTCTATCCCTTGTTCTATACCTCGTCGCTCAAGTCTCTCTGCTACATCGCACATCGTCTTAACCTCCTTTTCACCGTTAACAGTTAAGATGCTATTTTTTTGCCATTAAATAAAGAGCGAAGCCAAAGCTCCGCTCTTCCACACATTATTTAATTTTAATGGTAACCGCCTTTTAGCGGAGCCGAAACTCCGTTTTCTGTATCAACATTGTAATTGAAGGGATTTTTCTTCAATTATTTTTTTTACTTCTGATACAGGAAGATGCACCTTACATGCAATTTCTGCATCAGAGAGATTGCAATCTCTGTAAGCCAAAATTTTTCCTATTAATTTGCCACGTTCCATACCACGTTCCATACCACGTTCCATACCGCGTTCCATGCCGCGTTTCATACCGCGCTCTTCATACATCTCTGATAAATTACACATCAGATCAACCTCCTTTCCAAATCCATCTTCCATTGGGATCCCATATTGATCTGACAATTCTTCCTTGATTTCTTCTTTCGTCTTTTCTGATGAAAATATCGTGTTGAGCAACCCGATAAGTTCATCATCTTTTTGATCCATATCGTCCCGCAGGCAGATCATGACAACTTCCAGTTTATCATATGCGACCTTTTCGTCCGGAATACCGGTGAGCAAGTCTTCTTTCTGGATATGGTACCGGCTGATGGCGTTGCCAATATAATCTGGCGGGTTGAAACAGATCCAGATGGAATAGACTTTCTTCAAGTCATCGTAATGTTTCAGGTCAAACTCCTGATTGATCTGCGAGGAGATCATCCTGGCGCAGTAAGCAATCCCTCTTGTCACGATTTTGTAACCAGGATAGTAGTTTTTCTGTGCTTCCACATCAAATAAGATCTTGGTTTTTCCCTCATTAACAAGGATATAAAAACGGATATCGTAATATACAGTGCCCTCATTCTTCGATGTTGACTCTGTATTACTGCCCTCGATCCGTTCCTCTCCTTCCAAAATGGGTATGCTTCCAATAGACGGGCTTCCCTCAATGGAAGCAATGATCTCGTCAATCTCCATATCCGCTACTTCCTCTACTGTCCGTTTCAGGATCCGGGCAAGAAGCGGCTTGTGGGATAACACGATCTTACATTGTTCATCTAGTTGCCGTTTCTGTGGATTCTCTTCAATACTATGCGCTAATGACGTCTGCATACGCATTCCTCCTTCTTTTGAATATTACTACAAAAACAATATGTCGGAGGTTACACATTATTTTTTAGAACAGGGTTCTTTTTTGTACGGATATTATAGCACAGATTATATTTTTTTGCCATCAAATAAAGAGCGAAGCCGAAGCTCCGCTCTTCCACGTATTATTTAATTTTAATGGTAACCGTCTTCTTTTTGTTACTTCCATCTGTTGCCATGGCAGTAATCTTTACTTTCTTGCCTTTGCCGGCTGCTGTAGTCTTCACCTTACCAGAAGCGGATACTTTCGCATAATTCTCATTACTGCTGCTCCATGTTAATTTTGTATTCGCTCCTTTGGTTGCAGTAACTTTCGCTTTTAACTTTAATGCTTTTCCTGCTTTGACTGGTTTTACGCCAGAAACGGCAACTTTCTTAACGACACCTTTCATCCCTTTGATCTTATAGGATGCCTTTACTCCGCTGGCGGCAGTTGCCGTGATCACAGCAGACCCTTTTTTCTTGACGGTTACAACGCCGCTTTGATTTACCGTAGCAACCTTTGGATTACTGGAAGTCCAGGTGATCCGTTTATCCGTTGTATTTGCCGGAAATGTCTCTGCGGAAAGTTTCATCTTTTTCTTTACCGCGATCTTGTTGGAAAGTGCGGAAATAGCGATCCTCTGTACTTTTACCTCTGGTCTGGTAAGTCTTGGGATACTCTCCGTCCGGGCAGAACCGCAGGCAGTACAGGTATAAGTCCGTACTCCTTCCGTATCGTAAGTCGCTGCTTTCGTCACTCTGCCGGTATCCCAGGTGTGTGCGGTCTTTGCGATCGTGGTACCAGAAGAAATCTTTTCGCCGCAGTCTTTACAGTAAGTGTCACCAGTATATCCTTCTTTCTGGCAAGTCGCTGCCCTTGCATTCCGGATCTCTGTGTTCTGATGGCCGGTAGCCGGGATCACTTCCTGTTTGGTGAGGACCTCTTTACAGACGCTGCATTTAACACCATCTGTCAACCCGTCTTTCGTGCAGGTCGGGGCATATCCCTTCATGATGGCATTCGTATGCGGAAGTTTTTCGATGACCTGTTCTCCCTCTTTGGAATATGTCTTTCCTTCAAATTCAACACTTGCCGTATAAGAGAGGATTCCTTCTTCAGAGCAGGTTGCTTCTTTTTTGACCTCTGTTCGGATATCAGCGTCTACCTTTCTAGCATATCCACAGGCACTGCATTTAAAAAGAGCCTTCTCCTCATTGATGATAAAGGTTGGTTCATCATAAGCATGCGGTAATGCTTCTACCCTATCACTTGTATAGGTATCCCCACATCGGGAACAGGTATAGGTCGTATATCCATCTGTCTGGCAGGTCGGCGGTGTGACAACGGTTTTATAATCATGACCCAGAGCCTCTCCTGTGACTGTCTTTATGTCGGATGCTTTAGTGCCATCGGAAAACGTGCCGGTTGCCGTGTAAATGATCGTTCCAGGGGTTGTGCAGGTAGCATCTTCGCTTTCAGCCTCTACATACAGATCAATTTTGTCTTTATGCTCAGGATTATTGGCACACGCCCGTTCTGCTGTGCAGGTATCTCCATCCCAAATATATGAGATATGCTCTCCCCAGGTATGGTTATCCGGATCAATCGCAACAGGTGCTGTATACGTATTCTGACAGCGGGAGCAGGTGAATGTTTTTTCTCCTTCTTCCGTACAGGTTGCTTCTTTCGTCACCACACCTTCATCATAGGAATGTTCTAAAGCAGGGATCTCTTCTGTCTTCGTTTGCTCGCAGACAGAACAGGTATAAGTCCTTACCCCCGTCTTTGTACAGGTTGGTTCCGTAGTGACTACACCTTCGCCATAGGTATGCCCCTTCGATGGAATCGTTTCTCCAGAAGCGATCTTATTTCCACAATCTTTACAATAGGTATCACCTGTATAGCCATCGGCTTCACAAGTAGCTTCTTTTGCACCACGTACTTCCGTGTCCCGATGCCCAGTTGCCGGGATGCTCTCGCCCTGTTTGATCACTGCATCACAATCGGTACAAACGGTATCTCCTGTATACCCCGCTTCTTCGCAGGATGCATCTTTTTGATTCCGGATCTCTGTATTCTGATGCCCAGTTGCTGTGATCGTCTCTTCTTTCGTCTCGCCGCATACGGTACAAGTAAAAGTTCTTGTTCCATCCTCTGTACAGGTCGCGGCTTTGGTAACGACACCTTCATCAAAAGTATGATCTTTTTTCGGGATGACTGTACCGGCTGCAGCAACATTCTGGCAATCAAGACAATAGGTATTGCCGGTATATCCTTCTTCTTTACAGGTAGCATCTTTCTTATCCCGAATCTCTGTATTTTGATGGGTGCAAGACAAGTTGGAGGTATTGTAATCGTCTTTGGAAATCAAATTTTTATCAATTTTAATTGTACTTGCAGAAGGAATATGATGTGGATATTTTTTGTCGTTATAAATTGTAAATCCCTTTGTACCATCTGTTCCAAAAAGTATACCATCTTGTGGATCAACATAATAATATAATCCATTAACTCTTACCAAATTCCATGCATGAGATGAATTTGCCGGTAATGCAGATTCATCAAAGGAATTCGTTTCTTCATTATAAAATCCGCCATCTACAAGTTTAATGATATCATTGTGATACAGCATGTGTCCTCTAATTGTATGGCAGTCAAATCCAGCCGAAATAGTAAGATATTGAAATAATCTTGAATAGCCAACACAATTAGCCGAGCCCTCCATTAAAGCTCGATAAGCA
The DNA here is from genome assembly GCF_002159465.1 of Eubacterium sp. An3. Classification (NCBI taxonomy): domain Bacteria; kingdom Bacillati; phylum Bacillota; class Clostridia; order Eubacteriales; family Eubacteriaceae; genus Eubacterium; species Eubacterium sp. An3. The sequence goes on from NZ_NFIR01000042.1 coordinate 4,477, forward strand.
CTACGGATATCAATTGTACTTTCATCCTCTGAAACATCGGAAGACCCAAGATACTCCACATTATTAAAGATCCATTTGCTGATTGCATCAACTTTTTCCGCATCCGTTTTACCAGATAACGCTAAACTGTCTAAAACTTTTTCTGCTTTATCCTGAAAAGCTTTGTATGCTTCATTTGTATGCCGATATAATGTCCGGTACACAAAATTTCCGGTGTATTTTCCATTCCTATATTTCATCTGGTTTAAAAAACCGGATTTTAAAGGACATTCTTCTGCCAGCATTTCTCCTTCGTTTGGGTCAGCCGTGACTTTGATCACTTCATTATAAACATCCTGTCCCATAGAACGTCCCTGTGTCTTTGTTAATTCTTCAATCTCTTCCTCAGAGAAAAATTCTACAGGGACAGACACAGCAAAATATCTCACACCATCCTGTCGGAGCCGGCAAAACTTCTTAATATATTCCCCTAATTCTTTTACAGCATCTTCATAGGAATCAAAAGTCTGTTCCGGACAGATATAAGATAATTCCCCCGTCTCATTTACCCCATCTCCGTCATCATCATATCTATCCTCATAAAATTTCGTCTCCACTCCTTCCAGGATATCCTCTGTACCCTGTCTGGTCTCCACTGCTGCTGCCTGTACAAACGCCGCCCCCGGGGAGGAGAACGCTAACCCGACTGCCAAGCAAAGGGCAGCCGCCTTATACCATGCTTTTCTCATAAAAAATGCACATCCTTTCTTTGTTGATCTTATGCCTTTATTATAATAAAAAAGAAAAGAAAAAGTTTGTTTCCCTGCAATTCTGTTCACATACCTCACCTACCAAAGTCCCAGTCTGGTTCATCCTTTGATGGATGCTGCAATTCTCGAATCATCTGTTCTTTTTCTTTTAATTGGATCTCAAGTTGGTCTCTTTGAACCTTGAGAGAAATATTTTCAGATAGCAGATGGTCTTTTTCTTGCGACAAAGTACGTTTTTCTTCCGTCAGTTGCCGGATCTGTTGGGATTGGTCTGCATTCATCTGGACCAGATGCCGAATATCTGCAACCATCTTTTCGGGGTCAATACCTCGTTCCTTCACCTGTTTCTGTATCTCAGACATCCGGATAGATTCTTCGGAAAGTTTTTTTAGGTCTGTCTGAATGCTTGTCTGTTTTTCGTTTAAGATTCCTACTTGCTCCTTGGTTACTTTTTCCAGATAAGAAGTATGCTCTTTCTGTGCTTCGAGAATGGAGTCATGCTCTTTTGACAGATTCTCATGCTCTTTTGACAGACCCGCATGTCCCTTTTCAAGATTGTCATGCTCATTCTTTTCGTTATGTCGCCCCTTTAAAAAAGTGACTACATTCCCGATCACTGCAACCGCAATCGCAACAATTCCCGCTATGATCGCAGCTATGATCTCACTTGTCATGTTTTCTCCCCCTTGAAAGATAATATAGATCATTTCAAATAGTAGCACAACGTAGGCAATGATTACAGATAGATTCATGGCGAACTCCTTTCTTTTCTTGTGTAATAAAATGGTTACGCCAGTAATATGTAAAAAGCGGGACCGAAGTCCCGCCTTTACACTTTGTTATTCAGACTTTTTTAATCCTGTTTTTTTCTTGCGCTTTGTCAGATAATAACCACCAACAGAGATCAGGATGACCGCTGCCGCAATCGGCAGGTAATCCATGATTCCACCCGTTTTTGGCAGATCCAACGTCGCCCTATTTTCGACTACATAAGTCAGATCATAAAAATACCAGGATTTATCTGATGCATGATAAATCGCGTCTGAGGTATCAACCCCCTGTTTTTGTGCTTCATCATCAGTGATCGTAAACGGGATCGTGATCGTAAACGGTTCTGTCAGGAGATTATGTCCTTCTACCGTCTTCGTCTCTGTGACCGTGTAGGTTCCCGGTCTCAGCTTGTCGATGTAGATCTCGCCATTCTCATCCGTGGTCTTTGTCGCGATTGTATCCCCGGCTTCATTAGTGATGACAAACTCTACACCCTGGAGCGGTCTTCCGGAATCCTGTTTTACAAGCTTGATGCTGCCACGCAGCGGTTCGTTGGTAAACACAGCATCTGCCTGCCAGCTGCTGTACTTCGACTGTTCGCCATCAATATCCGGTTTGTATTCCTGATGGTCGATGATCACTTCCATACCGTCTTCCGTCTCTGCGTTATACTTGCAGTCTACATGGTCAAGGTAATACAGGTATCCAGATGGGTCTTTTTCATAGAGTTTGTAAGAACCGTATCTGAGGTTTGCAAAGACAGCTTTCTTTGTGATATATCCTTCGCTGTCCCTGTTGCCGGACTGGTCTGTCTTTGTGAAGGTCAGTGTCTGTTCCTGATGGACTTCGTTGCCATAGACATCTGTTCCTTCTAACACGAACGTGAAAGCCGGGTCTCCATTGGAGAAGTCCATCCGTGCCGGATCCAGACGTTTTGTCACATTGACGCTGCCCAGCGGCATTTTATGCCGGTTGGTGATCGTGATCTTGTCGCCCTCTACTTTGTAGACTGGCATATACCCGATATCACCTAAACTGTCATTGTTATCAATGAACTCGGCATCTTCCTCTTTCCATGTGTACTTATACGGAGTTCCATTTTCATCATTTTTCTGCAGGTTCTTCACTGTGAAAGTCCAATCGTTCTCCTCGCGGAGTGTCACGGTCCGAACCTCTTCCCCGTTACGGTATAAGGTCGCTTTGACGGATACCGGACGGATATTATCTTTATTATCTCCGTCATCCCATACCTTTGTGACCGTAGCTTCTGTCTTCGCCGGGGTATGGGTATTGGTCATGACCGTCACTTCTACGCTACCATCACCATCCTCGTCCGGGATGCTGACTGTGGATTTGTAACCAGTTTCTTTATTGCCATTGATGACAGCTGCAGGGACCTCCTCCCAGGTGTACTCAATCTCATTCCCGTATTCATCTGCCACTGGGAATAAATCTGTCGTATATGTCCAGTTATTATCTGCATTCAAAGTGACTGTTTCTTGTCGTACCCCGTTTGCTAAAAAGCGGACTTTAATAGAAGTTGGGCGAATCTGATCACAGTTTTCACCATCATTCCACTTCTTTTCAATAGAAAATCTTTTCTCAACTGGTGAACCGTTAAAATTATCTACCTGAATTGTACCCGGCTGATACGGATCCTGATTATCATACACATGGATATCCACGGACACATCCTCAACCGCCGGATCCATCTTGGTTTCCTTGAACGTCCAATTGTTGATGTCTGTCTTTAAAATATCCGTCTCGCACCACCAGCCGCCGTCTGCGGTCAGCGTAAAGGTCTTCTTCTCATTGGTATTCTTGTTCGTTGCTTCCACTTCGATGGAGTTCGGGATATCTTCCGGATCAAAGTTCGCCCAGCCCTTCCAGATGCTCACGTACTCAGAAAGTTCATTAGCTACATCCACTTCATGCTCAAAGGAAAGTTCCGAATTATTTTCCGGAGTTCCACTGAACTGGAAAACTTCCTTGGACAGCTTATATCCTTTCGGCGGTTTTGTCTCATAGATCTCATACATATACGGGGCATTTGGATCTTTTGCGTAGGCATTCGTCGGCAAGGAACCGAAAGACAATCCTTCAAAGTCCTCACCCATAGATCCCGCTCCAGAAGATGTCTCGCGACCGATGATCTCACCTTTCGTAAAGATGATATTTCCGGCATTATCTACAATGTCTGTAGCAGCCCGCAGGGCAAATTCTGCGCCTTCCAGTTTCGTTCCATCGTCTGCGTCTTTCTTGACTGCAGTGATAGTTACGGTCTGGAGCTCGTCTTCCAGTTCCAGAGTCACTTCCGCTTTCTCTGCTCTGACCATTTCTGTATCATCGGTCTCGGAATCCAATACTTCGATCTCTGTATTCAGGATGCCCTGGGCGGCATAACGTCCAGCCATATGGGCTTCTACCGGGATCGTGCCGGCAGCATACGCTGTCTTCGGCTTAAATGTTGCCTCGTCTTCCAGGACAAATACTTCTGCTTCTGAGTCATCCTCATAAACAGCGGTAAATGTGAAATCTTCGATCGTCAATGTTTCACCGACTTCAAAGTCGCGCTTTGGAGTAACACGCATGGAAACGATATTTGGCTCTTCATATTGCTCGGAACCGCCTGTCAGTTCAAATCGTGCTTTCATCACGTAGATTGATTTTAAAATACGGCAGTCGTAAAACATCCGGGCTGCGTTCTGCATGCTCTCCGTATTGAAATTGGACAGGTCCAGTTCTGGAAGGTTGATACATTTCTGGAACATGTATGAGGCATCAACGACATCCGATGTATCCACATTATCCAGCACGATATTATACACTTCGTCCAAACCAGAAAACATATAACTCGAAGAACCGTTAAAATGGATGATCTGTCCAGCCCTTGCCGGACGGATATACGCGATACCGCCATCGATCGACATCATGACACCCCGGTTCTGGGATTCCGATACGTCGATATTGTAGTCTGCCTCATCATCCACATCATAGTATGTAAAGTAAATTTCCGTGATATCTTCTCCATTTTCTTCTTCCCAGTTTAAGAAGATTTCATTTAATTTTTTGCCCTGCATCAGGATAGCTGGGCCGGAATTTGCCCTATCATCATTGTTTCCGAACGGGTCATCTACGTCCGGGATCGGGTCCAGCGGCTCAAAGGTATTGACATCGGAAGCGGTGCTGTCCCAGGTGAGAACGACTTCATGCTGTTCCGTATCAAGGACATACCCTGCCGGAGCACTGATCTCCTGTACATAGTAGGTGCCAAGGTAAAACTCCGTTGTCTCCGTACCATCTTTTAACTTCCGGGTGAACTGGATCTTTCCGTCTGCATCAGTCGTCTTCTCATCGATCTTTGTGCCAGCTTTCCAGACTACGCTGCCATCATCCCGCAGGATATCTTCCTTGGCATACAGGCCATAAACGGCACCAGCGACCGGGCCTTCTTCATAGGCAAACTGTGTCTCGTTATCGTTGTATCCCGTGAGTACTTTACCGGTCTTTGTGATACCGATTTCCCCGTAGATCGGCTTATCTTCCAGCGTCATCTGGTAGGATCCATTTCCATCTTTATCATAGTTGACGCTTTTGACGTTCAGCTCAAACTCATGCGTCTCCTTATCGGTCTGGAACCCTGTCGGGGCGTTGATCTCTTTGATCGTGTACTTACCATATGGCAGGGTAACCGTAGCCTTACCCTTCTCTTCCCCTTCGGAACCAGTCATGATCGTGGCAACGACATCACCCGAATAATCGGAGATCTCATAAGCCGCATCATTGAGCAGGATGGAAGTCTCGCTGGAGATCTTTGTCAGTTCAAACTCCACATCTTTTGCTTCATTATTAAAGGTACCTAAGTGGAAGGTTTGGTGCCATTCCTGTTTCGTCAGGTAGAAGTCCACCGGTTCCATTAAAATGTGGGAGGCGGCGCCGGACACCTGCTTTAAAGTATAGGAACCATAATCCAGCCGTGGGCTTTCCGCATATCCATTTTCATCCGTGATAAGAGTCGTGACCAGTTTGTTTTCGTAGTCATAGATCTCAAACTCCGCATTCGCTTCCGGGCCTGTGACAGGCTGGGATTTATCCATGGATACCGTCATGGTCTTTGTCAGGTCGATCTTTGCCCATTCTGTGTATGGGTCGTCCGCTACATATTCGTAGGTAGTGATCCCGTTGACTTCTTTCGGTTCATGGTCTTTCGTATAATATGGCGCACATAACTCGTAGCCAAAAGTGCCGCTGGTCTGCAGGAGCAGGATCCCTTCCTCATTGCCTTCCCATTTTTCCAGGAGAAATGCGGCATCGCCATTTTCATCGGTATAGATCGTGTCATATACCGCACCTTTTTCGAGGCTGTTCACATAGGCAGTACGTGTATCTGAATCGGTCAAGTCTTTCTCTGTCGGCGCTTCCGCTTTAGAAAGATCGATCACTGCGAAGGCTGCGCCTTCTTCCGGTGTGATCTCGCCATTCCGGCTCTTGGTCTTCTTTACTGCCACTGCATCGGAAGTGGTCGGGTTATCCAATGTATAGGTATGGGCATCAATATCCCCTTCCTTGATCTCCACCTGGAAGTCGTCTACGAACCGGAAGTTTTCTTCTCCGGCTACCTGATGGATGGTGTAGATTCCCGGCTCCAGTTCCTTGGACTCGCCATAACCGTTCTTATCTGTGCGAATGGTAGCTACTGTTCTTCCTTCTGCATTTTTGACTTCAAATCGAGCGTCTTTCTCCGGACGACGGATCTCGTCACCGTCAAATAAGGTATAAGTGTTTTTCATGATGATAATCCGTCCCGGCTTTTTCTGCTCGTTGACAATATCAAGGGTGATCTCCCTGTTATTATCAACCCGGACCGTGTAATCCGGACTGAACACATACCCCGGTTCGCCGCCGGTCTGTCTCACGGTGTAGGAACCATATGGCAGTTTTTTGGTCGTTGTGCCTACGCCATCTGTGCCAGTCGTGATCCTGTCAACGACGTTTCCTGCACTGTCTAATACGTCAAAAGTGGCGTTCGCCTCTGGCACCCCTTGCTGTCCTTTGCTTTTTACGATCTTTACCGTAGCCTCGATCAACGGCTCGGTGGATGTTACAGATTTATTGACAGTGATCTGGGTATTATCGGAAGTATTCCCATCAACCTGATAGATCTTGGTATCGAGGTTATACCCCTTGGATGCCTTAACTTCCTTTACATAGTATTTCCCGGCATTGAGTCCGGTGATGCTTGCTGTTCCCTGGGAATTCGTGACCATGGTTCCAGCTAATCCGTCTTTTTGAAGCACTACCTGGTTGGCGGAGTTTAAGATCGGCTCTGCTGCCCGGACCTCATATACGGCTCCCTGTAAAGTCGCTTCCTTTCCAACATTCTGCGAGGAGCTGACTTTCCGCAGGGAAATGTTCACTTTCCTGTGCGGATTGGAAAACGCATAGGTAAAACTGGTTCGGGAACCACTCTCCGTTAAAGTCTTTGTCCGTTCCTTGGAGAGCGCATGCCCTTTCGGCGGCGTGATCTCCGTGACAGTCCAGGTGTGATTTGCTTTCTTCAAAGAATTTAATTCAGCTTGTGCTTTTTTCCTCGCTTCCTTTTTTGCGACTGACTTTGCTTTTGACTTACTTTTATACCAACCTTTTTGCGTACATTCTTTCTGCTGTTTGTACGTCAGTTGCTTCCAGTTGGTGACATAGACATATTTTTCTGATGTTTTCGGCGAGGTCTTATATCTTCTTGTATAATTAAATGTCGCATTTCCGGCATTGTCAGTGGTCGCAGTCCCGACTCTCGTTCCGTCACAACGGATCTCAAAAACAGCGCCGCCAAGGCCGATACCAGTTTCCTGGTCTTTTTTGTTGATAGTCAGAGAGATATTTTCCGATCCTTCCAAAGATTCTGTAGCATCTACCTTATCTTTCTCTGGATGCTCAAACAGATCTGTGCTATAACCTAACAACACCTGATGCCCGGAAAGGCTTTTGCCGGATACACAATGGGTCACTTTATAATAATAGATGGTGCCTTCCGGATATGTCTCTGAGATAGCCTCACAGAATTTTTTTGCTTTGGACATTGTATATCCACTTTCTACATATTTTCCTGCCTGATAAACCGCTGTGGATTTACTGGTACCCTTTCCACATGCCCAGATATACGCCTGCATCAGTGCGATATCATGGGTGGAATTGGTGTTCATTTTTTTGAAAAAATATGTCAGACCACGGGCAATACCCTTATTGCTGTACGTGACAGCATTGTAAGTCTTTGCTGATACAGAATCGCCATTGTTCATGGATTTTCCTGTGTTTAAGCAAAAGGCCCGGCTGCCGGACACCCGGAATCCCCACAGTCCTTCCGAAGCCGGTCGTCCGATGGATGAGATACCCAGTGTTCCCCGCAGTTTTGTCAGGGACACTTTTCCGGACTGCACAGCAGCCTCTACCTGCAAAGGTTCGGTTTCTTCATCCAGTGGGGCAAATTGGGCGATTCCTGTAAATAACATAGCAAGTGTCAGGCAAAGGAATAAGATTCTTTTTTTCATATTTTTAAACATACCCTTTCCTCCCTATTTCTTTGTGAAGTACGCCGGGTCATCTTTGCCACCGTCAATATGGGCAAACCGGGAATCCGTCCGGTTTCTATCAAAAGTCGTTCCTTCGCCGCCGACAAGCTCACCGTCCGCTCCAAACATCTCTGCGTCCTGGATCAGCTGTGTCGTGTCAAACACTCCGTCATCCCGGGTCCAGACTGCATACAGGTCTAAATATTCGCCGTTTTGTTTCAGCGTGATCGATTGCCCATTTTTATAGATAACGTTTTGCGAATCCGAGTCCGTCGCCCATCCGGCAAACGTATAGCCCTCCCTGGTATATGCGTTTGCCCGCAAATTGGTCGCTTGCCCGGCATATACATCTTGATCGGGCATAGACCCGGCGCCGCCCCGCGGATTAAAACCGACAGATCCCATCCAGCGTTCCCAGTTAGCATAGATCGCCGTGACTCCATTCGGGCATACGATGGAACTTGTGGAAACAGAATTGCCATTTTGGTCTGTCCAGCCCGTAAAGGTATGATACTGCCGGCTGGCGGTCGGTAAAGTGCCAATGGCGGAACCATCTACTTTTGTGATACTTCCGGTGGATACATTGCCGCCATTCCCATATACCTTAACGGTACGGTTCAGCTTTTGGAGAGTGATCGTGGCAGATGTCCCCCAATATCGTGTATTTGTCCCGGCTTTTGTGATCATTCCCATATTTGTGATATTGACCTCATAGGTGACATCTATCGTATGGGAAGAAGCGCTATGTCCCGGAGCATAGTTCCTCACATTATAACGCCCGGTATTTCCCGGTTTAGAGACAGTGAGCCCCTTGTACTCTTCATGAGGCGGTATCGTCCAGCGTACAGTGAATGTGACGACTTTATATCCTCCTTCACTGGCAAGAGTCGTCTTCACTGAGCCAGTCTGAAAAGAAGGTTTATATGGCCCGGAACCCTGTCCGCTGACAGAAAAATTAATAGTTCGTGGAGCATTTACGAATTTTTCCTTTTCTTGGTTCCCGATATTTTGATTGTTATTGTATGCTCTCACCGTCAGTGTGCTGGTACCAGATGGGCCTGTCATGGTTAAGTAAGTAATGTTATTTGCATCGTTTTTCCAAAGATTCCGTTTTGGAAAGTTCTGAGACTGCCAGGCATTTACTGGAATATTCTGATAAAACAAAATGCCCCCGATAATGCCGATGATCAGCACCAGAACCGTTAAAACAACTTTATGTTGCTTGATAAATGGAACAAATCGTTTCAATGTGGATGCCCCCTTTTATATAAAATGTGCCGGATGATAGTTACGATAAAAAGCAAGAACAAGATCCCTGCACATACCTTGCGGAAAAACTGTTCCCTCTTGATGTCCGGTCCGGAAGAGACAAAAGTGATATCATCCTCTGTACGGATAGATGGCGAAGTCGTATCGTCCAGCTTCTCCTTTCCCGTATCCCGGACACAGTACACAATATAGCGGTACTTACCGTGGGACCGGTAAGGATGGCAGGTGACCAACGTGACCATATCCTTTCCGTCCTGGATCTTGACGGCATCATTATCATAGGGATCGATGATCGCCATGGACTCCACCCGGTACGTTAAAGTTTCCCACGGGTTCGTGATGGATACCTTATCCCCCACTTCCAATCGTTCGATCTCACGGAAATAAGGGATCCCCTGATATCCCCTATGTCCGGCGATGACGCTGTTCGTGTTGGTGCCGCCGACCGGCAGGGAGGTCTGCCCCAGGACTGCTGCTCCCTTCGATAGGTTTTCCTTCGATGCACCTATATATAATGGAAGTTTTACATCCATAGCCGGGATCTTGATATACCCAAATTTTCCATCTTTTAACCCTTTCAAATCAAAAGGCTGCTGCGTATAACTCCAGGCATCACAAAAACCTTCCTGCTTTTCTGCATAAATGGATGCATTATAAGTATGCGCTTCCTGTAATAATGCTTTTTTCTTTTTTTTCGTTTGTTTGTCGGCAGACTGCCATGCATCATCATACTCGCGGATATATTCTTCCGTTTGATACGCAGAATACTGTGTTGTAACTACGGGATAGGCAAAGATGCCTATCCCGAAAATGATACAGGCAATCCCGAACACGTTTCTGATAAAACGCATCAGCGCCTCCTTTTTTGTACCAGGCGGATGATCAAAATGATACCGACAGAGAGCGCGATACCGACGATCACAGCTTTCCGATAGGTTCGCATCCAGATGGAATTTTTTACACTGCTTCCTTTATCCATTGCCGTTTGATGAATGTCCTCTGTATATTCTGTCCGTGTACCCGTCACACAAAGGCGGTGGGTATTGACACCATAAGGGGTGCAGGTGACTAAGGTCACCAGATCTTCTCCAGGACGGACCAGCAAAGTACTGATATCTTCCGGCTCGATGATCTTGATCTCATTGACTTCATATGCCATGTCACGACCGGATACATGAAGGAAAAAGAGGTCTCCTTTTTTTACTTCCGTAAGGTCGGTAAACAACTTTGCTTTATTGAGTCCCGTATGTCCCGTCAATACGGCATGGGTCCCTTCCCCTCCTACAGGAAGGGAAGAACCCTCTAAGTGTCCAACGCCGGTCTCTAAGGTACTGGCAGCTGTCCCATGATAAACAGGAAGGTTGACGGATATCGTCGGAATCTCAATGTATCCCATCATCCCATTGCCTGACAGGTTCAAAAGAGAATCATATTCTAATCCTTCTGCCTCTTGTTGTTGGTCAGCGATGAATGGGTCGGTCAATGTGACCTGTGCCTGGTTCAAGTTCCTGTTATAATCTTCTGCCCGCTTTAATTCCGCCTCTTTCTCTGCATCCCCCATTTGCTCTACCTTTTCATGGTAAACGTTTACCTCAGAGTCAGCTTGGCTTTGGTACAGCCAGTTGCTGATCCATGGGTAAAGCAGCAAAGAAATTCCCGTAAGGATGATCAAGGTGTAAAGGATCTTTCGGAACATATTTAGCAGGCTTTCTTCTTATATTTATGGCTGACAGAGTATACGCCGATGACAACGGCAGCCACGCCTACGATCGTGAGCAGGTATAATCCGGCACCACCAGTCTGCGGCAGGAGGAACGCCTTTGAGTTCATCACAGAGATGATAACATCTGCATTTTCAGAAGCTGCGGCAACTGCACTGTTCTTTGTCGCATTGATGGCTTCAGAACCCAGATGCTGTGCGCCATAGACACACATATCTGCCTGTACGCCATCCACTGTTGCAGAAGCCGGAGTCAGTTCCCCGATCACCATATTTTCTTTATCTGTTGTACCTTCTTCTTTTGCAACAAGAGTCGTGCCATCAGATAAGATCAGCTCCTGGTCATCAGATGGATGTTCAATATCATGATCATCTGCCACTGTCATGTAGTGTACGCTGGAAGGAGTGATCTCCCGCATGGACGGATTGATGAGGATATCGATCTGGTTCTGCAGGATAGAGTATCCTTTTGCTGTCGCGATCTCTGTCATCTTGTAGTTATCGGCTTCTAATCCGTTGATGACCATCTTTCCTTCCGCACTTGGAGAGAAGACAGTGGCATCTTCTTTCGCAGTCGCTTTGCCAGTCACATAGTAAAGGCCGTCTACATCAGACTGTTTTGCCTGTACGTAGTAATCTTCGGTCTCATTATAAAGCACGAATTGTACGGCTTTAAAATCCTGTTCTTTGGTGTTTTCATCGGAAAAAGTCTTAGTTAAATCGATACCATAGGTGTAAACGATAGAGCGGTCTTCCAGAGTATTGTAGTACTCATCACTGGTACGTTCCCAAACTAAGGTGACGTCATTCGGGTTACCTTCATCACCCAGCACTGTGGTCGCATCCGATTCAACAGTCGCAGTATAGTACGCAACTAAATAATGCTGTCCATCGTAATAGTTTTTATTGATCTTTTCCAGACCTTTTTCTGTGAGCGTGATATCGATCGTGGTAGAACCATCTGTTTTACCCTTAGACTCTTCACAGGTGAAGTTGTAATCCTGTCCGGACTGCATCGTCCATACATCGATCGCATGAGTCGTATCGTTGACATTTGCATACTCTTCGCTGTTATAGATCGCGATCTTCACGTCATTGTTATACCGGAGACCATCAGATAAGGTATCCAGCAGCTCGTAAGTTGTTAAATATGTCGCTTTACTGGTGATATTCGGAAGTTTTGTCACCAGGATATAATCCAGGATATCGCCTTCAGATGCAGTGACAGTCGTACAATATTCGTAATCGCCCATCTTATCATCGTCGGACAGCCATGCTGCGTAGTCATCTCCAGACAAGGTGTCCCCGTTCGTTACGATCTCAGAGTCCGCAGAATAAACATCCCCAGTATTGACATACTCACCATCCGTATATGTTGCCGGACCCGTGGAATCGTAGTTTAACCCAGGAGTACCGTAAGCATTACGTACCTTTTTATCCAGTGTAGGATGTCCGGTCTGGTTCTTTGGATAACAGCTGATATCGTAAAACCATTCCTGTCCATCAATATCGGTCATCGGTATCTGTACAAACCACGGGTTCGTCGTGTCTGTAACATTTTCCGGAACTTTTGTCTCTACGATGAGATAAAGACCCAGATCCAGGTCTGTAGCACCAGTCAGTCCATCAGCATCTGTTTCCGGCATTGCGGTTCCTGCTGCGTGAACGCTGGTGGATGTGGTGATATAATCTTCCAGTGCGTCTTTTACTGTGATACCCTCTTTACCATCTAAACGCTCACCTTCATCATTACTGGTACCAGTACCTTCTCCTTCATCAGTAGCATAGCTGCCGTCATAAGTGCCAACCTCCAGGGCAGCCTTTAACGCATCATTGATCTGCTGGCTGGTATAGTAGTTTGTGCCATCGATCTGGGTGGCTGCCACAAAATCCTCGCCATTAGATTCTGCATTATACGGTTCTAAGCTGAGGATCTTCATCAGATCTGTATCGACACCATAGATCAGTTCGATATCGCCATTGACACCATCCTCATTCACATCACTGAATGTCTTGACATCGCCAACACGCAGGTAGGTAAATTCCACACCCTTGATCGTATATTCCTTCAACGCTTCTGCGGCTTCTGCGTTTTCCTGACCAGTAGATGTAATGTTGATCTGCTTTCCATCCGCTGTAGTCAAAGTAGAATCTGTGCCGTCGGAGTCATGATCTGTATCAGACCAGTTAAACACCAGTCCATCTTCCTGTGCGGAAGTTAAGTCATACTTATGGATCGTCAGGGAACCTTTTGCATCTTTATCGATAATGTCAAAATCACCCAGATCATTATTTACATCTGTTTCATTGGTATCGCTAGAACCGGTACCCTCCAATGCATCATGATAGGAGTTCGGTGGGGCCGCAAATGCAGTCATTGGGCTGAGTGCCATGCTAAAAGCAAGGACGGAGACCATTGCTTTCTTTAAAATACTTTTTCTTTTCATTTTGACTATTTCCTTTCTGATTCATTTGCTTTCGCGTACTCTGTTTGAGCACGACGATAAGTTGTTTGCAACAAAACTACTGATTTTCCTTTTGATCAGATCATTTTGACCATCCCCTTTCATAAGAAAAACAGCTGAACAGGTCGGCTGTTGACTATCTATAATATGTAAAAAGAGTGGTCACGAATTTTTGTTTTTTCTCTCACATTTTTTTCACAACTCGCATCCGTGCGAAAGCATTTCATTTGCAAATTTCAATGAAATTCTAGCAGGAATCTTCTCCTGCGGGATGATAGGCGAGCCTGCTGTATCTGGATAAGCTTGCTCGCCGATCTATTCGTAGTGGAGGAAATGATAGAAAAAACATCATAAAAAAAACGGAACTATGTTCCGCTTTTCTAATCATTCAATGTATCTATTGCCTTTTTCACATGTACCTTCTGCAACCCTCCATTTGAACCATAAAATGTCGTCCGTACAAGATATTCTCCTATACCATATTTTTCATATGCCTCTGGGGTAAAATCATCATCCAGGCTCACAAAACGTATGTCCTTGTCTTCCTGCCTGTTCAGCCATTCTTTGATCTCCCGTGGCCGGTCATATTCAAAATACGGGGTATGGTCAATGATCTTCAAGCCAAACTCACCTAACGTGTCTACCAGATATTGGTACATGGGATGATCCCGCTGCCCTTCCTTTCGTCCAATGTCACGCCAGGTAGAAGAAAGGACAATCTCAGCGCCGGTGTTGGTGATGATCTCTGCCAGCAATCTTACTTTTTCTACATCAAGCTCCTGATATTCGCCTATCTTTTTTGACTGATCTGAGTTTTTTAATTGATTAAAATATTCCAGAGAATTAAGAACACCATCAACATCCAAAAATATGATCTTTTGCATGATAACCTCCCTTCACATAGCATAATGGCGCCGGGCCATACACCGCAGACGCCATTATAAAGATATAAAGAGAAAACCCCGTGCGATGAAATCGTTCGGGGATGAATCTTCAAGACAGGCTCCTGCCTGTCTTTTTGCTGTTTCGGCGTTCATATTTTCTCTTGTGTTCCTCTATTGACCTTGTAATATTCTATTTCTTTACCGGCTTTTTTTGCTTTTTTGATAGTAGACCATACACCGCCTGACTTATTGCCATCCCATACAGCAAGTAACTTATCACAATGATCTACCATATATTGATCGCGTACATTGTCGCATCCACGATAAAATTCAGCAGATAATTCTACCCATTCATCTGCGTGTTCTTTAAGATATGAGTAATATTTGTGACTAGAATTGTAATTCTTACACGGAAGTACGCAAATCAACTTTACGGGTCGGTTATTTTCCTTTAATTTACATGCAACTAAACCAAATGCTACATCGCACCCGTCAGCCATTCCACAATATACTGTTACAGGCTTTCGATGTTCTAATATCTCACGTTCAATATTACTCTTAATCCACAGCTTAATGCTTTTATAATCAGCTGACTTTTCGTCATCATTAAATCCAAGTCTCTGCGGTCTATGACCTGTCAATGCTAAATTCATGTTTTCTCCTTCATAATATATACTATATATAGTGTTTATCATCATGTGCAAAAAGATGCTTTTTCTATGTCATGATACATACTGAGTCCTCCGTATCCAAGTGTACAATTCCGCTACGGAATCCTCTTTCTTTGTAAAATCTTCTATTTCTTTTAGCTTACGATTTCTGGTTTCTTCATCTTTGATCATTATGTTAATAAGAAACTTCAAATTCTCCGTAACTTCTTCTTCTGGCATTTTCTCAATATCATTCAACGTAGACTCTACAATCCTAGCAATCCTTACATATCGGTTAACGATATCCAGTATAAACATGACAGAAAAGCAAATAACAACAACAATAAAGCAGATTTTAAGATTTGAAGGCTCCTTATAAAACGAATCATTATTCGCAGCGAAACTTTCTAACAGCCAAAAGACAAGTGAACTACTCGGCAACAAGTTACCGAGCTTCTGAAACCGTCTCTGCCCCGGAGGGTAGATCCGGAATCTTCTTTTATTCCTGCTTGACCGGGTGACATATTATGGCATGACTGCAACC
>NZ_NFIR01000043.1:0-18740 GCF_002159465.1 Eubacterium sp. An3
ATCGTATCTGCTACCCTTTGCCATGCCTGTACTGCCTCCTTTTTATCATCTCTCTTATCATACATGATTTAGGTCTGCATGGCATCTTTACTTTGTACTATTTTTATACTACCACTAATCGTCCAAAACAAGAAAGTTGCTTTTCTGACGGATGGTCCGGGGCAGGATGTCATTCTTCCAGTCGTGTCCTTTCCCAAAAGACAGATAGGCTTCCTCCTCCTTTTTTCCCGGGCGGAGCAGGGAATGGAGACAGAAAAGCCGTTCTTTGGCTGACAGCCGCATGACTTGTCCCCGCCATGCCCGGAACATGTCGTGGATGACCGTGTCGATCGCATTTAACAGGATGACCGCCTCCGCCTGGGTCTCCGCCCGGCAGGAGACGGTCAGATACCGATAGGTGGTCACGTTGGGGTTGGATTCCCCCATTTTCTCCTCAATCCAATCCTGGATTCCTTTTTCCGTCTCCGGATAGCTTTCTTTGTTTTTGTTGGACCGGTATTTCCTGATAAAATCCGCCGCAGATTGATACTCATTAGCCACTGTAATCTTAAAATCTACGTTCATGGCCTTCAACCAAGCCATAAACTGATTTAAAAAACGGGTCTTCTCCCCATCATCCTTGTTGATGTAATTGATCTCCTCAAACAGATAACATCGGTCATACAGACAGTTTTTCCTTCCCTTTTCCAGTTTGGCGATGCCATTCTCATAGAGTGTGTCAATGTGAAAGGCTTCCCGGACATTTTTCGGGACTTTGACAACCGGCAGGCTCATCCGTTTCTGGTCCCTGAACCGGACGTCCGCATTAAATATGGCCATGGCCTTTCCTCCTTCCTTTCTTCCTTTTGGGCAGGTTCCTCTTCATGGTAAATACCCTCCCTATATTTTCCGGTTGTTCTGCCGCCTGATATGTCAGGCGCTCCGTCTGATGGACGAACCATATCTCTTTTAAAATTTTTACAGGAGATTTTCCCTGATATGTGAAAAAGCCAGCCGCACAAAACGGTACCATTACTGGAACTACAATATAAGTACACTGTACGATCGGCAGGCCCGTATAATGATACAAAGCAATTGCGGAACCAAACCCGGCCACCAGCCCAATACCTGCAGCAATACACTGTTTGAGTGTAAATCCGGCAAATATTTCATTCTGAAACGTCGTATCAAAATCATCGTTTATGTCAATCTTCATCGTATCTTCTCCCTTCTTTTCCTAATCAAAACTCTATAATGCCAGGGCTTTTGCCAGCAGGCTGTTTACTCCTTTCACACTGGCCGTCATAAAGATCATCGTAAACAGGGCGTTCAATGCATCCCAAAATCCATCGACTGCTTCCCCCACCAGGCCGGAGCCTTCAAAAACGGAGATGCCGGCATTGATGATCTTAAATGATATCGCCATGGTCAGGGCGATCGCCACGATCTCAAATGCATTTAACAAAAAAGTTTTTAGCCAGGCATAAAATGTCCGTTCCGTCTCCCTGCCGCCGATGAGCGTCGGCAAAGCAAACGGAGCCAGCACAATCAGCAGATAAATCTTGATATAGCGGCTATAGACCGTCAGTAGGAGCAGAAAACTGCAAACGATCGCCACCAGTACAAAGAAGATACCGAAGAGCAGATAAAACAGTGTCGAACCGATATCCATCTCATCTACGATCAGATCTGCACTCTGTGTTGTGAATACTTCCCCCACCATAGCTGCCGCAATCGACAGGATCAGCCGCATCAGAAGGAACAGGTTCAGGAAAATGACATTGGCAACCACGATCTTGACAAAGGCTTCAATCGTCATTTCCAGGGTGATGTTATGGTGGAGGTCACTGACTGCCCGGCAAATGGCGATGAGAAAAAACAGGTTCAGCAGGGATACCCCAATGGATAGAGACCACGGATACAGCGTGCGTTCGACAAAGTTCCAGGCATCCGGTGAGAAATCCTGCGGCGGTGTCCCTAACAGCCCGCCGATTAGTGCCATGGCTGCCTTCCAGATTGTGTTTGCCAGTCCGATAGAAAATCCGCCAAAAAAGTTTGTGACCCAATCCGGCATAAGGCCGCACCTCCTTTTTAGTTGGCTCCAGTATTAATGAGCGGGATGATCTGCGGGGCGATACAGGCGATGAGGCCGCCGCCCACCCGTTTAAAAGCCGATGACTGCGCCATACCGTCCTGGGTGTTCATGCTGGCGGCCATCTCAAAGACACCCCATAATAAAAATAACTGTCCGATATTAGATACGATAGACGCCACCACATCATACAGGGAATTAAAACCCGTCGTGATGATATTCCCATTGGTCGCCTGTACATGGATAGAGATAAAAAATGCAGCCACACAAAGGGATATCCCCATCCTGGCTGCTTCTCTTCCTACTTTTTTTATGTATCTCTTTATTTGATCTTTCCGCATTTATCTATCCCTCCTGCTAAATATACCGATCAATATTACAATGACCACAGATACAACAATCTGGATCAATATTGCCAGAAGCCCGGTCATTGGCTGCAGACCAGCCGGGAGGATACGGGGTAATACCAATGTCCGTGCCGCCACATTTGCTACGATACCGATGATAAATGCAATAATGACCGCTATGATCTGTATAAAACTATGTTTTCTCATAATTGGTCTTCACTCCTTTTCATTTTCATAGGAAGTCCACGATTTTTTTGGACTTCCAGTTCTATGATATAGGTAAATAATTTGTCACACTCCGGCGAGCCGTCCGATGCATAAACAAGCAAAGCAGTCTCATAATCCCGATAACGACTGTCTTTTAGGTAACTCACTGCCGCACGGAACCGTTTCCGTGCCTTTTTCTGCCGGCATTTCCGAGGCGCTAACAGCAGCATCCCCTCAATACTTCCTGCTGCACGATAAGCGTTTCGCAGGCACTGTACGGTCTCCTGATGATACCGGACAGCCGGCAAGGGTCGTTTATATCCGGGTACTGCATCCCGCATCTGCTGTACCCAAAAAATAAACAGTGTCAAAAACAGAGCAAAACCAAAAGACAAACCTATAATGACAATAAGTTCCCGGCTCATTTCTCTTTCTTATCTTGATATCCAAAATAAATGCGGGCTGCCTGATACACTTTATGAATCAGATCCTCTGGAGATATACTGAGAGAAAACTCTGCAGAACCGATCAATTCTTCTTCATTTTCATCATAGATAAACGTCAGGCCCGCTTTATTCTCGTTATATCGCCGGATCAGTTTCTTCATCCCCCAACCACCTTTTTGTTTTTTCCGGATATCAAACCGCGGCGATTCCCGGAAGGCAAACATGATTTGTAACTCATCAGTTGCAACAGCAACTAACTCCCCATCAGCAGAGTGGAGAAGACGCGCATTCACACCCTCTTCTTGCAGATACTCCTGCAAAGTCTCCGCCGTCAAAAGGTCTTCCATCAACAAGACGTCGGCTTGTAGGGGTTCTTCCTGGCTAATGGTTGTGTCTGTTTCTTCTATTTCTTCTGTATTTTGAGATGAACCTTTCTCTTCCCATTCTCTTTTTTCCTGCCAGCTTTCCCTATCCTGCGTTCCCGACTGTACACCTGCCATCAATTTTTTGAACAGTTCTCCCTTTTCTTCCTGCAGACGTCGGTTCTCTTCCATTAAACGTCTGTTTTCTTCCTTGAGGGCCTCTTTTTCCTCTGTCAGCTCCTTTGCCAGTGTATGGAGGGATTCCATATCCTGTTTCTGCTGTTCCGGCAGGATCTGGCTCAACTCTTCCAATTCCTGGTTGGTTTTCGTAAGGTATTCATTTTTTGCCTTTAACTGCCGGTTCTCTTCTTTGCCCTTTTCCAGTTCTTCCTTCTGGCTGTCCACCGTTCCCTGCAAGGCGGCGATCTGCACCTCACGGTCCTCGTTCTCCGCCTGCATCTCTGTGATCGTCTGTTCTTTTTGCCGGAGGGAAGTCTCCATCGCGGCAATTTTTTCTTCCATCTGTTTTCTGGCTGCCTGCCCGGCTGTCTCCTGCAGAACAGAAAGGTACGGGCTGTCCGCCGGAAGTTTCGATAACTTCTCCTCATACTCCCCGGCCAGGCGCTGGCTCCGGAGCTTTTCGTTCCGGGCCTCTTCCCGGAGCAGAGAGACTTTCATCCACTGTTCCGTTTTTTCCTTCTCCAGCTCTGCCTGCGCTTCCTGCAAGGCAGCTTTCTCTTTTGCCAGGCTCTCCATCTTCTCCTGAAGCTCTGCCTCTTTTTCCCGGACATTTCCCTCCCGGGCAGTGACAACCGAAAGTCGGTCTTCCAGACCGGATACCGTCTCCAGCAGGGACGCTTCTTTCGCGTCCAGGATCTCTTTCCTTTTCTGGTACGCTTGTTCCATCCGGGTATACTCTGCGTCCCGGTCGGCAAAGATCTGCCGCATCTGCTCCAGCATATCCGGCATAGTGGCTGCCTGGGGCCGTCCCCCGCCGGCGGCCTGCCCTTCCTGATACATCTTCATCTCATCCATCCATCAAACCTCCTATCTTTATCCAAAAACACACCGCCGGAGGAACAGGAGCAGGAACAAAAAGACCGAGACCAAAAACAGAACCGCATATCCCACAAATACTGTCCAGTCGCCAGTCTGCGGCGGCGTAGTGCGCACCGTCTCTTTTTTATCCGGCATGGTTTCTTTTTCCTGCCGTCTGTTTGTCTCCTTTTCCCCACGGGTGTTTTCTCCTGTTTTTTCTTCCGGGCGTTGTACTGTTTCCGGGCTGTCTGCCGCCGTCACGGTGCAGGTAGTCTCTATCTCATGGGTCTCCCCCTGTACGTCAGTATAGCGGTAAATGATGGGATATTCCCCGGCTGTCCCGGTATCAACAGCACCGGTGTCGATCTCCACCCGTTCCACCGCGTCATTGACGCCCAGCCCTTCCTTTAAGTCGGGCAACGTCTCTCCCACGCCGATGACGACATCCCTGGTCCCCACCAGGCGGGCTGCTTCCTGCCTTACAGCCGGCTGTGGCTCCAGATGGAAAAAATAGCCGGCAATGCCAGCTCCGCAGAGCAGACATAAAAAAAGGAACAGGGCGCCGGGCAATACTTTTCTTATCTTCATATTTCAATATCAGCCCGTACTGAAATTCAGTACGGGCTGCCTCCTTTCCGGTTTTTGGGTACAAAAAAAGCAGGCCCTTACTTTCCTGCTGTATTGTCCCTTATTTATTTCATTTTTTTCCGTCTTCTCCGGAGGAGGAAGATGCCGGTCCCGCCAAAGGCGGCTGCCGCCAGCGCAAACCATCCGGCATAGCTTGTAACGCCGGTCTTTGCCCCTTTCGGGCCACTCGTTCCTTCATCATTGTCTTTAGACGAAGCTCCGTCTGGATGAAATGTTTTTTCCACTACCTTTTCCAGTGTGGACTTTGGAACCTTCACAGTGACAGTCGCTTCTTTTTCCGGTGTCTGGTCGGTGATGACAGTCGCCGTGTTATGGATCTTCTGGCCGGTCAGGTCTTCACTGGTAATGGTTGCGGTAAATGTAATTTCCGACTGTCCGGACAGAGTTGGGTAAACCACCTTGAATCCTCCGTCTGTGCGTACCATGTGGATTGTATCCGCGTCCATTTCCACTTCATCTTTTTCCGGTACGGCTGCGCCGTCTACCTGAATGGATGCGTAATCAATATCCACACCGTCTGTCAGGTCTTTATCTTCCACGATGGCGTTCGTTGCTGTGGCCCCTTCGGTATTCTGGCTCACCAGGATCGTGTACTGGATGGTCTCACCCACAGAATATACGGTGGCGTCGGCTTTCTTTTCGATGGACACATCCGGAGTTCCCACGCCAACTTCATGTTCGGTCACGACCCAGTTATCCAGTGGATGCAGGGTCATGTTGGTATCGTGGAATTTATCACTGTTCCAGATTTCTTCCGGTACTGTGCCGTCCACCCCTACTTCATCCTCTGTCGGTTCATAAACCTGTGCCACGTTTTTGATAACCTCATCCTTATCCACATCTTCATTGACAGTCACGGAGAAGGAAACGTTCTGTTCTTCCCCGGCAGCGATGGACGGGATCACGAAGCGGACATATGGCTGTTCATCAATCGTAAACAGTTCTCCGCCACTTCCTTCCACGTAAGTAGTATTTTCCGGGATGGCGTCACGGACAAGGACATTCGTCTTCTCTTTATCAGAGGTATTTTTTACAGTGATCGTATACTGGATCGTCTCTCCGGCTTCTACGACGGTGCCGCTCACCGGATCGGCTTCTTTTTTCGCTTCAAGGCCATCCACTACAGGTGTCAGCGGGACTTCATGGTCCGTTTCTGCATAGGCGTTATCAGCCTTCGCTTTTGCCGTATTTGGCACCGTGCCGCCCATCAGACTTTCCGATACAAATACGACATCGTAAGTGACTTTAATAACGTCTCTGTCTGTAAGGTCCATGCCGGTATCGATTAAATAGCCTTTGGCGTCTGCGGTCACGGACACAGGCGTGATCTCCGTATCGTTAAAATATACTTTGATGGTATCCGGCTGCATTTCTGCGCCATCTACCTGCAGGTCATCTTTGACTACTACCTGTTTCGCCGTAAGGTCTTCTTTGGTCTGGGTAACAGTGACCGTATAGTGCCCGGTCTCTCCTACCTGATAGACGTCTTTATCTGACGTTTTTTCAATGGCCAATGCCGGGGATACCACATCGACTTCATGGTCAGTGATGACCCAGTCGTCCAGCGGATGGGTGATGGTGTTGGTGTCCTCAAACTTGTCGCTGTTCCAGATTTCTTCCGGAATCGTTCCATCCTCGCCCACTTCTTCTGCTGTCGGTTCATAGACCTGTGCAGTATTGCGGATGACATCATCTTCCGTCGCTTCTTCATTGACGGTCACAGAGAAAGAAACCTGCTGCGCTTCGCCTGCCGCAATAGATGGGATCACAAAGCGGACATATGGCTGTTCGTTGATCGTGAACAGTTCCCCGCCACTTCCCTCTACATAGGTCGTCAGTTCCGGGATCGCGTCACGGATGAGGACGTTCGTCTTTTCCTGATTGGAAATGTTCTTAACAGTGATCGTATACTGGATGGTATCACCAGCCTTCACCACCGTGCCGCCTGCCGGGTCCGCCTCTTTTTTGGCTTCCAGGCCATCTCCCACTGGAGTGAGCGGTACTTCCCGGTCGGTTTCTGTTTCCGTATTTTCGGCCTTTGCCTTTGCTGTGTTCGGCACGGTCTGTCCATTGAGACGGCCAGACTCAAAGTAGACATCATAGGTGACTTTCAGGCTGTCTTTATCGGTCAGGTCTTTTCCAGTTTCAATGGTATAGCCGTTCACATCGGATGTGATTTTTGCCGGCGTGATCTCCACATCATTGAAATACAGCTTAATGGTGTCCACTTGGATCTTTGCGCCTTCCACCTGCAGGGCGTCTTTGATCACGACCTGCTTTGCAGTCATGTCTTCTGTTGTCTGGGTAACGGTAACGGTATAATGCCCAGTGTCACCTACCTGATAGACTTCTTTATCTGACGTTTTTTCAATCGCCAGTTTCGGCACCTTTTTCTCCGGGATAAACGGTACACTGTCATACTTCCATTCCGGGTTATTGCTGCAACTTACACCGGCGGTATTCATCAATTCCACGTCCCCGGCTTCCGGAAGCACCTTTGCCCGATAGGTTACTACGAGGGTATCATCTTCGGTCAGAGTAATGCCGGTATCAATGTCAAATCCATCCATCGTCTCATTGTAGGTGATCTGTACTTGATCGGTGACATCCTCGTTATTCAGCTTCACGGACATTGGTCCTATGTCAAGAAAAAGTACAAATTAAATATGCCCTTTTAATGTTGAGTTACCCTGCTAAAGCTTCAGCTCTTTCATCTAATGCTGCATAGTATTCTTTTTCATACTGATCTGGCGAAAGATATCCACAATGGCTGTGTGTCCTCACTGTGTTATAAAATGTTTCTATATATTCGAATACCAGCTTATATGCATGCCGGTAATTAAAAATTTTAAAACGGTTGATCCACTCCCTTTTCAGTAATGCATGGAACGATTCAATACACGCATTGTCCCATGGATATGCTTTTTTTGAATAGCTGTTTACCATCCCCTCTGTTGCTTTACGGAATGCATCCGATACATACTGGCAGCCACGGTCTGTATGTATGATAAGCGGATGTGCTATTCTGCGGATTTTCTTTGCTTTCTCGATACATTCCACCACATGGGATGCTTCCAGTGTTTCGCCCAAGACCCATGCGATGATTTTCCGGGAATACAGATCCATAATGCTGGTTAAGTATACAAAGCCGTCAAACGTCCAGATATAAGTGATATCCGACACCCATACAGCATCCGGCTGAGCGGGATTGAACTGTTCATTCAGAATGTTATGCAGTTTCGAACTGAAATCAGAATCTATGGTTGTTTGTACATATGGCTTTACCCATTGGGCTTTGATTCCCATCTGACGCATGTAATTCGCCACAGTTTTCACTGCGATTTTTTCGCCGGTTTTCCACAATTCCCTTGTGATCTTAGGGGCTCCATAGTTCTGGTGGGAATCTTCATAGATTTTTCGGATTTTCTGTTTGATCTCCCCACGGTGTTTTTCCGTGGCAGAAGGGACTCTTTTTTTCCAAGCATTATAACCGGATCGTGAAACACCAAGATGTTTCAGTACCCCGCTGACAGAGACGTGGTGCTTCACCGGACGCTGCTCCATTTCCACAATATACTCCGCTGTGGCAGTATAGACAGCCTCTGTCATTTTCCCAGGATACTGATGGCTTTTTTTAGAATTTCAAGCGCATCCTTTGTATCCCTTAGTTCACGCTGGAGACGTGCGATCTCTTTCGCCTCATCACTGGAATAATTCCCGGATCCCCGTGTTGGTACGCTCCCTTCGTTCTCTCTGGCCGCTCGTAGCCACGTCTTGAGAGCGGAATCACTGATTCCCAGATTCTCAGCTGCCTTCTGAAGTGAGAGTTCTGGATGTTCCAAACGATACCTGACTGCATTCTCCTTAAACTGTTGATCGTATCTGCTACCCTTTGCCATGCCTGTACTGCCTCCTTTTTATCATCTCTCTTATCATACATGATTTAGGTCTGCATGGCATCTTTACTTTGTACTATTTTTATACTACCACTAGATTCCAGGTTCCCTGTTCCTCCGGGTTCTTGCCATTTTCCAGGTCATAGAGGTCATAATTGCCATCCACTACAAGGTGCTTATCAGAACGCAGGATAAACTCATCGACTTTGGCAGTCTTTGTGTAATCGTCTTCCCCGGCCAGGTCCGTACCTTCCCGCAGCTCATAGCCGTTGGTATCATACAGGGCGATCGTGCCGGTCAAAAATTCCACGCCTTCGGTTTCCAGTTTATCGGTAAAGACAAGGTTCCGGGCGATGGTTCCCTTATGGGTGTTGATCACGTCGATGGTATAGGAGACATTCTCCCCAATTCCATACTCATCAGAATCGGCTTCCTTCACGATCTGCAGACGAGGGGAATTGATGTAAACAGTGGTAGCATCTTTTACCACTTTATAGCTGCCGTCTTCCTCTTTCTCCACGTTTGCCGCGGTCGCCTTTGCTGTATTGGTGATCTCTGTACCATTAACGTCCACTTCGTCATTCTCCAGGGCGTTGGCGTCATATTTGATGGTCAGAGACGCGCCTTTTTCCAGGTAGGTATCTTTGACGATAAAACCGTTCCCGGACTGCTCAATGGTGATGACCGGGGTACGTTCCTCCGTTTCATCATAAAGCTCCGGATTCAATTTATTTGTCTCGTCTTCGGTGCCGGCAATCTTATACTGTATCGTCTTGCCGTTTCCACCGGACGCTTTCTCAAAGGTAATGGTTGTCCCATCCGCAGCAGTCTCTGTGATGACGATATCCTCATAATTTAATACCAGGCCATCCGGCAGGGTCAGGTCATCAATGACCACATCCTTTGCCACGGTGCCATCAGCGCCAGCGCTTGTGACGACGACCTGATACTGGACTTTCTCGAATCCTGTCTCTTCCTCGTAGATTCTGTATTCATTATCGCATCGGTTATCGTTTTTCTCCGCTTTATACGGATTGATATAAGATTTGTCGATGGTAATCTGTGCCGTATTGATATAATACTCCGCCTCATCCTGCGCCTTTGGCGCATTATCGGCGGTCACGGTCACGATGTTCTGGGCTTCCTTGCCGTTGCCTTTCTCATTGGCTGTGGCTGTATAGGTGATGGTCGCTGTAGCTCCGGCCGGGAAGTGGTTGATGGTATACTTCCAGCCATTATCCCCGCTCTTTTCCTTGTCGGCGGTGACATTCC
This sequence comes from Eubacterium sp. An3, assembly GCF_002159465.1. Lineage (NCBI taxonomy): Bacteria > Bacillati > Bacillota > Clostridia > Eubacteriales > Eubacteriaceae > Eubacterium > Eubacterium sp. An3. The sequence continues at coordinate 10,288 of NZ_NFIR01000043.1, forward strand.
GGGTTTCTGTCTCATTGCGGTACTCTGGGTTTAAGGCATTGGTCGGGTCTTTTGTCCCTGCCACCGGCACAACAACGGTTTCCGGCAGGCCGGAAATTTCCACGGAATCATAGTCTAAAGTCATGCCCTCTGGCACATCATCCGCGATGACAACGTTATTAGCCGTACCTGTACTTGTGTTAGCTATTTTTACCGTGAAGGTGGCAGTATCGCCAATCTCATACTCATACTGATCGACCGTCTTATCTACCGTCAGGACCGCGCTGTTGATATAAGTCTCTGCGTCATCATCAGCATGACCGGATGGATTTTTAATGTTCCAACAGGTTGAACTGGCCGTATTATACAGCTCTTTCGTGTTTCCGGATTCCAGTGCCTTGCAGGTCACTTTTACGGTCAGTGTCTGGTTGGCTCCCAGGTTTACTCCTGTAACACGGACGTTCTGGCCATCCACAGAGCCGGAGCCGGCACTCGGCGTCACGCCAGTCACCTGCAGATCTGACGGGATGGCGTCGGTCATGACCACATCGTAAGCGGTGGAATTGGCCGTTACATTTTTTACGGAAATCGTATACGTAACCGTATCGCCCACCTTATACTCATAGGCATCCGCCACCTTATCCAGGGTCAGCTCTGCCAGCGGGACGCGGACCGTAACGGTATTGGAATCCGTACTCACAGCATCCTCTCCATCGTTGGTCGTCAGCGTACACTTATTATTGATGACAGCGTAATTCCTTGCCGCGTCATAATATGGCGCGAGGTTCGCTCCATCCTTAATTTTCGTGGCTATATTGACAGAAAATGTCCCGGCCGGGTTTGTCGCCAGATACGAGGATTTCGCACTCACCGTTACCGTCTGGCCATTGATACTGTAATCAAAGTTTCCGGATACATCCGCGCCGTCTTTGGTGATCGCCGTAATGGCAGTCGGCTGTAAAACACTATCCAGAGTATCGGTCACAGTAAACTGTGTTCCGCCTGTGGAACCGGCGTCAATGACAGCATTTAACGTATAGGTGAAGCTTTCCTTCGCATTGGACAGGACAGCATCCGTTGTCCCGTTGACTTGTTTGGATACACTGCCGGAAAAGAACGGGTCGTCTTCCACATCCAGGTCTAAATTTCCGTCAAAAGAAAAGAAAGCTCCATTAACCTGAGTACCAATATCGTTTACGCCGCCGGAGTAATACCTTACTTTAAAAGTATGGTTCGCACTTCCAGAAGGAGTAAAACCCAGCGTAAAAGTATAGCGGGCGGCTGTTTTTTTATTATCCTCATTACTTGCCTGAATCCAGTCATCACGCACATCTCTTGCCCCGTTGTACCATACGGTATTACCATGCGTAGCGCCAATCTCCTTGCACTTAGCTTCCCCCATCCAAGACAGCTTATTTCGTTTATATGCCCAATCTACCCGGCCTACGGATAAGACTTCCACTGCCTGATGGCAGTCGATATCCACAAAACGCAGATGCATTTTTCCCGCATCGCCGCTCACCAGATTTTTTGTCCCGTGTTCATATACATAAATGGAGCAGTCAATGCTCTTATAACCACGGAACCGGACAGCGCCAAGCTGGCCGTCAAACAGGGCGATATCGCGCCCCTTGGCGTTGCTGACAGGGCCTTTAGCATTGTCAAAGACTACCCGGACGTCATAGGTGCCCATTGGTTTATTCTCCGTATCCATAAGCTGTATATTATTATACTGAATCCAGTAGGAAGTATTCGGCTCCAAGCTGTGGATATAAGCATTGCCTAAATGCTCCTCCCCGATGGCTCCGCTTGCTCCCTGATCGCCTGATTGCCAGATCCAGTCATCCTTTGTGGCTTTTTTCATCTTGTCCTGGACTTCCACTTCATAGCCTGAAGAATCAGATTCAAGGTCAAACTTACCATACCCTTTGACTGTTGCTGCTCTTAAAGTTTTTACATTCACACTTTCTACCGTATCTGCCGCATTTACCTTTATGGACGACACAGAAGATGCTATCGTAGAAAACAATAAAACAAACGCAGTAAAAAAAGACATCACCTGTCTCAACTTTGTTTTTACTTTACTACTCATCTTTACTCTCCCTTCTATCATGCATAGATTATTTCTCTTCCCACAAATCATGGTGGTGCTCTCTCCCTTTTGATACAATCATCCCTTTCTTTACAATAAAAAAGGAAGGCTAAAAAAGCAGCCCTGGCATCACTGCTTTCAAAGTCTTCCTTTTTCAAAAGAAATCTCAGGGTTTGGCCCCTGAGATTTCCAGAACTTATGCCAATATTTAATTTTTATTTTGATTATTCATATTCCCACACCTGTTTAGCGATGTCATAGACCGGATAAACTTTTTCTCCATTTATTATATAAGTGGGATTGATTTTTTTAATATCATTAGAATTCCAAACGCCTGAATTAGTATTAGCACTATAAACAATAGTTATTGTTGATTTTGCAGGTACAACTACATCTTTCCTGTCTTTCGTGTAAAATTCCCACCATCTGGTATTGTACGCATCAAAATGTTTTTCCATAGTAATTGCATTATTTGAATTATTGACTACAGTCAAAGTAATATAATTAAACGCTCCTTGCTGATTCATCTTATTTATATGATAATCATAATATCTTTCTGAAAGGTCTACTAAATCTCTGTTTAACCCATATACAAAAGAAAATGATACATCCCCAGCATTAATAACTTCGACCTTCCAGGCATCTGTTTCTCTCCATTCCCCCGACCGGTCTAAATATTTAACAGAGATTTTAGATGTACCTACCTTTTTAGCTGTAGCTATACCATATTTGTCAACTGACACCACATCTGGATTAGAACTCACCCATTTATAACCTTTTATCTTCGCTTCATTGGATGGGGTCTTAATCGGGCGGCCAGCCCAGTAAACATATCGGAACAAATCTTCTGATTTATTTAATGCCAGTTTATCGGGGCCATTAAATACGCGGTACTGTTTAGCAGATGGCAATTCTTTTTCCACAGCTTTACTGATCTTATTGTTACCCTTATTTTTTCTATTAGATTTTTTCTTAGTATCGGCTTTTTTCACAACGACCTTACATTTCAGCTTCTTTTTACCGACTTTGGCAATAATCGTAGTTTTGCCTTTTTTCTTTGCCTTTACTACACCTTTTTTATTGACGGTGGCAACTGCTTTTTTCTTACTTGACCATTTGACTTTTTTCTTTTTGACATTCTTCACTTTCAGTTTCTTTTTCTGTCCGACTTTCAGAGTGATCTTTTTACTGGACAGCTTCGGAGCCGCTTTTGCGCTGGCCGGAACCGCGCCGATCAGGAAGACAGCCGCAAGCAGCATACACAATTTTAATATCGTTGGTTTCCATCTTTTCATAATAATAACCTTCCTCCCACATATGAAGTTAAAATACACATTTTTTTTACTAACAGAACAGATTTTCTCTCCCCTATATTTCCGTAATTGTACTATACCATCTTTATCTTCAATCTTCTACCTCCAGTTACCTTCAATCATATTCTTTATTTTTTATTTTAGTTCTTGATCAAAGCGGATACATTTTAAACTTTAACACATTTTATCTTTTACTATTTACATCTGACAATCTGTATTTTTATTTTTTTCCTGCATATAATGTGATGAGCTAAACTCTAAGCTTGACTTTTCAAGTCAGCTTTGCTATAGTTAGCTTAGTGATCGTTCTGTGGAAACTTGCGAAGCCCACAGGCGGGGGAGAGCTTTCGAGTCTCTCCCTCTTTTCATTATCGGAGATTTAATTTCATGGCAATTTCAAAAAAATTTTTAACTTTTTCTCAGCAAATTGAATATTTAAAAACTGAAAAAGGTATAATCATATCCGATGAGGAATACGCAAAAGATATTATTCAACATATTGGTTATTTCCCTTTAATGGGTGGTTATAAGGAGTTATTCCGGATTCCTTTTTCAAAAAAATACAAACCAGGGACCTCTTTCGACGAAATTGTAGCTCTTTATCAATTTGATGCCAATCTTAGAGAATTGTTCTTGAAATATTTACTTCAGATTGAACGCCATATTGGAAATTTAATTGCTTATTATTTCATTGATGCTTACGGGATTTCCCAAATTGAATATTTAGATCCAAATAATTATAATTACACAAATCAGAATAGAAAAATTATTCATGGATTAATGCGTAAACTTCATAGAGCAGTTACTACGTCCGATTATTCCTATGTAAATTATTATCGGTCACAATATGGAAATCTTCCCCTCTGGATTACAATCAATATACTAACTTTTGGAAGTATTTCAAAGATGTACAAGGTCCTTCCTCAGCCTTTACGTTCCAAAATATGTCGCCATTTTCCAGCAGTACATCAAAAACAGTTGGAACGATTTTTATCTGTTCTCACCAAATATCGAAATGTCTGCGCCCATAATGATCGCTTATTTACTTATCGAACTGTTGATCAAATTTTAGATACACCACTCCATGCTAAAATGGCTCTTCCAAAACGGGGAAATCAGTACATGTATGGAAAGCAGGATTTATTTGCCGTAGTCATTGCATTTCGTTATCTACTGCCAAAGGAAAACTTTATAACCTTTCAGACAAAATTAGCGGCAGAATTATTGAAAATAAATAGTCAATTAATACATATTACTGAAGATAAACTAATGAGTCACATGGGATTTCCTGAAAACTGGAAAGATATCACTCGTTACCACATAACAGCTTAAAACCAAGGAAGATGCTTCATAACAAAGTTGCATCTTCCTTTTTATTATCACTTTTCTCTTCTTCTATCATTTATTTCACTGCTTTTCTCCATTTTACTTATAATTTCTCTAATATACTATTATGGATTTCCCCTTTCATTTATTTCGTTATAAAGAAATATTTCTTTATAACGAAACATCAAATTTAAAGCAATGCATATAATCAACCTATATTCCATATAACAATGCTCATGTGCCATAAAGTAACACATAAGAATTGATAGACAGCAGCCCACTATTCCGCAGCAACAGCGAGTTGCTTGTTAAAACCCCGTTTTGAAGTTATAATGAGTAAAAACAACCTTTAGGAGGGACGGGCATGGAAATACAAGGTATTCTTAAAAATTTACGCGAGAAAAACAACCTTACGCAAGAACAACTGGCTGAACGTGTGCAAGTTACCCGACAGGCGGTTAGTCGCTGGGAAACAGGCGAAACACAGCCAAATACAGATACCTTAAAACTGTTATCACAAGTTTTTGATGTGTCAATCAATACGCTTCTGGGTTCTCCACGGCAACTTGTTTGTCAGTGTTGCGGAATGCCATTGAATGAAGATGGTCTGATTAGCCGAGAACCAGACGGAAGCTATAACGAGGACTATTGTAAATGGTGCTATGCTAATGGGGAATTTGCATATCAATCCAAGGAATCTTTATTGGATTATCTGGTTGCGAATATGCCAAATCCCGATAACGCAGATGAAGAAACCAGACGTAATCAGTTTGATTTGTACCTTTCGCAATTAAAGCACTGGAAATAACTATATTGTCATAGCAAAGCCAGCCGAGCCAGTCAACGGTCAAGATAAACGGCGCATACGCGCCGCCGTTGACAGCCCCGCCCGCCTTTGCTGATAGGCAATCAAGGGGGCGACAGCAAGGAGTGCTGCCGCCCCGCACTATTATCAGAGAGGGGGAATTTCCATGACCGAAGATGAAGCCTACAAGGTGCATATCCAGTACACCTTTAACGCCTTTTGCAAGGTTGTCATTCGTCACGCCGCCATAGATATAATTTTGAAGCTGCGCCGGAGGTGGGAACGGGAAGTTTCCCTTGACTACCTGATGAATGAGAAGTTTGTCCAGTTTGCCGAGCCGGAGCAGATTGAAGAATATCTTTTTAATGCCTGCGGCCAGACCGCCGTTCTGTATCATGCGGAGCTTGCCGCCGCCCTTGCACTCTTGCCGGAGCAGGCACAGGAAGAAATTTTCCGCTACTATTTCCTACGCCAGCCGCAGCGCGTGATCGGCGTACATATCGGCCGGACACGCAGCACAGCGGGGCGGCATATCCAGCTTGCCTTGAAGCGGCTCCGGCGGCTTATGGAGGGAGGGAAAACGCTATGAGTAAACTTCTCCCCTATGAAACAATCGTCAAGGCGCATAAGGGCGACCCGGACGCAATCGACACCGTTCTTTCCCACTACGCCGGATATATCCGCTACTGTTCCAGAGTACACGGGAAAGTCAACGCGGAGGTTGAGGAACATGTGAAGCAGAAGCTAATTTCTGCCCTGTTCAAGTTTCGATTTGACCGATAAGCATAGACCTTGTACCGTAGATATGGTAAAATCAGAGTACCCGCAAATTTGTCAGTTGCCATCTTGAAAGGAGCCGCACTATGGAAGAATTAAAAACTATTATGCAAAAATTTGTTGCATCCGGTTGGGATTTAATAGCTATTCCCGCGCAACAATGGTTAGACGGAAAATCTGATAAAAAATCTTTAATATCAGCAATTAAGCAGGCTGATGAGGAATGTGGAAGTTGCGGGTGTGAATTAGACCCATTGTATAAAAGAGCGTTAGAACTGCTTTAAGTCACCACAAAATCACTTGCAACATTATTTGACTGATAACCTTTTACTAAACTGAATACCAGCCGCCCACCGGCGGCCAGCGAAAGCAGTAAGTCTGAAAAAGATTTGCTGCTTTTTTTGTTGCCCGGCTCCGTTCCCGGCCATTTTGCCCTGTTCGGATTGTAGTAGTAAGTGAAAGGGAAATTTTTTTGCCCCGGCGTTTGGCATTTTTGATTTTTGTCCGTAGTAGAGAACAAAGCGAAAAATTCCAGTTTTCCCGTCCAACTGGGATATGCCGGTGTTGTAGGGAGTGAAAGGAAAAATTCTCTGCCCGCCGGTTGCCAAAATCCTGTTTTCCACATTACAGAAGCAAAAGAAATTTTGAAAAATCCCCGTCCAGCGGGTAGCTGGCGGCCTTTGAAATGTATCTTTAGCGGAAAGGGAAAAAGCCGCAGCCAGCGGGCAGCAAAGCCCCGTTCCGGCGTCATATTGGCGAAAGGAAAAAAGGCCGCCCACAGCGGGCCGGAAGTCCTGTCCTGTCCGTTCTATGTACGGAAAAACCCGACAGGAGCAGTCTGCGGCAGTTACAGAGCAAGTTTCTACCACGGTGCCAAAATCCGCAATTCTGCGGTTTTGCCCCTCGCGGGAAACTTGTTGGGGAGTGCCTTCCCCAAACCCTGCTTTGCGCCCTTACGGGCGAAAAAAACTGAAAACAGTTTTTGTTATTTCCCGAAAAGTTCAGCAATGAAAGGAATAGAGAGATTTCTCCGCCCAAAGTGCAAAAAAGTTGCCCAATAGGAGGAATGAGGGGAAAAATTTCTCCGCCCAAAATCCGAAAAAATTCAGCAATAAGAATAGTGAGAGGAGGTTTTCAGCCTATGCGAAAGAAATACAACACGCCCCACCGCAGCCGCGTTGTGAAAACCCGGCTGTCCGAAGAAGAATACGCCGACTTCACAGCGCGGCTTGCGCCCTATGGTATCAGCCAGTCCGAATTTCTCCGGCAGGCGATACGGCGCACCGCCATACGCCCCATTATCCATGTATCGGCGGTCAATGACGAGCTGCTTTCCGCTGTCGGGAAACTCACAGCCGAGTACGGCAAAATCGGCGGCAACCTCAACCAGATTGCCCGGTATCTGAACGAGTACGGCGCACCCTACAACGCGCTTTCCGGCGAGGTACGCGCAGCCATAGCCGACCTTGCCGCCCTCAAGTATGAAGTCTTACAGAAAGTAGGTGACGCGGTTGGCAACACTCAAGCATATCAACTCTAAAAACGCCGACTACGGAGCCGCCGAACAATACCTGCTGTTTGAGCATGACGAGTTTACCATGAAGCCCGTCCTTGATGAAACCGGCAGGCTTATCTCCCGCGAGGACTACCGGCTGTCCACGCTGAACTGCGGCGGGGAGGATTTTGCCGTTGCGTGTATGCGGGCAAATCTTCGCTATGAGAAAAACCAGCGGCGGGAAGATGTGAAAAGCCACCACTATATCATCAGCTTTGACCCACGGGACGGCCCGGACAACGGCTTGACCATAGACCGGGCGCAGACATTGGGGGAGCAATTCTGTAAAGAGCATTTCCCTGGCCACCAGGCCCTTGTATGTACCCACCCGGACGGGCATAACCGCAGCGGAAATATCCATGTGCATATCGTTATCAATTCGCTGCGGATAGAGGAAGTCCCGTTCCTGCCCTACATGGACAGGCCAGCCGACACGAAAGCCGGTTGCAAGCACCGCTGTACCGACGCGGCCTTGCGCTACTTCAAGTCCGAAGTCATGGAGATGTGCCACCGGGAGGGGCTTTACCAAATCGACCTCTTGAACGGCAGCAAGAACCGCGTCACAGACCGGGAGTATTGGGCGCAGAAAAAGGGACAGGCCGCGCT
>NZ_NFIR01000044.1:0-18087 GCF_002159465.1 Eubacterium sp. An3
AATTAGTTACATTTTCATTGTAAAGGAGTACTATCGTTATTCAAGAAATATACTGTAAAAAGCAACATTTATGCCACATGAAGACTTACTTCTGGGATAATAATACTTCTGGGATAATGAACCCAGCAGCCTGCGATCCGCAGATCCTCGCGTTCCTTTTCCACTTTGTGGTAGACCTGATATCCATCCGTTACACAAATTCCGGAATAGTCCTTCAGGAATTCCCTTGGATGGGAGCTGTTGCGAGTTTTATGATAATCGTACAGGACGATCTGTTTGTCTTTGTACAGATGTCCGGAGCGATATACCCACATATAGCTCTTGGATCCGGCAGGACGACCATCTCGATGTACCAAAACAGGCGTTTCATCTGCCTGAATCACATGGTAATCATACAGCTTTTGATGGAGATAATCGTACAGGATTGCCAGGTAGCTTTCACCCAGTCGGATCATCCAGTTGGCCATGTTTTGACGTGTGATGTTAAGACCATAGCGGGAAAACTCCTGTTCCAGACGATAGAGCGGAACAGCATTCACATACTTGCCATTCATAATCGCTGCAGCAAGTGTTGGAGATACCAGACTTCCGTGAAGTAATGCCTGTGGATGGTCTGCTTTTATAATTCGTCCGTCTTTCTTGCTGGCATACACACCGACATGATGCTCATCTACTTCAACCTTTGCAGGAATAAAACGGTAGCGTTTGGAAATCGCATCTGGAAGCTGCTTCCAGCCATTTTTTCCAAACTCAGCCACCAATTCTTCCTCGGTCATGTAATGAGTGATAATGTTTACCGGAAGACCTGACAGATCAGCATTCTTCTTACCAACAGACTTTGGCTTACGAGCTGGTTTTGGTTCCAAAGTTTCAGGCTCTTTGGCATCCAGATCAGATACTGCTTCTGCTTCGTTGAAGAAAACAATGGTTCCATCTATTTCCATGAAACAGATCTGATTGGCATCAGTCATGTTCTCAGAAGATCTGCCGAATCTGTTCTTATTGGAAAGAGTGATCTGCTCAATGAGGAGTTCCATTTTTCTGTTTAGATCCTGGACTTCACCAGCAAGCTTATCGTTTTGTTCCTGAAGCTGGAGAAATAACTCTACGATAAAAGACTTATCCAATGTATTCAGTTGTTCTTCAGTGAATTTAAATGCCATCGTTCCGTCTCCCTTTTATTTCTGAAGTCATTATAGCAGAAAACAGGAGTTTGGGCGAATTCACCACGTATTGTTATTCGTCATTTTGACGGTGGATAACAATCATAAATATCTCAGAATTCATGAGATACCTATGACTGTTATCCACAGACTCTGCAAAGGATTTTTCTTTCGTGCAAGAATTACTTTAGCAGAAAATATTTTTGTGGATAACTATTCAAAAAATATTTTGTATCGTTTTCAAGTGTAAAAAACAGAAATTTTATTTTCTACGAATTGCACAATTACATTGTTTTGGGAGGATCTGTCAGTTCCTCAATTGGACGTTTGGCAACGATTTCCAGTCCCTGCATCAGCCTGTGATATTGTTCGGGAGTAACTTCCATGGCTTCTTCTTTGGTGCGTGGCCAACTGAATCCACCGATATTTAATCGCTTGTAAAGGAGCAGGAAGCCATCTCCTTCCCAGAGGAGTCCTTTAATTCTATCGGTGCGTTTACCACAGAAAAGAAACAGGATGTTTTTCTGGAAAGGATCCAGTTCGAATTGATATTTAATAGTGGATGCCAGGCCGTCAATTCCACGCCTTAAATCGGTGTAGCCTGTTGCGATAAAAATCTTGTCAAAACCGGTTGCATCATTCAGCATGAAAAAGGCCTCCGATCCTGCTTAGAAGTTCCGCAGAAGCAGTGTTTGAAATCTCTATCGAAAAGGAGTCCTTTCGAATGATCACATCTGGTCTGAATACAGCTGATGATCCAGCGGATTGTTCAGGTAACCTTAATTCAACAAAATCAACCGACGGCTCTGCAGGAATACTTACGGATTTGACTGCTGGCGGCGAAGAAGATTCTATTGTAGAGATATAAGCCTCTTCACGTAGCCGACGTTGCCAATAAAAGAATGACTTGTCAGAAATACCATGTTCTCTACACCAGGCGGTTTTATTCATTCCGCTAGCCAGGCATTCTTTTATGATCTTAGTCCATTGTTCGCAGCGGACTTTATGAGTAATTTTATCCATGAGTGCGATAACCCTCCCTGAAAAATCTTAGATTTTATAAAGGGATTATCTCATAAAAACTAGCATTTGACACGGTACTTGCTATTATGCGTTTACGCCTGTCTTAACCTGTATATTTTTAGTCCGGCAATCTGCCTTCGTACATAATGCTCAACTCCCCATAGACCTGTGCCCAGTTTCGGATGGTAGTAGTCCATCTTTTTGTGGCTTCAAAGGTGGCCAGATACATCGCCTTCAGCAGAGCGGTATCACTTGGAAATACGCTTCTCTGCTTATTTAACCTCCGATATGTAGAATTTAGTGATTCTATGGCATTTGTAGTATAGATCACCTTCCGGACGATTGCTGAAAATTTGAAAATGGGAGAAATCGCATCCCAGTTGTCTTTCCAGCGTTTCATGGAATTCGGATATTTCGGAGTCCATTTTTCTGTTACCCTCTCAAGGGCAGCTAATGCTTTCTTCTCATCTGAAGCCTGATAGATCGTTTTCAGATCGGCTGCAAACGCTTTTCTGTCTTTATCTGGAACATACTTTAACGTACTTCTTACCTGATGTACAATACAGCGCTGATATTCTGTTTTGGGAAATGTAGCTGCTATGGCTTCTTTGATCCCGCTCAGGCCATCTGCACAAAGGATCAGGATATCCCTTACCCCATGGTTTTTCAGCTCATTCAGGACAGACAGCCAGTATTTAGAGCTTTCGTTATCCCCAACCTGGATTGTAAGGACTTCTTTCTTACCTTCTGTATTGATTCCTAAAATCACATAGGCTGCCAGTTTTCGTATCACACCATTATCTCGTACGGAATAGTGTATCGCATCGATGAAAAGGATAGGATATATCTCATCTAGAGGACGGTTCTGCCAGTCCTTTATCTGTGGAAGGATCTTATCTGTCACATCAGAAATAAATCCTTCGGAAGTTTCAAAGCCATAAATATCTTCCATCGTTTCAGAGATCTGCCGGGTAGTCATTCCTTTGGCGTACATGGAAATGATCTTCTGGTCGATATCCGAGATATCTTTCTGACGTTTTTTGACTACCTGGGGATTGAAAGTTGATTTACGATCCTGCGGAACTTCAATCTCCATAGAACCGTAGCTGCTGTTTATCCGTTTACGTTTGTAACCATTCCGGTAATCATCATTATCGGAATGTTCAGATTTTTCGTATCCGAGATGATCATCCATTTCCGCTTTCATCAGTTCTTTAATGGTTCCACCAAGCAGATCTTTCAGGGCTTCCTGAATGTCAGCAGCTGTCTGGATATCGTATTCTTCCAGTAACTGGTGGGTAATGTTGCGTTTGCCCTCGGTCATTTATACCCGATGTATAGGTTTCTTTTGTTTTGCCATAATAAAAGGGCCTCCTATGAATTAGATTTTACCATAGAAGGACCTTTCAGTTACATATTTACAGAAAAAGTTTCACACCGCCTCTTTCAGGAATCCACGGTCCGTGTCATCCAGATGTTTCTGATCACATAGTGTAGACTTACCTCTTTTCTAATTCTTGCATAGATACATCTATATTTTCTGTAATACTGATAATTTGTGCAAAACAGTATCGATTGCAGAATTTTTCCAACTCATTATAAATATTCTGACAAAGATTCATATAACTTCCGGGACGGTCTTCTCTTTGAATTTCTGCTCCATTCATACGCATATTTAAAACTACACTTTTTATTTTGTGCAGCAAAATTTGTAGCTGATTTTTAAAATCTGTTTGAAAAATATAATTTTGAACCACATAGACACATGCGTACTTAAATTGAGAAACATCACAACAAAAACAGTGCTGAAGAAGAAGAACCCAGTTGTCTGGAAGCTGACCATTTGTTGAGGTGCATATATTCGAAATTTCTTCTTTTTCAGAGTCAGATAAAGAACCAAATTCCTTATTTTCATCTAAAAAATACCAAACTTCTAATATTCCACAAATTTTTTGCCAAAAATATACAATGGCATCTTTTTCAGCTCTTTGTAAATGTTCTTCAAAATTGGCACTTTGACATATGATTTCATAAGCACTATGTTCTTGATATATTTTCCTGTAATGAAACCAACTGTCCCGATAATTATTTTCGCTACTGTGAGGATATTGAAAATCAAAAGCTTGATACCATTTTAAAATATCTTTTCGAAACTGCATAAATAATATGATCTTATCACAATATGTTAGTTTTATTCGATTCAATTCTGAATCTGAAATATATTTATCTGATAACATAATCTATCCCCAGTTTTTTTCCACATTCTGTAAGTAAATCTGAAACATATTTATTAGAGGGGCATATAGTTTTACTTTCAGTATTTTCCTTTAGATCCATATGTCCGCCTAATTCATGACTTCGTAATGAACAATTGCGTTTTTGCTTGTGTTCTCCTCCTAGCCAGTTCTTCAATGTTCTAACTTGTTTTTGCTTTTCTGATACTTCATTTGTTATCGGTTCGATTAATATTTCTGACATGTTTGAGCCTCTTTCTATGAAATGTTTTTAATATTATTGAAAGCTTCTTCTTCTTTTCTTACGTTTCGTATAAAGTTTTCAAAAACTTTTTTTGTTAATTCTTGTTTCTTCTTGTTTTCATCAAGATATAAATGTTCTCGAATAAATTCATTTGGATTTTCGATTCGATTCTGAATACATTTTTCAAATTCTTCTTGAATATTTTGGATGGTTTTTTGTTTTAAGGATTGTACCAAATAAATTAATTGAGCATTTATTTCTTCTTCTGTATATTCATTCATGTCAACTCCATTATATAGTTGATCATAGAAGTCGAGGCACCTTTCCAATCTATTTGCACATTCTGTGTAGTCGTTTGTTCTGTCGTCCAGACAGTAATTTTCTAAAACCATACATCCTATACTTGCTATATACAAATATTCGTTTATCAACTCAAATAAAAATTCTTCTTTTTTCATGATTTTTCCTTCAATAATAACATTCTTTGCATAAAAAATCTACTTTATCGTGTAATCCATCTGGTTTTTTTACTATAATATTATTTGAGTATTTTCCACATTTTGAACACTTTAATGTCAAGTTCAATAAGTCAACGATCAATCCCAATTCTGCAGGGAAAACAGAGATGTCATTTAATCCTTTTTCTTTCAATTCTGTGTATAATTGAGAGACGATGTCAAATCTGATATCACTTTTGCCGTTCCAGAACTCTGAAAGGAAATATAGTTTTGGGTATTGGTGATATCGAGTAAAACATTTATTGATTAATTGATAACATCCATAATATCCCAGATGGTTATTTTTTTCCCGAACAAGCATGTAATCATCTTCATAGATACCGCTGATATTAGCAATCAATATATCTGCATTTTCTATTTGTTCCACTAATTCAGGAAAATATCTTGTATCTGATGTGTATACAATGTTGCAATTTAAAGAATCTTGTTGAATCCTAAAACGGCATCCAAAGGTATGGGTCTTATATTTTGCTGACGTGTGATCATAAATATGTTCTGTTTTGAATACAAACATTTTGATATTTTTGCTAATGTCTAGACCGGAGGACAAAGAAAATTCCTCATCTTGTATATGACGTACCATTTTAACAGGATCAATCCAATAAAGCTCATTTGCCTCTTGCTGAAAGCCGCTATTATTATCTTGTAATATTCGGGCCATTTTATAGGATACTTCATCCATATACCATTTTATTTTGTGTTCTTTACCTTCAGTCGTTCCATACCTGCTAAGGGTAAAATGAATGTCTTCTAACAGTCTCATATCATTATTGTGATCAATATGTTCATGAGTAATTACTACCACATCAATGTCCAGAACAGATAAACCATAGTGGTGTAGGTTTCTTACAAAATGATATCCGGGATCAATAACTATTCCGCATCCATTCCAACGAAAATAAATCCCGCCTCCATCAAAATCTTCTGTGTCAAAAATACTGTTTAACATAGAAGGAGTAGATGAACTCATTCCTTTTAATATAATTAGTTTGTTGTCAATATTGTATCGGTTCCTTTTGGTATGGTTTATGTATATTTCCGATAAACTGACCGATGATTCTAAATGTTTTCTTATTTTTTCAGGAAGTATTCTCATTGGAAAGTATTTTTTATTTCTTTTTTCTTCATTTACTACTTCATCAAAGAAAAGACTTCCTATCTCTTGCCAAAAATAGGATTGACACTTTTCGCACACATAACATTTATTACATATAATATTTTCAAGTTCTTTTTTCGTGTCTTCCCAATATAATTTTGCTTGATCCTTATCTTTCATATATATGCTTATAAAATCAAGTGTTTTCTTTATAGGATTGTCTAAATCAGTTTTCAAATGCTTATGAAAGCCTGAAATAGTGTTCAAGGATTTATCAAGATTGGACAAGCCATTTTTTTCTAAACAGCAGATTATATACCGCAATAATGGAGTTAGCGTAGTTTCGTTTTTTTGCACAGTCCTATCCCCCTCTGATATCTGTCAATTACAAATAAAAAATCCCGGTTATCCAAACCGAGATTTTGTAGTATTCCCTTCGCCTTGGTTAGCCATTATTATTAAAAATATATATTCTCCACATATATTTGATTTTTCCGTGTCACATCAATTTCAAATTTATTTTTTATATTTTATATGATTATTTAAATGTTGTCAATATGAAATAATATATTATGAATTAGTGCAAGCTTTAGGAGGAAAGAATCAGGATAGAGCATAAAAAATCTTCATCCACCATATCAGTTCATTATAATAATCTTAGATTTTTGTCTTGACAACTGAGCCACTATACACCTTTTCGATTTACAGAGACCAACTGCCAAGTTCTATTCAATTATCAGGGAGTTTTGCTCATCTCTGTTTATGTTTGCCAAATAGCTCTTTATAATTTATGCATTGTTTTTATAATCGTACAAATAAAACAGATATTTTTCTTTATAAATTCTCAATTATCCATATTAAGAGGAAAGTGATGAAAGCAGAATTCTATGGTACACTACCAAAAAAGTATGGAGGACAAGAAGATGAATCATACGGAACAAGTTGGGAAATATCTAGAGTATTGTGAGTTTATAAAAGGATTAGACAGGAATACACTAAAAGCATATAGGATTGATTTGAAGCAATTCTTCAAATATGTAATGGAAGATATTCCTGGAAAAGAGAAGATAGAAGACTATATAACCGAGTTACATAAAAAATTTAAACAGAAGACAATTAAACGTAAGATTGCGTCAGTTAAAGCGTATTATAATTATCTTGAGGAAAAGGAAATTATTAGTGACAATCCTTTTAGAAAAATCAAAATAAAATTTAAAGAGACGATGATTCTTCCGAGAATTATTCCTCGAGAAGAGATTGAGCAGCTTCTCAATTATATATATGCACAAGAAGATAAAAGTAATATAAAAACATATAAGTATTGGTTAAGAGATATAGCTGTAATAGAAACCCTTTTTGCTACTGGAGCCAGAGTTTATGAAATATCAAACATTAGAGAAGATAATGTTAACTTAAATACAGGACTTATAAAAATTATGGGAAAGGGTGGAAAGGAAAGGTATATACAGATTGCCTCATTTGAAATTCTAGGTATCCTTAAGAATTATTATAAAGAAAACAAAGAAGAAATCAAACAGAGTGGTTTTTTCTTTGTGAATAATCGCGGTTGTAGATATACGGAACAATCGATAAGACTGATGTTGAAAAAATATACAAAATTAGCTGGTATTGAAAGGAATATAACTCCTCATATGTTTCGACATTCATTTGCAACTTACTTAATTGAGGAAGGCGTAGATATTAGCTGTGTACAGCGGATATTAGGACATAGTTCGATTAAAACAACTCAGATATATATACACGTAGCTGCAAAGAAGCAGGCAGAAATTTTAAGAGAAATGCATCCTAGAAATCGGATGAGTATACTTAGATTGACAGCATAGTTGTCACCTTATGATATTGTAGTGAAAAAGCGGGCCGGCATTACCATTGGCGGTTTTTTTAGTATGTAAAAAATAAATGTGGAAAAATTAAATTGAATAATTGAATTTGATATAGATAATTTAGAAAAAATATATGGAAAGAAGTAGATAGTTTTGATATAATAAATTAAATAATAGGAAAAATATTGAAAAAGGTTTAAATGATAATACCTTATTATCCTAGAGTTCTATCCATTAATACTGAATGTATATTTTAAAACTCTAATCATATCATATTATAGAGAGGAATTTGCATATGGATAAAAATGTGGTTTTAATTGCGGACAGGGTTGCTGATTTCGATAATATAACTATCCATAATCGAGATCTTGAATGTATACCTCCTACATACTTCAAGCAAATTTATGATGGGCTATCAAAAATTAGCCCTCAGGTAACCTGCTATAATTCTCCAAAAAATTTTTGCCGTAATTTAGATAAACATAAAAATGATGTGGTTTTGTCTATCTGGTCCGGCATAGGCAGTAAATTTAGAAAAGGGTTGATTCCATCTATATGCGAAGCAAACGATATTTGCTATGTAGGTGCAGATCCATACGTACACATTCTTTGCCAAGATAAATTTATGACTAAAGTACTTGCGTCACAGTTCGGTCTAATTAGTGCCAAGAGTATTTTATATTATACGGAAAAAGATATACCAGGTATTTATCAATTACAGCTTCCGATAGTTGTAAAACCTAATTTTGAGGGCGGCTCAAATGGTATTTCTCAAAAGAATTTAGTGAACCGATATGAGGATGCAATTTCTCTGACTAAGGAACTGTCCAGATGTTTTCAACAGCCAATACTGCTTGAGGAATACATCGAAGGAATGGAGATATCTACTAGTATTATTGGAACATATAATGAGATAGACTTGATGGATGCATCGCAGTTAATTATTGGTGAAGAAGATTACTATACGGCTACCTTATACGGATTTGAGGCAAAAGTGCAAGAACCTGAGAACAGAAAGTTAGTGCCCGGTTCAAAATTTCTGACATCTGATTTGAAAAAAAGTTTTGAACAGCTCTTTTATCAGATAGGCAAGACAGAAGTTCTGCGAATCGATGGACGCATCGATAAAAATGGGGACTTCCGTCTAATTGAACTGACTCCAGACGCATATTTGGGGAAACGAGGAAGTACCACATTTTGTGCAGCGCAACATAATATTTCCTATGAGCAGATGTTAGAGCTTATTCTACAAAATGCAGTCAAAGGATATCTAAGAAATAGGAGAAATTGAAATGAAAATATGTATTGTCGGTGAATATAGAGAACAATTTCCAAGCAGGCTTCAAGAGAGAAATTTCAATCCTCATCCAAGCTATTCCAACATTATAGATATTCAGAAAGCTTGCGAAGAAAACGGATTTGACTGCATATATTATGGAGGAGTATACGAACTAATACATGCCGTGGATTGCAAAGAACACTTTGATTCAAATACTTTATTTCTCAATATTTCTGATGGATTGACACAGTCCTACTGTCGCATCCAGGCACCAGTTCTGTTGGATCTTATGGGGGTAAAGTATACCGGCTCATCACCTTTTGCTGTTGGCCTAATGAATAACAAACACTATACAAAACTAGCTTTGAACAAAATCAAGTGTAGTGAACTCTTGCTTCCCAAAGATTTGCTACTGAATAACAAACGAATCCCTTCTGCGGAAGAAATGGAGCAGATTGGTTATCCTATGATTATTAAACCCAACAATGATGGATTTTCTATGGGGATTGAAAGTAACAGTGTAGTGCATTCTTATTTAATGGCTGAGGAAAAAATAATCAGTCTTCAAAAAGATTATACTGAAATATTGGTAGAAGAATATATTCCTGGAATGGATGTTAGCGTATTCCTTATAGGAAACGCGTCCCATATAACTATCAATGAAGCTATTGTATATAAAACGTATGGAAATTTTTATCAGGAGACAGCTGTAAGAGATATCTATGCAAAAGCCCATAAACTTTCTGCAAAATATCCTGCAGCAGAGTATCTGTCACAGGATATTCTGCAAACATTAAAAAAAATATCTACTCAAATTTTCGAATTACTCCATGCACATGATATTGCACGAATTGATTACCGCATAACTTCAGATAATAGGATCTACTTTCTGGAAATCAATCCGAATCCGGTATTATCCGCTACTTCAGATGCGCACATAGTATGCCAAAACTTGAATATTTCCTACTCTGATTTAATACTACTGTACATTAATGCAGCGCTAGAACGATATAAATAATGCCCATTTTTATTCAATCATGGCTTAATGTAATAACCCATGGTTCAAAATCCAATCGTGTATAATATATATTCGACTGCATAGCTTTGGAATAATCTATTTTGGTATCACTTAGCTGATTATTTAAAATTGCACCACGATACTCGCTGATTGTACCAGTAATATAGGGGATACACTTTCCCAAGCATTCTAGTGCACACGTGTTTTCTTTGTATTCCAAATATGAAATACAAAGATTAATTGACAATTTTCGTATGATATTTAAATCGGAAATATCCTGTGTGTTCAAATAATTCTCTAATTGGTACATATATTTTCGGCATTGCTCTTCGTTCCGGAGCATCCGATAGCAAGTCATCAAGTGTACTTTTATGGCCAGTCCGGCATAGATTGATTGATTTACATATTTTCCTTCTGTTAAATACTCGACAGCCTGTGCATAATTTCCCTTAAACATTTCACACACCGCCATGTTATTTAATGGATACGAGGCTTCATGAAATTTCGTATCAGATAAAATCTGGTACGAAATTTTAAATTTCTCATATGCATCATTCAGATGGCAAGTTCGAAACAGTTCCAGTCCATAATTATTGTGAACATATGCTTCATCAACTAGAGAACCTTGCTCCATAGAAATATCTAAAGCTAATTCGAAAAACTTACGCGCCTTTGTTCCAGTATAAAACTGATTGCAATTTCTCAGCAAATAACATACTGAAAGCATATTCTTCTCTGTGTCCGTAAGATTCAATGCTATGCTGTCGAATATTTCTTTGGCCTTTTCTTTCCCAGTAGGCGTTTCAAGTAAGGCCAGATGTTTTAAGTTGAGAATGAGGATCTGAGTTTCACGATCCTGCACATGTTTCAATGCAGTGTCATATGCTTCAATTGCTTCTTCTTTACACATGAGTATATTTTCAACTTTTCCCAACAGAATATAATAGTGGCATAATGTAGAATCATCTTTCGAGTCAATAGCATTATTCTTCAACATAATTTTTGCATTCAAATAATCACCTGTCTCATAAAAGGTTTCTCCCAAAACAATGATTTTTTCGGTAGTCAATGGCATATTTGCCTTTATAATACGTTTAAAAATTGGGACGGCATCAAAGAACTTTTTTTGAAAATATTTCTGATATCCATACTGATAGTTTTCTTCGCGCCAAAAAGAGGTCTGAGCAATAAATGCGTGCTGAATTTTCAAATAATCCGCATCCTGTATTTGAGTACAAGTATTTTCTGCTAAAAAATCATAAAAATAATGGCTTATCAAAGGTCTGGTGATGTCATCTTCGCAAAGCATCTGCATACCAAAGAAGATCTTATCATGTGAAAAGCTTATTTTTTGATTTATTTCTCCAGTATTTTCAAATATATTTTTTGCTATTAGTCCTTGAAGTAAATTGTTTATCACAATTGGTGACCACAGATTTCCTCCAAACAGATGATCGTGTATGTAAATCGCACATTTTTGAAGTACATTAAGTTCAGCTGAACCTCCGAAACCTAGTAAAACAAGTATTATAAACCTTTCATTTTCATTAAAATCTGCATAGGATAATTCAATAGTTCCTTCTAGCAAAAATTTTTTCAACATACCCGAATCAATTTTTGCCCGAGTATACGCAGACTTAGGTAAATAAATACCATCATTTATGTAAAGTTTTCTAATTAGACTTTTCAGTCTTTCCGGATTTCCGGAACAAAGGGTGAATATATCGGGTATAATATCTACAATTGTATCCAATTCAAAAACACTATCCAGTATAGTATAAAAATATTTTACATTATCCAAAGAATTTATTTTCATTCTTCTTATGGGCAACTGCTCCGTCAAAAGAATCTGGATATCTGTTCTTTCTTTCAGCACGTCACTGGTAGTCACTAAAATCACTTTAAAATTAGAAGTGCCTATGTAATGATAAAATAACTGCGAAAGCAGCGTAAGTGATTTTTTATCGCAATATGTAAAATTGTCTATAACAATGCACAAATTTCGTGAATTTATAGTTTTTTTGATATAAGATTCTACTATTTTCAGACTAGTTGATTTTTCTTCGCTTTCGGATACGAAAACAACATTGCTGTCATAAAGAATGTCAAAAAACCAGTCAAGCCCCTGCGTTTTCAGTTTTATCAATTCAAAAATGGACTTTTTGGCTACGTCCCATACAGAAGTATAGTTTTCCATTATGAAATTTAATAATTTTGCGTCTGAAAACTCTTGAAGCTTCTGAATAATTTCATTTAAACAATTGTTCTTTTCTGGCTCTGTGCTCAAATTGATATAAAGAGGTTGAAACCTAGCATCAGTTAGCAATTTTTTTTTGATAAAAAAACTTTTGCCGACACCGCTTTCACCATCAATCCAAAGGTAGTTTTCAGAAGAAGTGATAAAATTCATCAGTGTTTGCTGTTGTTTTATACGATCAACAAAATCAAAATTGAATATATCTCGGTTATCCATGATACGATTCCTTCCATTATAATACAGGATAATAAGGTATTATCTATAAATTGTAGGGAAATGATAGATAGTATATATCTTAAAAAATATAGTCATATATGAGATAATAGATTTAACTCTAATGAGTGGGTATTGATGATTTCAAACTCAACTTTTGACACTATCATATAGAAATCAGATATATATTTAATATTAGCACATTAAATAAAAATAATATTTAGATGCAAGTATTATACTTTATTTCATTTTTATAGGTATTGATTACATCTTGGGCCTATGGCGTCAATAATGTCAATTGTTCATTGCTCATATTTATATACAAAAATATTCCAGGATAGATATTTAAAAATGTTGGAGCCGTGGACTTTCGCCATTTCAGCTATGATGTATCCCACAGCACATGTATTGACTACTGCCGGTATTGTATAAAAGAGCTAGTTTTTTCTGCCCTCTGTAAATGGCCAGATGGAATTCTTACTTAAATTGTTTGATAAGCTGCATTGGATATCCTCCAGATGTGTATGTAGTTATGTCTTTCGGTTTTGGGCATATTTCACCACTTTATCTAGAGTATTATTATCGGATGTTGCTTTTCCAATCAATCAAAGATGATTATTCCGGGGCTCTTTGAGCCACCTGTCCGGACTTTGAGAGCCACCATTCCGGAGAACGAGAGCCATATATTCCGGTAATTCAGAGCCACATTAGGCTCTATTACATAGATTTCCTTTATACTGTAAGAGCACATCGTCAGATGTGAATACAGTTAAAGGAGGTCACCATTATGACCAAATATCGAGAAATCCTTCGTCTAAAAAGCTTAGGATTTAGTGAACGGAACATCGCACACAGTTTCGGCGTATCCCGTAACACAGTTGCCAAAGTCGTCAAACGGGCTGCGAAAATAAATCTTTCCTGGCCACTGGATTATGACATGACCGACAGTGTACTGGAGGAAATGCTTTTTCCTAAAGTGAAATCAGCAACCAATAGAAGGATGCCTGATTATGACTACATCCGCAGGGAGCTCCTGCGTAATGGAGTCAACAAGAAACTCCTATGGGTAGAATACTGTGAGGAATGTCGCATGAATAATGAAGAACCTCTCATGTATTCCCAGTTCTGCTACTACATCCAAAAAGATGAAGAAAAGCGCAGGGCAACCATGCACATCCCACAGAAACCGGGTGAGCAGGTTGAAGTAGATTGGGCCGGTGATCCGGCATGGCTCATCGATCCAGACACCGGTGAAATCACGGAGACATGGATATTTGTAGGAGTCCTTACTTACAGCCAGTATGCCTTTGTAAAGGCATACCTGAACCAGAAGACAGACAACTGGATCAAAGCTCATATCCAGATGTTTGAATTCTTCGGCGGAGTTACACCGATGCTTATTTCTGATAACTGTTCTACGGCAGTGAATCATTCGAAAAGCGAAGGTGGTTGATGCAATCCTGACTTCCGGCAGGGTAGAACAGCAGACCTACAGAAGCTGTATGGGGCTGCTGAAGCTGGCTGAGAAGCATTCTCCCGCAAAACTGGAAGGGACATGTAATAGAGCACTTCTGTATTCCGGGGCACTCAGTTATAAAAGTATCAAAAATCTATTAGCTGCCATGAAAGAGGATTTCCAATACGTATCCCAGAATCCGGGATCTTCTTCATCAGAGACACAAGCACAGACACATGGCATTACCAGAGGTACCAAATACTACGGAGGTAAAAGATCATGACCAATCAGAGTACCATTGATAAACTTATCGAGATGCGCCTGTCATCCATGGCGGATGCCTTTCGGATCCAGATAGATGATTCAACGATGAAGGAAGTCCCGTTTGAAGAACGCTTCGGCATGCTGGTTGATGTTAAATATACCAGTCGTAAAAATAACCGCCTGAAAAGGCTGATCCGTCAGGCAGAACTGGAGCAGCCCGATGACAGCATCGCAGCCATCGACTATCAATCTGGCCGGAAACTGAAAAAAGCTTTGATCAGCCGTCTGGCAACTTGTGAATATATCTTAGAGTACCGCAACATTTTTATTACCGGCGTCACCGGAAGTGGTAAGACTTATCTGGCATGCGCTTTTGGTATGGAGGCATGTAAACACTATTACACTGTAAAATATGTCCGTCTTCCGGATTTGTTGCTGGATCTACGGGCAGCCAGGGATTCCGGTACTTTTGCCAGTGTATTAAAGAAATACACCAAGCCAGTCCTGCTGATTATTGATGAATGGCTCCTGCTCAAACCGACCGAGTCCGAAACCAGAAATCTTTTCGAGCTGATTCACAAACGCAGGAAAAAGTCATCGACCATCTTCTGCTCCCAGTTCCGGGAAAGCGAGTGGTACCAGCAGATCTGCAGCGGTGAGAGCACTCTTGCAGATGCCATCATGGATCGTATGTCTTACGATTCATATAAAATCAACATTGAGAGCATCGATCCATCAAGAGACCTTTCCATGAGAGAGGTATATGGCTTGGCTCCTGCTCAGGCTGAGTAACTATCAACAGGTGGCTCTCGCCACACCGGATTGGCGGCTCCGCCGCACCGTAATATTCATCAAATAAACTGTCTATGACTGATTGGAACTCCTGGAGGCTATATTTTTTACGTTGTTTAAAAATATACCTGCATTCTTTATAGTATCTTTCGTGTATAAACAGTTTATTATACTGCTCACAATGCTGTGCAAGTGGTACATGAATCTGACTGCGGACAGTGAGATTGTCAACAGTCGAGAGGTCCATAGCCGTATGATTGTGTTCGATCATAGTAGCAATTGGGAACATCTCTGGCGTGATCTGGGTATAGGATACATCATGGACGGATTTTGTAGGCAGTGAAGGTGACTATGGAAGGATGTATGGCTGGAGATGTGATTTCAAGTACTGGGTTCTGCAGAGGGGAGAATCCATATAATTTGATGGAAAATACTGGTTCAAATACCACATAAATGGATATCTGCACTTTGTAGACAGTTAGTGGTTGGAGCCAACGGACAAAATTCTTATAAGAAAAAATCCCTGCCAGTCTTTTCAAAAACTGGGAAAGCTGATTGACTATGACCTAGATTTCCTACCTGATTCCATTGGGAAAAACATAACAGTGGGAGAACTGGTAAAAAGGTATTTCTCAATGAAAATGGGGGAGTAAAGACGAACGCCTTGGCATACTACAAATTTGTGAAGGACCTTAGAAAAAAGGGGACATTTAATGGAAAGAAGATTTCCTAGGCAAAATATAAGACGCAAAGTTGTTCTTAATCAAGATCTATAAGAATGGCATACAGCATGATCAAGACGGTTTGGGGTGCGCTACGGCCCGCTTTTCAGATGCGATGTAGAAAGATACTCTCCACAAAAATAGTAGTAGTCAATGACAACGTGACCAAGGAAGCTCTTATCCAGAAAGCGTATGAGGCTGTTCTTGAAATTTGTCCATGACGATAACGTATACTGTAAGTATTACGAAGTTGTTTATATCATTCTCCATACAGGCGAGTGTATCTTAGAATTTTGCAGATTGATACTGGAAGATCTAAATATGAAGAAACAGATTATTAATATTGACTATCAGCCACAAAGAACTTCCAATATACGGCTGGTTATAGAGTCAACGGAAATCAATACCGGAATCAGAAAGTTACTTATGTCCAAAGATGTGTTCCGGTGCTTCCAGAATATCTTTGAGGATTGTGAAGCACCAAGGTATGAGAGAGCGATGGACGGATGCACAGGATTTCTATTTACAGACAAAAAGGGACTTCCGCTGGTGGTGATATATTGGGGTATTGGTTTAACCATATGATAAAACAGTACAACGATATTTACTGGGTTCAGATGCTAAATATCATTGCATATCTACCGGCATACTTACTGCAGTAATATGGCGAAATCAGGTATGAATCCAAAGACGCTTCAGTATCTGATGGATATAGTGATATTGGGAAAACACTGGACATCTATGCCCATCTGGTACTAGAGGACTTGGTGGACGATTTAAGGAGGGGAAAGAATAGGAGAATGCCAGAAAGGAACAGTTTCACAGAAAAGTTCCAGACAATATAATATGGGAAGAATGTAGAGGCGTTGTTTTTGCAGGATATTTGATAATTTAATGCTAGAAAATATAGTGGTGTATGTCTTTCTAAGATTTGCTATTAGGAAATGTTGCAGTAGTGATACATCCTCCATTTTTACCACTTTTGGCGGTCTGAATATACCACATTTTGCTGCATTTTATTTATTCTGTGATTGTTGTAATAATTTCAGAGTCAACTATATACTCGACAAATCAGGGCGGGAAAGGAGAAGAGACTACCCTTTTATTACTACTGAGAAAAGAACTTTTTTGCAGATAGTTGATTATTTTCTGCTTTTACTCTTATGTTTATTCAACAAATATGATATACTTTTTAATTATGAAATGTAAAATATGATAGACGTAGAAATGCTATTGATTGAATTGCTTATATTTAAATTTGAGTACATTTTTTTGATTCTGCATTAGTATTGTTGTCAGTCATCTTTACTGGAGTTTTTTATAAGCATTATTAAGTTACTTTTTGAATTTTAGAGTAAACTAAAGAAAAGGAGAGAATCATTTTATGAGACGAGATGCTAATTCTTTTTATATTTTACAAGTATCGGATTTCCATATTTCTGAAGAGTCAAAGGATAGTGCTAAAAATGCATTAAAAGCGGTAACGAGTAAAATTAATGAAATGAATATTAATATAAGATACCTAATTCATACAGGGGATATAATCAATTCTAAAGATATCGAACAAAAAATAGAGAAACAGTATGGATCAGGCATAGAAGATGAAGAATATGATAAGCGACTAGATGAAATTGTGAAACAAAGGTTTGAAATTGCGAAAGAGATAATGGAGGAATTTAAGAAAGACCTAGATGTTATGCAAAAGAATATTGTTATATGTTGTGGGAATCATGACAAGGTTCGATATAAGACAAGGAAAAAAGATGCATTTAAGCCTTTTCAAGAATTTCTGAAAAATGTTTGCAGTCACATAGAACTTACAAAACCCCATAAATTAGATGATTTAAATGATGTTGGGGTCGAAACTATATAATTAGTTGTGCCCTGTACCTATAGTACCTTGAAAAATTCATATTTTGTAGTATTATGCTGGGATTTCTGGCATATATGCCGGGTATTTCCCT
>NZ_NFIR01000045.1:0-16367 GCF_002159465.1 Eubacterium sp. An3
CTATAAACAGATAAGTAATTCGACAGCCAAAAAGCAGAAGTTCCGACAAGGCAATTATACATATCTGTTTCTTATCAAAGAAGAATTTTTCCCATAGACACAGAAAATTTTACGCCCTCAAGCTAAATCATCCTGTTCCCCAATCTTTATCATAGAAAAAGGAACTTCGATAAACGTTTGTTCAAAAATTAACCAGTTACGAAAAGTAACCGCATTCCTGTGATTCACATTGATCAGGAGCGGTTACTTTTTGCATAATCTATATTCAATCAATATCATAGGCATAATATCGACAACCATCCGTTCATCGGACTGTTTTACTATGGTCTCTCATGTGATTTACAACTAATCCGTTTCTTCTACTATGATCCCTACCCCAGTCTTTCAAAAAATACCGCCATATTAAAATATCTCCCAAGGGATTTACCATCTTCCATAATGAATTCTCATTTTTTGGGATAAGGAAGTGACAAAATGAAAGCAAAAGACATCCAGTAATAGCAAAACCGTATACTAAAAAACCGTTGCAACTCCTTATAGTCGGAAATACAACGGTTCATAAAAATTTATAGTACTTAATGGCGCACTAATTTTTCAAGTTCTTTTAGCAATTGAGCATCCGTTTTATCCATAAAAGTTGCTGACCAGACTTGTTTACCTGTACTTCTGTCTGCATGCGTCGCATCATCCTGCAAATCAGTAAAAGCATTCGGACGATTAGTCGAATCATGCCCGAGGAAAAACTTCTTTACTTTCTTTTTGTTTTTACTGATCAATCCTATACTCTCCATAATCCACTCCTTCGCCTTTCTGTCGTCAGGGGGAAAACCAATAAGCTGTACAACAAATATATCAATAGTTCTTTCATTTTATCATAGATTTCTTTTTAGTGTCAATCATTTTTCAGCTTTTTCCTCATCTATCATAGGCATCCTTTATGTCCTTCTTACAGCAGAAAATAAGTTCATCCAAAGCCTTAAACATATCCTGCGCTGAAGGATCCTCTTCTTCAGCCTTTTCATATACAGCAAACTGACGGAATAGAGCAAGCAGGATATCTCTTTTTTTCGATTTTTTCCCGATTTTTTTCCCCAGGAACATTTTACATTTTTTCAAATATTCCTTTTCAAACTTTAAAATTTGCAGACAATACATGATTCCCCCTTCCTGCACGTCTGATTCGTTTCCATCGGCTTCCTTGGCGTTTTCTGTAAACTTTACACACACCTGCTCTACTTTCTTTTTAAGTTCAATCAAAAACTGATTTTGATTCAAATCCTCACGGCTGATATCATTCCATTTCTTTTTCCAGTCATTTGCCTCGCTGCCGTCTTCCATTACCATTTTAAGGATTGCCACCCTGGTTACCAGCACATCGCTAATAATGTCCGGATCAGGATCATAACTTTCTGATATCAAAATTGCCTCCAGATAATCTACCGGTGAAAGATCCAGCAACATCACTGTTCCCAAATCAGGATAAATCTCCCTGAACAGAGTTGTAATGTTTGCCATATTCTGATTAAAATGGTCCTCCTGCCATATTCTTTCACACTGCTTTATTATCTGTTCCTGTACTATATATATTTTTCTGATAAGCTTTTCCGGTACATTTAACGCATTCAGTGCTCTGATTGTTTGTGAATCAATCTGTGTTATACATCTCCGAAGCTCATTTTTTGCATCGTAAACCATGGCAAGGCATCCGATTTTTACTCTTTCAAATACCTGAGATAAATGAAAAGCACACGGATCTTCCTTTTGGGAGAAAACCTGATCCTTTAAAAATTTTTCTGCATACTTCATTATATGCCTTCTAACAATTTCTAGATATTTCTCCAGAATAGCCTTTTCATCCATGGATTCAATCCTGCAGTCACGCAGTAGATGATATGGAACAATCTCATAAGTAAGAACTAGCGCTATTACAGGTATATAATATTTTGCCCTAATTATCCGCTGCTCATCGTTAATTATATAATGCAGCGCTTCATGAGACAAAATTATCAACAATGATCTCGGCATAAACATACAGTGCCGTGATAGCCGGATCCTAATCAGCCGATCCCCCGGCGGGAGACCAAGATCGATATAATTCGTAGTAGGTCTAGAGTATACCAGCGGTGCAAGACAAAACTGATACTCATATTCTGTGTCATTTAAGTAACTAGTCAGGACATTCAAATATGACATATACATTAAACACAACCGCAATGGTATATCATAAGGTAGTCCCTGTCTTCCTAAATCACTGAGCATATCAGCGCAGCTCTGCCCCATATGCCTCATCAGCATTTCAATCGTATCGATGAATTCACTAATACCGGATTCCAGAACCTGCATTTTCTCATATTTTATTTTAATCGGATCGTCACATTCATCTCCCTCCTTCCCTGAATCATTAAGCAATGCAATACTCTGATTCAACTGTTTGATGAACAACACAATCGAGGGATAAAAAATATAAAAGTAATCCTTTAGCGGATTTTCTTGCTCATATTGTGACAAGACGTTAACAATCTGCCCCAATGCCTGATAATAGGCAACCATCTTCTTGTTTTTGGCTTTCTCATATTCCCCAATGCATTTCTGCAATATTGTAAGAGTCTGTTCACACCATCCATCCTCACGTATCTGACGCTGAGGTAATGCATTGCCATTTTCAATACTAAAATCTTTAATCATAAATCCAGCTTCCTGGTCTGCCTTTTGATCCTCTCTTTCATCTTCTTGTCGCAGTTTTTCGCACCGCCCCGTTACATAATAATCAGAATAATATACAGATTCCTCTCTTTGTTTCTCTTCTTTTTCCCTCCCTTCTTCATTTACCATATATTTAACATTTTTTATCCGCTTTACTGCTTTTTGTATCTTCACTTTATCATCACTGAAAAAGACTAGAATCGCATCAGCATTATCTATTGTATAAAACCATTTATACTCGATGATATCTGCAGGTTCATCTTTGTAATTATTAAGCGCCCCGGAAATCAGATTTTTTATATCTTGGACAGATATATTGGCCTCTTCTAATCTGAACTTTTCATTAAGTTCTTCTAATCTGAACTTAAAAAAGGCACAGCATATTTCCTGGCCTTCATGTCCTGAAGTCCAGCTATTTTCCGCTTGTTCTTCATCGCTGATCATGCTAATAAACTGGCATCCATAGGCGAGCGGCTGTCTTTTCCCGGCATCTGCCATTGCAAACCAGTAATCTGTTAAATTTACATTCCCTTTTGTCCGGCAAAGCCTATACTCCTTATAATTCTTCACGGACCTTATTTCGATATACCGTCCTTCTTCTGACTTGATGCAGGCTTCCGGATAATATAAAGCCATCAAATCAAAATGTTTCATACACTCGTTCCTCCAGTAATTTTTTAAATATAACAGAATTGGGCGTGTGTTTCTTTTCTCTCTCTTTTACATGTTCCGCATCTTGACAAAATGCATAGAAATGATCGAGTCCAATCTGCCCGTCATACATGTTATAAAATCTCCATGATTTCCAGAAACACCATGCAAGTTCTCTATCCAGTTTCTCTGCCCCAGTAAGTATACTTTCTATCCATTTCCACGGATACTGTTCTCCTATATTAAACCACTCCAAAATTCTGTCGTACACAAACCAGTATCTGTATTCCGAATATAACAGTAGGTATAACATAATAACAGATTCATCCTGGATTATAATCCTGAGAAATCTGCACATTATCTCTATTCCCACATTATCCTTCATCTCCACAAATGGAATGAGCATCTGAACAGTATAGACAATCCTATTATCTTCCGGAAGCTTTCTCCATAATTCAACCAACAGTCTTGTAGTTCTCGATTGCTCCTCTTCCGTGGCTGTACCTGACTTATAAATTATATGTGTACTCCAGGCTGTTAATAAAGTCATATCGATCATACTGAGGCCATCTTCAACTTTCTTCGACCTGATACTACAAAACACTGTTGACAGCACCTCAACCAAACAACGGGTTTCCTCTGCATTATCATAATTAATATGTATCATAAAATCCGTAACAGGAAGGCTGTCAATCTGGCTGTGTAGATTAATGATCTCCTTTTCGGCTCTTTTATCAAGTTTTCTAATCTTCTCAATCGTAAGACTGACTAAAAGCTTTCTCACAGATTTTTTCCGAAATATCAGTAGACTGAACGCAAGCGCAGAGCCAAATGTAACAATTGTCGCTCCTGCACACCACAGTGCCATACATTTCATAGACAGTTCAACCGCCACAAACATCAGAGGATACAACATCAGATATCCCGCCATACCTACAAAAACTGTTCCCCGCATTAGAGAATAATTTACTACAGTTTTAAGAGATATCCCGTAACGATATTGATTACTGATTTCCATCATAAATATTGTTATTGTAATTGCTATTCCCCAGACGATTTCCATCATATCCTGTAAATCCTCAAGAGACTTTTTCTGCAATACGCTAACATAGCGATGCAGGCACTTTAACAATTCAGACTCACAGCATTGAAGATCTGTCACAACGGCCAGCACTAAAAATACTATAATCAGAACAAGATAAAGAAGAACCCCCACACGCCTCCTTATATGAAAGCACATTTTCATTTTCATATTTTCACTCAACCAATCCAACATAGAATAACAAAAAAAGACAATATTTCCCCCTTTCTGAGAAATTTTGCCACCACAATTGTATTATAACATATTTCTTGTTATTGGGAAATTTTATTTTGGATAGTCTTCCCGCTACTCTCTTTCCGGCACATATACCGCTTCAATCTTTATCCCGCCATCCGTCTGATCCATCCGTACATAATAATCCCGGATGTAGTAGCTGATATACTGCTCCTGCAGGGAATACAGCTCCAACGTCTGAAAATCCACCAGGCAGAGATCTCTGGGCTTTGGTTCCTCCCCTTCCGGTCCGTAGGTTTCCATGACAGCGAGCAGCTTATCCAGGCAGTCCTGGCAAAGAATAGCTTTTGCCTTCTCCACATCCAGGATGCTATCTTCCCCATAACTGACTTCCACCGTGGAAATCCCACGGGAGGACGTCTGTGTGCTGGAAAAGAAATCTCCACCATCCCCTGTGCCTGTCATGGCAGTCCTGGTGCCGCTGGTATCTGCTCCGTCCTCCTCATGAGGCAGGATACCGAAATCCAGCACATACCACTGGTTTACACTGATAATCCCCAGATCATCAAACTGCCGGAAATATCCCATCAGGCTTTCCTTTGCTGTACCGCACAGATAACACCCCTCCGGATCCGACAGCTCCGACTGGGCTGGCGGCAGTTCTTTATACTCCATAGAAGTGAATCTCCCCTGTTGCGGCATATCTGCCGTATCTTTCATTTTCCCAAAAGCTGTGAAAAAAAGAAGCATGGCTGCCAGGATGCCCGCTCCCCATACCAGTTCTTTCCTCATCCGGTAATACTTTCCCTTCTGCATCGTCCTTCCTCCCGCTTTATTTATGTCTGTAACAAGCATTATTTGTGTCTGTTATGAGCATAAATAGTGTGTGGTTCAGGCACTATTTATGTCTTACCATAAAGGCAAACATGGAAAGGGGGTGTAAAGGACATGGAACAATCTGAAATCAGGCGGATCGGCAGGATCCTGAAGGAACGACGGCTCCAGCTCGGATACACCCAGGAATATGCTGCAGAAAAAGCAGGCATTTCCTATTCATACTATACCAAGATTGAACGTGGACAACAACTTCCATCTCTGGAAGTTGCCATGGTCCTTTCCAAAACCTTCAGCCTGTCTATGGATCGCTGGCTTTTATGCCAGGCGCATGATTACAGGATGTCACCGGCTGCCTTAAACCTCATCCAATATGTCAGCTCCCTGGATAACAAAACCATCGAAACGATCCAGGAGCTGCTCTCCAAAGCCTCCCTGGTAGAGAAACAGAACTGACCGCAGGGCCTAAGCCCCTGCGGTTTTGCAATGAATACATTGCAATTATACTCGGAATATCCAGTAGAATCAAGGAAACTGCAATGAATACATTGCAAATTCACGAGATCGGTTTCGGCATACTCCCGGAAACACGAAAAAGGAGGCTTCTTTCATGGAACAAAAACTGAAACAGGATATTCAGATTGGCGAAACCATCCGCTCCCTCCGTATGGAGCGGAAACTGACGCAGGACCAGGTGGTTTCCAAACTGCAGCTTATGGATCTCGACATCACCCGGAGCATCTACTCTCAGATCGAAGGCGGTACCTACAGCATCCGCATCTCGGTCCTTGCTGGTCTGTCCCAGATCTTTCAGGTGGACTATAACACCTTCTTTCGGGATGTCCATCTCCCAGGTTCAGAATAATTCTTCTCCCCAAATCTTCCCGCTTTCTCTTCGTTCTGACCGTGGCACATATTCTTCCCGGTTTCGCACGAAACTGGCACGGTTTTGCGATTGTGCCGTAAATTTCCCCGTGTTACAATAGGTACTGTCAAAATTATATGCAGCGAAAACGCAGCGCATCCAAAGGCGGCAGCCTCCCGCCCGGATTGGCTGCGTTTTTTCGTGCAGGGAAAGGAGGTTTCCCTTCAACAACTTCATATGGCTTTGCAGAAGTAGTCCGCATTGACCGGGCTGCTTTTGCTTTTTGAGGCAGGAAATTATAAGCACGGGCGGGAAAAGCAATCCCGTCCGTTTTTTCAAGATCAATGAAGGAGGTCATACATGAAACAGTTACCTGCAAACTCTTCACCGGAGAAAAAGCGGACGGTCTGCTACGGGAAATACCTCTACGCAGCCTTCCTGCTCTTTACGCTTATCGCAGCGAATGTCCAGCCGGTGCTTGCTTCCAATATGTGGGACAAGGCCAATGAGATCATGAAGGATGTTTATAACCAGATCGTCCTCATATCCACCATTGCCGCCGTAGTGACCGCATCCGTGGCGCTGCTTTTGATGAATTTCTCGAAATCCGGCAAGACCGTGGATGAGAGCCGTGCCTGGCTGAAGCGGATCATCATCACCTGGGCGATTCTGAACGGCCTTGGTTTTATTATGGCATACATTACCCCGTTCTTTGCCGGAGGCACATACAGCGGATAAGCCCGGAAAGGAGGAAACCACATGGGAATACTGGACGGAATCGTGGAATGGATTGCAGAACAGGTCATGAACATCCTGGATCTGATCACCACTTCAGTCCTGGGCGCCCTCGGCTGCTCCATGGACACGTTCCTGCGCTATTTTCCTGCAGCTGAAACCATGTACGATGTGTTTCTGGCACTGGCTCTTGGCCTCATCCTCTTAAACTGGGTGTGGCAGCTTTTCAAGAACTACTTCATGGGTGCCGGAATCGAAGCGGAGGATCCCCTGAAACTTTCCATCCGTTCTTTTATTTTTATCTTCCTGGCCTTTTATGCGGAAGACATCGTGAACCTGCTCCTTGGCATCGCCGGGACGCCTTATGACTGGATCTTAACGGAGGAGCTTCCCTCCCTGGATTTTGCCAGCTTCAATTCAGTCATCACCGTCATCCTGGGTGTATGCGCCAATGGAGCCGTGGCGATTATCGCCCTGATTTTAGTTTTGATTTTGGCGTGGAATTACATCAAGCTGCTCTTTGAGGCAGCGGAACGCTACATCCTTTTGGGAGTGCTGGTCTATACGGCGCCGGTTGCCTTTGCCACAGGTGCCTCCCAGTCCACCGGGAACATCTTCCATTCCTGGTGCCGGATGCTGGGCGGGCAGTTCTTCCTATTATTGATGAACGCCTGGTGCCTGCGGCTGTTTACCAGCATGGTCGGCACTTTCCTCGCAAACCCGTTATCACTCTGATGAAAGGAGGAGTCCATGAAATACAAAAAACCAATCCTCACTGCCCTGGTACTGGTTTCCTGCCTGGTTTTGTTCTGCTCCATGCCGGTCTTTGCGGCAGAGCTGACAGAAGCCCAGGTGGAGGAAGCCGTAGCAGAACAGGGAAAGGAAGCCGTGACCGGAAATGTGTTCATCTGGTTCCTCTGTGCCATTGCTTTCCTCAAGGTTTCCCAGAAGATCGACAGCTTTATGGCATCCCTGGGGATTAATGTAGGAAATACCGGAGGGAACATGATGGCGGAACTGCTCATTGCAGGCCGGGGCCTTGCCGGAGCCTTCCATGGGCATGGTGGTGGCGGCGGATACCGCAGGGCATCTTCTCCCGGAAGCGCAGCCGTTGGCGGCAGCTTCTTATCCGGCGGCCTTGCCGGTGCGGTGGGGCGCCAGGTACAGCGGGAAGCGGTCAATGCCGCTACCCATTATTCGGAAGGGCCCAGCGTCGGGAATATGCTCTATCAGTCCTCGCTCAAGAAAGGCGGAGACTTTGCCAATCACGTGATCAGCAATATCGCCCAGGGCAATTACGGGCAGGTCGGCTCTATCAAAGGGGAGGATGCGGCAAAAGCCTATGCCTCCTACATGGGCATCGACACCTCTGCTCCGGATGCTGCCACCTACTCGAACATGGAGATTGGCGGTGGACGGATGACCGGCGTGGAAAAAACGGATGCCGGCAGCCGGGAATTTGCCCTTTACAGTGCTGACCAATATGCGGCGCCTACCCATGGCAGCTTTGAGACGGTCCAATCCGTGGACGGCACTGCCTGGTATAAGCAGTACGCACAGGATACGGTGGAGAAAACGCCGTATGACGCTGGCAATGGAAAAGTCGCCTACAACGAATCCATTGTCCAGAAGCTCCCGCCGGCACCCCAGCGAAAGGACCGGATGTAAATGGCGGAGCAAAGCTCCGGCCTTGGGGAAGCTGTCGATGTAGGCACCAGTGCAGCCTCCCACTTACATGCCATGAAGACCGCCGCCCATCTGTCCAAGACCGTGGCGGGTGCGGCAGCCGGTCCCTTTACAGCAGCCATCAGTGCTGCCATCGCAAACCGGCATACCCTATTGAAAGCCGGAGCCGTTATCCTGGGGTTTTTACTGCTTCCCGTGCTATTCATCCTGATGCTGCCAGGGCTGATCTTCGGATCCCTGACAGAAAACACCGGGGCTTTAAACAGCAATGCCCTGATCAATGAAAATATCCAGAACGCCAGGCAGGCGATTGTTGAAGTCCTGGAAGAAAGCCATGCGGATCTTTTAGAAGAGATCAACACTGCCATTGCCGCTCTTCCGGAGGGGTCCACCGTACAGATCGTAGATCCCTATGAGACAACCATAGCGGTCAATGCCCATCTTTTAATCTCCCAGTTCTGTGCGAGCCAGGATGATTATGAAAATATCAATATTGACAAACTCCAAAGCCTGATCCGGGAAAACAAGGACGGGCTTTTTTCTTATGATGTAGCGGAAGAAACCGTTTCTGTGGAAGTGGAGACGGAAGCCGCAGAAGGGGAAACTCCTCAGACGGAAACCGTTACATTTACCCGCTATACCTATACCGTTTCCTTTGCCGGTGACGCCTATTTTGCTGACCATGTATTTTACTTGAGCGAGGAACAAAAGGAACTGGCGGAAAACTACGCCAGTAACCTGACCCTCTTCTTTGGCGCTGCCTCCGGCACGGCTATGGCGATCAACTTAAGTGATGAGGTGCTTGCCTACCGGCCACTGGTATCCGAGATTGCCGCCCGGTATGGAATGAGCGATTACGTGGAGCTGATCCTCGCCGTCATGATGCAGGAATCCGGCGGACGGGGAAGCGATCCCATGCAGGCATCGGAAAGCGGATACAATACCCGGTTCCCCAGAGGCCCCGGCACGATCACTGATCCGGAATACTCCATTGAGTGCGGCATCCAGGCACTCCGGGACGTCCTGCAGAAAGCCGGATGCACCGGGCCGACGGACCTGGACCGGATCAAGCTGGCCCTCCAGGGCTATAATTACGGTTCCGCTTACATCGACTGGGCGATGGAACGGGATGGCGGCTACACAAAGGAAAACGCCATTGCCTACTCCGACATGATGTGCGCCCGGCCCGGCTGGAACTATTCCATCTACGGGGACAAGGAGTACGTGGATCATGTCCTGCGCTATTACCAGGTACTGAATACCGGCGGCACTTACCCGGCGAACGGGATGCAGATCCCCCTCTACATCCAGACGGAATACGGAAACATCCCTTACGGCACCGGCTCCATTGCGGACTGCGGCTGCGGGCCTACCGCCTTTGCCATGGTAGCAAGCTACCTGACTGGCAGCACCATTACTCCGGTGGATGCAGTCGCCTGGTGCGGCAATTCCTATTATAAGGCGGGGGAAGGCACCTACTGGTCCTATTTCCAGGCGGCGGCTTCTCATTTCGGATGCGGAAGCGTCACCCAGACCACGGATGCCAATGCGGTGCTGCAGGCGTTATCAGAAGGCCGTCCGGTCATCTCCTCCCAGAGTCCCGGATTATTCACGTCCGGGGGGCATTTTATCGTCCTGCGGGGGCTGACTGCGGACGGGAAGGTGCTGGTAAACGATCCCAATGATAGCGACTCCAAGAACTACGTGAGCCGTGCATTTGACATGATGACGGAAATCCATGCGACTTCCTCGCAGTATTGGATTTTCGAGAAGAAATAGAGGAGTGCTTATGAGCAGATTAAAACTGATCTTGTCCATCCTCCTGATGCTCTTTCTCCTATTGGTCGCCATCTTTCTTCCCTCCAAGCTCCGGGAACAAAAGGAAACACCGGATCCAGAGGCACAGGAAGAGGCCGCCACCCAGGAAGAGACAACACAGCCAGAGGAGCTGACCGAGATGGACTTTTTATCCTTTGAAGAACTGAGCCAGTTCTTCTCCTCCGCCCAGACTGCATCCCTAAAGGAGCAGTTTCCGCTATATCTTACTCTTATCGGGCGGACAGACATTACATCGGCAGAATATCTGCCGGATGAAACCGGGTATCCGGATACCACCACAGTTGAACTGCATTTTCTCCTGTCCGATGACAGCACCCTTCCAGTGTTCTATGACACCATGACGGGTGCTTTTTCTTTTGGAGAGGAGCGGACGGTGCTGGGGACATCTGGAAAAACTTATGAAAAACCGGTAGTGGATACCCTCCCTTCTGTCTCCAGCAGTGAAGTGGAGCAGCGCCAGGAAGGCGGCTATGCGGATGTGACCGCACCAGAAGAGCCTGCACCGGATACCGGGACAGAAGAAACGGGAACTACGCAAAGCGGAACTTCCGCAAATGCTGCGGATCCCGCACAGAACACCCAGGACGGAGAGGAGGTGCTGCCATGAGCAATCCGGATGAGCAGCGGACCTCCTTTATCCCGCCAAACTTCATCGAAAAGGGCAAGATCTTAAACGGCACCTTTGACATCCGCAATGCCATTGAAGCCATTATTTTCGCCCTGCTGATCGGGGTGCCGGTGGTCCACCTGCCGTTTTCCCTGACTACCCGCATCATCATCCTGTGCATGACTGCCCTTCCGGCGGCCATGGTATCCCTCATCGGGATCGGCGGGGAAAGCATCACCGCTTTCCTTATGAACGCCCTGCGTTTTTTGAAGAACCGGCGGGTGATTTACCGCTCTGACGCAATGCCGGAGCCAAAGAGGAAACGGCAGAAGCTGCCTGGCACGAAAGAAGCCAAAAAACCCGCCAAACGGGAACGCCGGAAGAAAAAGGCGAAAAAGGGCTCTTTGGAGGATTCTCCCCCTTTTGAGGGGGCCGGTCAGCAGGACGATGCACCTCCCACGAAAGAGGCGCCCCAGCAGGATCTGTCCGGCTCCCCTTCCCCCACTCCTTCTGGGAAAACGAAACGGAAAAAGAAACGGGAGCCAAAGGTTCGTGAGCATAAATCCTTCGATACCTCCACCCGGCGGGGCATCCGCAGGCAGGCCAGAGAAGATATCCGGCAGTTAGCCTATGAGCAGAAATGCGCAAAGATAGCAAAGCGCCGGGAAGAGCGGGCGGAGAAGGAAAAGCTCCGTGCCAAAAAGAAACAGGCTGCGCAGGACGCCCGCCTTGCTGCACGGCAGACGAAAGCGGCCCGCAAGGCAGAGGACCGAAAGGCAAGGGAGACGCAAGATGATAAGGCTGTACAAAAAAGTGCTTCAAAATCCCGTCAGACAGCATCCCAGTCTTCCGCCAGGAAAAAGAAACGGAAGTTTCAGACCATAGAGGACTACCTTCCGATTGAAAAGATTGCCCACGGTGTCATTTACACAACGGATGGACGGTATGTAAAGATCCTGGAAGTCGAGCCCATCAACTTCCTGCTCCGAAGTGCCAGGGAGCAGATGGGGATCATCTACAGCTTTATCAGCTACCTGAAGATCAGCCCGGTAAAGCTGCAGATCAAGATGATCTCCAAACGGGCGGACATCAACCAGCATCTGGAGAAATCCAGACAGGAGCTGGAAAATGAAACGGATCCCCGGTGCCGGGAGCTGCAGGAGGATTACCTGAAGTTTGTCCGGAACCTAAGTTCCAGGGAGGCCGTTTCCCGGCGGTTTTTCCTTGTTATGGAATATGAACCTTTTAACGTCAACCGGAAGGTGACGGAACGGGAGATCTTAGAGTCTCTTGAAACGACGGCGCAGACAGCCAAGACCTTTCTGTACCAGTGCGGCAATGAGGTGACAGAACATGAAAATCCGGATGAGTTTACCACGGATGTTTTGTACACCCTCTTAAACCGCTCCCTTTGCGCCACCCATCCCTTGCAGGAGCGCATTGCTTCCGTACTAGCACGGTACGCCAAGGAGAACCGGCCCGACGAGGACATCCGCATCAGTGAATTTCTCTCCCCGGAAACCCTGGATTTCCGGCACTCCAGCTATGTGCTGATCAACGGGGTCTACCACTCCTATCTGTACGTACCGTCATCCGGCTACAAAAGCCGGGTGGTGCCGGGGTGGCTCTCCCTTTTGGTAAACGCCGGGGAAGGCATTGACGTGGATTTTTACCTCCACCGGCAGCCAAAGGATAAGATCCAGCAGCGGCTGGGACAGCAGATCCGGATCAACCGTTCCAAGATCAAGGACGCCTCGGATACCAATACCGACTATGATGACCTGGATTCCGCCATCCGCTCCGGTTATTTCTTAAAACAGGGGCTGGCGAATAATGAAGACTTTTATTACATGAGCCTTCTCATTACCGTCACAGCCTCTACTTTCGAGGAACTGCAGTGGCGGGTACAGGAGATGAAAAAGCTCCTGATCTCCCAGGACATGGACCTGAGAACCTGCTACTTTCTGCAGGAGCAGGGCTTTTTATCCACGCTGCCCCTGGCATCTCTGGATAAGAAGCTGTATCAGCTTTCCAGGCGGAACGTTTTAACCAGCGGGGCGGCAAGCTGCTATCCTTTTGTCAGCTACTCCATCTGTGATGACAACGGGATTTTATTTGGTGTCAACAAGCACAACAACAGCCTTGTCATTGCGGATATCTTTGATTCCAGGCAGTACAAAAATGCCAACGTGGCGATCCTGGGCTGCTCCGGTGCAGGGAAAACCTTTACCATGCAGCTTTTTGCCACCCGGATGCGGCGCAAGAACATCAAAGTCTTCATCATAGCGCCGCTGAAAGGGCATGAGTTCTACCGGGCCTGCAAGAATATCGGCGGGGAGTTCATCCAGATTTCCCCCGCCAGCCGGAACTGCATCAACATCATGGAGATCCGGAAAACGGATAACTCCGTCAATGAGCTGCTGGACGGTCCTTCCATGGACAACTCGGCACTGGCCGGGAAGATCCAGAAGCTGCATATCTTCTTCAGCCTGCTCATCCCGGACATGACCCATGAGGAGCGGCAGCTTCTCGATGAGGCGCTGATCAAGACCTATGCCAAAAAGGGGATCACCCACAAAAACGAGTCCCTGATCGATCCGGCTCATCCGGACCGGTATAAACCCATGCCGATCCTGGAAGATGTCTACGATATCCTGATGGAAAGCGATGACACGAAACGCATGGCCCACATCTTAAACCGGCTGGTCCACGGCTCTGCTTCCTCTTTTAACCAGGAAACCAACGTGGATCTGACCAATAAGTATACGGTTCTCGATATCTCCGAGCTGACCGGGGATCTATTGACAGTGGGCATGTTTACCGTCTTGGATTATGTCTGGGATATCGCAAAGGAGAACCGAACGGAGGAAAAAGCCATCTTCGTGGATGAGGTCTGGCAGCTCATCGGTGCGTCCAGCAACCGCCTGGCTGCAGAATTTGTCCTGGAGATCGCCAAGATCATCCGGGGATACGGCGGTTCTGCCGTCTTTGCAACGCAGGATTTAAACGACTTTTTTGCCCTGGACGACGGCAAGTACGGAAAGGGAATCATAAACAACTGCAAGACTAAACTTGTCCTGAACCTGGAAGACGAAGAGGCGCAGCGGGTCAAACAAATCCTACATCTTTCCGAAACGGAGCTTCTTAACATTACGCACTTCCAGCGGGGCAATGGCCTGATATCCACGAATAAC
Source organism: Eubacterium sp. An3 (assembly GCF_002159465.1). NCBI lineage: Bacteria > Bacillati > Bacillota > Clostridia > Eubacteriales > Eubacteriaceae > Eubacterium > Eubacterium sp. An3. Next base: position 14,391 of record NZ_NFIR01000045.1, read on the forward strand.
AATAACATTACTGTGGAATTTAAGGCATCCGCCCTGGAAAAAGAGCTGATCACTACGGACCGGCAGGAACTTCTGGAGATCCTGGAACGGCACAGACAAAAAGCAGCCGGGTAACGATGCCAAAGCAACCCATGGGGAGTGTCTGATGCAGGGCAGGCACTTCCTTTTTTCATTCCCCTGTACCTTTTGAAAAGGAGGAGACTTATGAAACGAATCAAAACCCACATCCTCCGCCGCTGTTTCGCTTTCCTGATGGCAGCCATCGTCCTTGCGGGGACAGCCATCACAAGCCCCATGACAGCCCATGCGGCGGATGGAACCCTTAATTTCCAGACCGGTGAATTAATCTCTTATGGCGATTACTACACCACAAAGATGTCTGTGGATAACAACGGCACGGCCTACTGTGTCCAGCCCATGAAGAAAACGCCGGCGGCGGGCAGCTATCAGTACGACCTGCTGGGAAAAGACTCTGCGCTCCGCAAAGCGCTCTACTACCTGCCCGGCGGTTACGGCTATGAAGAGCAGAACATCGCCGGCACCTATTTAAGCGGCTGGTCTGAAAATGACCGCTACGTAATCGGTCATCTGGTGGCTTCCTATGTGTACAGCAATTACGACGCCGGAAGCGGAGCCTTTTATGGCGCGCCCCAAAGCTACATTGATAAGGCGGTGGAGATCGCCAATGCGATCCAGGGACTGCCTGCGCCGCCGGACTCCTTCCGTGCCTTTATCATTCCGTCTGACAGCAACCAGACCGTAGCGGGATGCTGGTACGAAAAGCCCTACGGCTGGATCGAGATCCAGAAATCCACGGCAAACAGCTCCGTTTCTGACGGGAACGGCAATTACAGCTTAAAAGGCGCTCAGTATGGCATCTATCAGGGCAGCAACCTGGTAGAGACATTGACCACCGATGAGAATGGCTATGCCAAATCCGGAGATCTTGAGGTCGGCAGCTACACGATCAAAGAGCTTTCTCCGTCTCCTGGATACGCCCTGGATACCAATGCCTATGATGTGACCGTTTCTTCCAATGAAACAGCAAAAGCAGAGGTCAAGGAAATCCCCCAGAATAATCCCCTCTCCCTGGTGCTTCAGAAGCTGGATGCAGACTTAAAGGATGCCATTCCCCAGGGCGCTGCCAGCCTGAAGGATGCGGAGTTTACCGTGAAGTTCTACACCACCATCTCCGATACGGATCCGGCTGCAGGCGGCAGTGAGCCTGCCCGCACCTGGGTATTCCGTACAGGAGAAGACGGGGAGATTTCCTTTACGGAGGAATACAAGGTCAGCGGAGGTGCGTTCTACTACGCAAGCGACGGCAAAACGCTGTGCGTGCCTCTTGGAACCGTGACCATCCAGGAAACCAAAGCGCCAGCAGGCTACCAGCTCAATGAAACGGTGTTCGTTCTGCCGATTTCCAGTAGCGGTACGGAAGAAACTGTCTCTGCTTACCAGGCGCCGGATGTACCGGATGCTGTCATCCGGGGCGGTGTCAAAGTACAGAAACGAGATCTGGAAACCGGCGGCACCACGCCCCAGGGCGGCGCTACACTGGAAGGCGCTGAGTTTGCCATCACCTCATTAAATGAGAACCCGGTAGTCGTCGATGGAACGACCTATCAGAAGGATGAAGTCGTCCTGACCATCAAGACCGATGCCTCTGGACTGGCATCCACTGCTGCGGACGCTCTGCCTTACGGCAGTTACCGTGTAGATGAAGTGACGCCTCCCACCGGTTATTTAGGGGAAGGCACCCTCTCCGCTGAGTTTACCATCTCTAAGAACGGGGAAATGGTGGACCTGACTGGAGAAGACAGTTCCATCTCAAACCAGATCATCCGGGGCGGTGTCAAAGTAGTGGTAGTATAAAAATAGTACAAAGTAAAGATGCCATGCAGACCTAAATCATGTATGATAAGAGAGATGATAAAAAGGAGGCAGTACAGGCATGGCAAAGGGTAGCAGATACGA
>NZ_NFIR01000046.1:0-15039 GCF_002159465.1 Eubacterium sp. An3
ATTACGGATAACTGCTAATTATCTGTAATTTATGTAAATGAAGGGGGAGGAGGACAGCAAAAGAGAAAACGGTGGTAGAACTAAATTTGACTGTTATGACGGTAATAAAGTTTAAATAATTTATAATGTATGATATACTTGAATAAAAGTTAATAAATCATCACACATATGTGTTGAGGATGAGACCTGATAATAATGCAGCTGTAGCTATATGTTCAGGAAAAGTATTAAATACAAAGGAGAAATTAGATGAGAATAATTGCACAAGCTATAAGGGTGATTGATTATGATAATAATAAGGTTCTGACAAGGAATATCATGCAGAATTTTAGCGAATACATTAAACAGTTGATAGCCTATATCAATAATAATACATCAGTCCGTGAATATAGGACACAGTCTGCAAATACAGAGGTTATAACTGCCATATTAGAGGTCGTAAGACAACAGGAAGATTTGGATTTGATTACACGAAATGTAGATATGATAGCTGATCGTCTGCTTCGAAAAGAAAAAGAGGCAAATGAGAGGATTGCCCAGCTGGATACTAATGTACAGAAGGGTAGTCTAATATTAGCATTGATTGAGAATGAAGAAAATATTTCATTTCTTCTTGCGAAAGTTGAACATACGGATTTTTTTGATGATACAGATTATAGTATAAAATCGGGATTTTCCAAGGATACAAAGAAAATTTGGAAAACTTGTTTGTTTGATATTGATGATACCGAGGCACCAACATTTAGCGCAAGAATCTATTCTAATACAGTGGCAAAATATTGGTGGCATGACTTTTTAGAGTTAGTAGAACTTCAAAGTGATGAGTATAATACGAAAAAGGCATTTCGGTCAGTAGATTCAACATTGACTCGAACTCTAAAAAAAGTGGCGCCGCATGACCATATGATAATTAGAAATGCGATGTATCTTTATTTTAACAGTGTGGAACACTTTGATTATAGTGAGATGCTAGATAAAACGATTAGAAATTATGTTCCAGATGACATGACGGAAGAGACAAAAGGAATTTTATTGGAAAAATTAGAAACTTTGCCACAGAAGAAAGGATTTGACCGTCAGTTCAGTACGGTTCCTACTGTTATTAAATCCTCCATGAGGAAAACCTATGAGGTGTATAATGGCATTCAAATTCGGATACCAGGTGGTATGGAGGAATTGAAAGATATTATATGGTCGCAGCAGGACAGTGATGGAAAACAATATCTTAAGATTCGAGTGAATGATGAAAATACATATCGGATATTTAAGCGACAAGAGTGATCTGTGTAGGGGGAATAGAGTGTGTTTGAAGAGATTAATAATAAAATTTCAGACTTAGTTGAAAAAGACAGTAGGAAGATTTACGAAGTTTCTTTTTCATTTCCGGCAGCAATACCACTGGAATTTCAAGAATTATTCGATATTATACAAAGTGTTCCGTCAAGAGATGATATAAGGATATATCTTTTTACAGAAAACGATGAGAGATTTACGTTTAAAAAGAGTACTACGGAAGCGGAATACAACAGTTTCATAGGCGAGCTGTTGCAAGATGAACAAATATTTGTAAAACTTGAAATAAATAAAGAAATCCAGAACGGGCATTTCTCGGTGTATTGTTTTGAACAATTTGCAGAAGATCTAATTCGGTTGCCGATTGAGGAGGCTTTGAACGCATTTTCCTTAATTCTAAATGAGTCAGAAGGTTATATTGTTTTTGATCTATTTGATAATAGAAACATTTTTTTCACGAAAACGATGTTTTTTATTGGGGCGAATAATCAGGAAGTCAATATAGATTTTGACAGAGAACAACGACTGCAGGAGTGCCGTGAAACATCATATTTCTATAACCAAGACCACTATGAACTGCTACCGGACGATTTCAAGATAATTCTTGGATATGAAGGAAATCCTTTTGTTGAACTGTTTCAAAAAATCGAAACTATTTTATCCTTGTGTATGTTAGCATCTAATTCTTCAATTTTGAAAGGAAACCTAAAGTTACAGATTATGGGGCAACGTTCTGTGGAACATACATATGATTTAAAAGATATAGAGGGGAATCCTATTTTATATAAAGTTTATGATTGGATTTATTCCGGCGGAAGTTCTATTGATAAGGCTCTTATTGCCAGAAATATTATTTATTTACATTGCAAGTATGAGTCTTTACTGCGTCTGGATTCGAAGATTTTAGCAGCGATTCTATCGAATTATAATCTATATTTGAAGGAAAATGTGACGCAATATCTGGAATTGAAAAATAAAGTGGCAGATTTTATCAGTGGTATTGTTTCAAAGACAGGTGAATATGCAACAGAACTTTTGGATAAATTCAAGACAAATTTGATCGCTATTTTTGGTTTTCTTTTTACTGTTATAATTGCAAACATTGTCTCAGACCAACCTCTGGATAATATATTTACGAGGGATATAACTGCAATCCTTGAACTGGTTTTAGCAGGTTCAGTTGTCTATTTGATTATTAGCTTTAAACAATCACAGTACCAGATGAAAAAAGTATACGATAGTTATGAAGAACTAAAAAAATCATATGATCAGATATTAACCGATGATGATATAAAAGAAAGTTTTCAGGATGACAAAATAATTATGGATATGAAGAAAACTGTCAGCCAGTCACAGAAGTTGTATTTATTCATATGGATGGGGTTTCTTGTTATACTCCTAGTAAGTGTCGAGTGCATTAGTGAAAATCCGATTATTTTTTCTTTTATAAAAATGATTATTTTTGGTGAAAGAGGAGGCTTTGAATAAAGAATAGAGGTGCCAAGAAATAGTATAAAAAATTTTTCTTTCTTTCGATTTTTTCCTGTTTTTCTTCTGTCTTTGTTATGAAGGGAAAATTAGGAATATTCTTTTTTGTTCCTCATAAAAATGCAACTTGATAATTTTATAGTCATCCTGCAGGACAATAAGAAACAGTGGAGCCCGGCGGCTGATACGCCATGATAATCAAATAGTAAATCATAAGGTATGCTTATTTTATGATATGTTGTTGTAAACTAAGTCCTATTCGTGAGAAAAGATTGGAGCGGTTTTGATCAGGCTGCAGCAAAGGTTGGGAACTTTGTGGCGAAGAGGCTGTTTCGGATAATGATACTTCCAGACAAAGTGTCTGGTCTGAATAAGATGGTGTGATTCCAATGCGGCTGTTGCCCGACAGCTGCCTGCAGGAGGTCATCAAATTAAAGTACTGAAAATAGTGCAGCGAATCCATTCCACAAAGAATGGTTACGATAAGGGATATAGAATAACAGGTGAAAAAGTGAAAAAAATGTTGTCCCTGTCTTGACACACTCCTGTCTGGCAGCCCTCTGATCCAAAATGGTAAACTTCTTGGGGCAGTTACCCATGTATTTGTTGATGATCCGACAAAAGGGTATGGAATTTGTGCAGAGACGATGGTGGAGCAGGGGGGAGAGTGAGAAGGGGAGAAGGGCATCAGATGGAGACGTCTGGTGCCTTTTAGTATAATTTTTTAATTGAAAGGACATTGAAAATTTTATACAGGTTGAAAAATGATGAACCATATATTGGATCTGGTGAACATGGAAAAAAGATAGTTTCATTTTTAGTCATGGGTTCGGGGAATACGTCCTATAGCCTGTTCATCAATATTCTCTGTATTCTGGTTGTTCGCATTTTCCGTGACATTCCGAATAACTACTGCCCGAGGAAAAAACCGCCGATTTATGCGCGGCTATGGATATGATTTTGATTTATCTGGGATCCGGACCAACGGCCCATACCATCCACCGATGGATTTCAGATATGCTGGAAGAGTTGACTATCGATACCCGTTCTGAAGGTATGAGATATGTATTTGCCGCTAACAGCAATTCCAACCTACAGATGCAAAAGGCGGGGATGAAGCTGATGACGCCAGGACAGGTGAGCCGGATGCCCAAAGATGACTGCATCTTGTTCCTGGAGGGATACCGTCCTATTTATGATAAAAAGAACTGGCCCTTCCATACCAAAGAATTCCAACAGGCGGAAAGAGCAGCAGGAAAGCAGGGCTATACCAATCCTGTCCGGATGATTATTCCGGGACTCTTTGAGCCACCTGTCCGGACTTTGAGGGTTCTTCCGCAAATATCCGTTTTCTTTATTGAATCTCCAAAATTGTGGGGTAAGATATAAGTAGATAGTCTTACTTAGCGGAGGAAATTTATGTGCAGTGAAATAAGCCTCGATCTCCGGCACTTCTATCCGGCTGATTTAGAAATCATGGATATCTGCCAGACAGATCATGAGATACAAATTAAAATAATCGCGCACTCTAAGGAGTGTATATGTCCCAAATGTGGAGCCATTTCAACCCATCAGCATGGAACCTATGAAAGAAAAATTCAAGATCTTCCAGTCCTTGGGAAAACCACATGGCTTTTGGTAAACGCTTACGAATATCAATGTGACAATCCTGATTGTAAAGTTGCTACTTTTTCCGAAACAGTTAACGGTTTCTTGAGCTATTATAGCCGGATGACTGAACGGTGCGCCGACTTTATCTGTACATTAGCGATGGAGACCAGCTGTGAGGGATGCTCACGTATCTGTAAGGCTATGAATCTTAAAGTCAGTGGCGACACCGTGATACGCCTGCTTACAAAACGATATACCATCCAGGAAGCAGCAAAATGCGGAAGCGTTATCGGTGTTGATGATTTTGCTTTTAAAAAAAGACATACTTACGGAACCATTATCGTAGATGAAGCGATTCATACACCGGTTGCAATACTGGACGGAAGAGACGGTTCTGCTTTTAAAGAATGGCTGTCTCATAATAAACAGGTTAAGACAGTAACACGTGACCGTGACCGTGCCTATGCCTCTGCCATTCAGGAAATACTTCCAGATGCCCTGCAGATAGCTGACCGGTTTCATCTGCATCAGAATCTACTGGAGGCCATAAGAAATACGGTCAATGCTGTTGTACCTGTAAATATCAAGATACCAACTGGCCACAGCGAGGAAGCTCCTTTATCCATGGAAAACAAGGAAGAAGAACGTAAAAAAAACACCATGCACTGTGGATAACTTTGCTGAATACAACAAAAAAAGTGTACAGCTCTACCATGCTATTCATGAATATGCGTCTGCCGGATATAGCTATCGGGCAATTGCGAAAGAGTTACACTGCTCCAGGAATACGGTAAGAAAATATCTTCACGGCGATTATGAGTCCTTATGCCGCCGAAATTATCGTAGCGGAATGGATCAGTATTATGACTACATTATCAAAGAACTGTCAGCAGGAATAAGCCGCAAGGACGTTTACTGCAGGTTAATCCAAAAAGGATATAAAGGAAAGCTAACAGCTGCTTATGACTATATGAATAAGATTATCAAAAATCATCAGATTGATATTGCCGTCTATCGGAGTTCTACGGCTGAATCGATCCAGAAGAAAAAAGAGCTCCAGAAATATGATCATATTACCAGGAATGGCATTTTCTGCTTCTTATGGAGGGGTATGGAACTTTCAGCTACACACAAAGAGTATCTGATGAATACATACCCACAGTTAAGAGAACTGAGAGCATGTATTCTCGAATTCCGTGAGATCTATAAACGAAAAAGTATGCCACTTTTGTATTTGTTTATCGATCGTTACAAAAAATCAGGTATGAAGGAACTTTCTCGTTTTGCGGAAGGTCTGGAAAGAGATCTGGATGCTGTTGAAAACTCAGTTGCTAGCCCACTATCAAATGGATTCGTTGAGGGGACAAACAGCAAGTTGAAAATGGTAAAGCGTACCATGTATGGCCGCTGTAATAAAGATTTATTAGCCGCAAAGTTAATGTATAGGGGATGTTAGATTTACGGATATTTGCGGAAGAACCCCGCCGCACCGTAATATTCATCCGGATTATCTATAATGAAAAAACAGGCCAATATAAAACACTGGAAGGGGAAGAAAAACTGCGTATCTTATCAGAAGAGGAATTTGCTTTTTTTAAAGAAGCGGAAAAGACGGATGATTCCATCAAGACCTTTGAAATGGATATGCAGCAGTTTTTGTATACCAACTGGAAGGAGGTACCACACCCGACAGATGAAGAGATACGTAATATGATCCAGAATATCCCTAAAAAAGATATCACGAAAATGGAGCCGCCGGAAGATGTGTATCCCCTTTTGGAAGAAGAGGATTATGAGAGAGAAAGCGAAGACGAAAAGCCCTGGGATTTGTCCGGGAGTGTACTGGATTGTCTGCTGCGTTATGCGGAACAACTATCTCCGGAAGAGATTGAGGAGATCATATGTGGGATGGAAGATGGATTGAGTGATAAGGAAATAAAGAAATACTTTGCACTGCATGATGTGGAGAAGATGAGGCAGTATAGAAGAGTTTTTTGATTATTTATATGATAAACAAAGTCGTAGAAGAATGCAATCAAATGGAAATTTTTCATGCAAAGTTTGGTGGAACATATATTTGGAAAGTAAAGTGGTCATTTATCAAATGAGTGAAGACATCCTTTTAATGTCATGCTACATGCTATAAGGTATTTACGAGATATCGATTTGCAATTAGAGATAATTTTTTTAGAAAAGATTATTCGGATTATAAGAAACTATCAGTCTGGTTGAACCAAATTTACTAAATATGCTTAAAAACTGTATTATAATACAAAAAAATATAATCGAAAAATTCACATTTATCAATAGTAATTAAAAATGTATTGTATATCAACTTGTATAATTCTACCAAAGATTGAAGGAGTCTCTCTAAATTAATCTGTTATTTTGGTACCTCAATATGATTGGCAGACAGTATTTTTTGAACACCTTCTTGTACTTTGAGATATTCTTCAAATAGATTATTCAAGTAATTTCTCCCGTTTTCTTCAAGATGATAGTAGACTCTCATTAATCTTTTTCCTGCTAATTTTTTATAATCACTGATATATCCTTTGTCTGATAATTTATATAAAATGGGGTATAACGCTCCTTCGGTCACAGTAATATTTCCTTCGGATTGTTCTTTAATCCTCTGGGTGATTTGATAACCATAACAGTCTTCTGTATTGAGAATCGATAATAATAGTAATTCAATTGTTCCTTTTTTAAATGAATTCTTATTTGCCATGTGTAAAATCCTTTCTTTATAAACTTTATCGTAAAAAGGTGGCAAAATCAACATTTTTCTATAATTTTTTTTATAAAAGAAAAATATATACGGCAGTCTAATTAATAGTAGCCGTATATATTTTTTTGTTGTAAGATTATGATAATTTACCTGAAGGACTGCAGTGGAGAGTGACAGTCTCAGTTTCCGTTTTTGTTACTATCCCGGAAGAATACTTTTTTGCCGTGGCTTTCGCTATCGCATTGGCACCATCTTTCCATGCCGAAGAAGATGAAATCTTCCAATTGGAAGCTGGGCAGGTCGTAGAAACTGTGGAACTGGTACATGTCGCTGTTTTTCCATTATAAGTAAAACTTCCATGTACTTTTACAGACCACAGGATTTTTCCTTTACTATTCTTACAGTTTACAGTTTTACTTCCGCTTTTTGTGCTGCTCCTGGTATTAGAAGGTTCTTCTTCCAAAATTGTTTCATAATAAATGCCGTCTTGCGATTGATACTCTATACTGATATTTTTTTCTACCATTCCGGAAGCAAAAATATTCATCGATAATGTACAAACTAGCAAACTGACACTAAATATACTTAAAAAATTTTTTTTCTTCATAACTTAATCCTCTTCGATAATTATTTCTTTATACATTATATGTTCATCCTGTGCGTTCAAATAGTCTTGATATGCCCAAAAATAACAATATCCATTGAAGGCCAGAAAAGCAACTAGTACAAAGACAAGAAACTTCTTTATATATCCCCTAATTCTCAGCTGGCGAAACAAATATTGCTCATCCACTTCTGAAAAGTACTCGGAAATCACATGGGACGGAGTTCCGAACTCTTCTATCAAATCTTCATAAGACACCCCTTCTTTCTCTATAGCATATTCTAACAGCGGAGTCTGTAAATTTTGAATATATTGTTTTTATTTTTTTCCATATATAGGAAATAATTTTTTTATTGAGTTTAAATATTTTTTTACAGTAGTTTTCAAATTATTACCTCATAAATTTTCTTCTGCAAATATTTGATAATAAGTGCTTTTAGTACTATCTAGATAATTCAATCTACATTTGTTTTTTATAATATTATATCCTGATTAAAACTAAAATTCAATATATTTGATTCAAATGTATTTGACAAAATAATAATAATCTATTATTATAATTAAAAAAAATATAATTGGTCTTAATTATAATGAATAAAAGAGGTGATGCCTATGAATGCAACAATTTATAAATAGGGGGAATGAAGTCAAAAAAATTTCACATCATTTCCTTTTCATCTATTTTAGTATTGCTGGTGCTTTTTATCACAGTGTCGGCGCGTGTTGCGCAAAAAAGATACATACGCTAGAACAAACTTATCAATAGTTCCTGTTTGAGAAAATTGGATAGAATAAATGTTTTTAAATTGCAAACGTCAGACATAAAAATGCCCCTGTTTTATTATTGAGAAAGGAAAAAAGAAGGCACAAACGACAAAAATCCCTTCAGGGATTGCAAGGTATATTTATTTTCAGATGGGCAGATAAAATAAATCATTTAAAGATAAAGGAAAGGTATGATGGAGAGTTTCTACAGTATTTGAAGACGGACTAAAAAACTACTGCTATATAATACGAGAGATAATAGTAATAGTTCGATAGTACCTTTTTTAAAAGAATTTTTATGGCCATATAAACATTCTTTCTGATAAATATATCATATGTTATATATATTTGAATCAAATATAATCTTGACAATGCATAATGGAAATAGTATTATAAATGTATTAATATATTTTATTATAAGATGGTGATTAAAATGAATTAATAATATTATTGTTTATACTACTGTAAATCATTTAAGATTTGTGAAAAAGGAGATTAATATGAAAAATAAGAATTTTGTAATTTTTATGATGATATTAGCAATGTTGTTTATGAGCAACACCACATGTTATGCTAAGTCGTTTGAAATGTTTTTTAACTTGAAATCAGGTGAAACAAAAACAGGATTTGCTGCTAAAAAATCCGAAGCTAATTTTGAAAAGAAGTTTTATGTAAGACATATCGATTGTGAACCTTCTAATGCATCTTTTAGAACACAAACATATCATGCAATATTGGGAACAAGTGTTGCAAGTAATCCAATATCTATGTCAGCCACGAGTACTGATAGAAAAAGTAATACATATCTTTCTGGTAAAGCAAAGGCAAATAAAACATATAAATTGCGTTGTAAGTCAACAAGCAGTATACATAAAAATGAAGTCATAGGAGTATCTGGAAAATGGACGCCGTAGAATATAAGAAAGATGTACTTAATATGATTATAATTAAAAAAAAATATTTATTATGTACATTCATCTATGTTATTCTGATAGGATTTTTATCAGCCTGCAGCCATACATCTGCCTCCAATTCTACAGATAAAGAATCTGCAGGCACAAAATATGCTCCTTATATCGATGAGGAAAAAAAGCATATCATTTTAGATATGAATGATTATGTACATATCGATGCAGATTATTCCATACCGGACGTCTATGCAGATCTAAAAATGAACCGTATCCTTGCATCCAGGCCGTTGATAAACGAAGAAAAATGCAAAGAGATATTCTTAGGTGACCGGATAATAGAACCAGAAATAGATTCAGGATATTATTCCAGGGAAATAGGAAATTATGATATGGAATATTACCATGATTCCGATGTGACGTTGAGTCTAGAAAAGATGGACATGTTTGCATGCTATAAGAATAATGAAAAGATTGAGAACTGCCTTTTTGATGATGAAAGATTTGATTCTTATAACCTTGACAAATACTCTCTGGATAAAGAATTATCCTTTGGTTCTCGGGATGAGATATTTAAAATTATTAAAAAGACATATAAGGATGCTGTTGGAATCGATATCAGTGACAATTATAAAGCATATGCATTGGATCATAAGACATTATATCAGGAGCAAAATGCACATTTAGACCTTATAGAGGAAAGCGGAAGTGCCACGGACCAATGGTCTGAGGAAGATGACGCCTACTATTTTGTTCTTTATCAGGATGTAGATGGGGTGCCAATCTATCAGAACGGATATGGAGACATATTTGAGGGAATCGGAGTGGATTATACGGAACTCACTGTTTTATATAATAAAAACGGATGGTTAGATGTTCGGGCATACCGTGGTTATTGTATCGAAAAAACAGAGGAAGAGCAAAAAATAATAAGTTTAGAGCAGGCATTAGAGTCTTTAAGCAGAAAATTTGAATTAAACGTAGATCAGGGAGAAGAATGGAATATTAATGATATTTCTCTTCAACTAGTTCCGGTTCATATCAATGGAAATAACTATGAAATAAAACCGGTTTGGATGTTCCAAGGTATCAATCCTAAAACAATGTTTGGCTTTTTCAATATTATGATCGATGCTGTCTCCGGTAAAGAGATCGTACAGGAAACTTAAAATACTTATCAACAAGGGATACTTTCAGTGGACAAAGGTGTGTATCCCTTTGTCCACTGAGAGTAGGGGAAGACAATGCAATTTTTATCAATGTATAAAGCAGATCAAAAAAGATGGTTTTTGAAAAAGAATATGATCCTTGCCATTTTCATGATACAAATAATTAATAATTTAGTACTTTTCCGGGAGATACCAAGAGTATCAGAATCGGACGTATTATCCGCTTTAATTCTAAGCGTTGATGATCCGTTTTTTTATCTGAATTATATGATCATAGCGATAGTTTTTGCAACGGAATATTGTAAGCAAAAAGAAAACCATTTTCTTCAATTTTGTATGATTCGATGTCGTGATTCAAACTATATTGTGTCAAAGATCCTAAACAGTTTTTTATCTGGTTTTTTTACGATGTGTAGCGCAACGGCTCTGTGGTTATTATCCCTTAGAATGTTTATTCCATGGGCGATTATGGGGATTGGTCAATATGACATCTGTATAGAGTGGGGTATGGGAGACCTGTTAGGAAAACAATTATTTCTCCTTTATTTTGGTTTGATATGTGTAGGTCTGGGACTGTTTGCCGGAATCCTTGCAGTATTATCTTTTGTGTGTTCCCTTTTGATTCCATCGCAAACACTCGTTTTGATCATTCCAACTTTGAGCGTGTATCTTTTGGAATCATTGATTGGAGATTATTTTCCGAATCTTAATCAATGGAGATTTTATTACACGTTCTTTTATCCATATAATTATAATAATTCAACGGATGTTATATTGAAAAACAGTTTTACATATACAGGATGTTGGATAATTCTAATGAGTTTACTATGCTACATCATTGTAAAAATACAGAAAAAACAGGAGAAATGGTATGTTTAGAAAAATAATCCGTATCATAAGAACTGCATTTCTTGTAAAGAAAAACAGACAGTTGATTATGTTGACCTTATTATTTGAAATTATCCTGTCTAATATGACTCTGAATCATGGAAGGGAATTGATCGAAAGGATAGGCTTTTATCCGGAGTGTAATGCGTTTTCTCTTATATGGAACGACACATTTTTCATGATGCTTTTCTTTTTTATAGTGATATTTGCTTTCAGTAATGCACCGTTTCGGGAAAGAGTCAGCTCTTATGTTATGATACGCAGCGGAAAAAGACTTTATGTATTAGCTCATGTCATCTATATCAGTATTCTTTCTTTTATTATTCCTGTTTTTCTATATATAGTGAATGCTTTCTTTCTTCCATACAGGCAAGGGAATGGAGAGTGGGGACAATTTTGGGGAGCTATCTCTCAAAATAGTGAAGTATATGCAGATTTGAATTATATCTCGTTAGATTATAGGGTTTTATGGGATTTTACCCCAAAAGAAACATTACAACATATCATGTTCATATGTTTTTTGCTCTGTTTTATGACAGGACTCCTCTTATATCTGGCAGCCTTGCATGGAAAAAAGAAGATTGGAATTATTTTCATAGTCAGTCTGGTTACTATGTCAAGAATCAGCGTTTTCTATCGTATGTTTCGGTTATATTGGGTGAGTCCTTTCACATGGATCTGCTTAAATATATTAACACCGGAAAATAATGGAATTTTAGTCAATGTCTTTTATGCGAAAGCAATGTTGTGTATGATCGATGTGATATTAGTTATTGGAATATTTATTACATCTTATAAAAAAAGGAGTTATTATGAATGATCCTGAAACTTTAGAAATAACAGAAGATACTGCCATCCGGATTGAAAACTTAAATAAAAGCTTTTCGGATCAACAAGTATTAAAGAATGTATCCATGTCTGTGGAAAAGGGAAGCATCTGTGGACTGATCGGACGAAATGGTTCAGGAAAAACAGTACTTATGAAATGTATCTGTGGTTTTTTGAAGCCGAATAATGGAAAAATTTTTCTACGTGGAAAACTGATGCAGGGCGAAAAATTTATCATAGGTAATATGGGGATTATTATAGAAGTTCCCGGATTTTTTGAAGATGAGACTGCAAAAAATAATCTATATTACCTGGCCGCCATTAACAACAAAATAAAAAAAGAAGATGTTGATAGGGTTCTCCGATTGGTTGGTCTTGATCCGCGTGATCGAAAAAAAGTAAAAAAGTATTCCATGGGAATGCGACAACGTCTGGCAATTGCACAAGCTATTATGGAGGATCAAGATATCATCCTTTTGGACGAACCTATGAATAACTTAGATCAGGAGGGAGTGAAAGAGATACGAGAATTATTGTTATATCTGAAAGAACAAGGAAAAAGTATTTTATTATCAAGCCATTATTTTGAGGATATTCAATATTTGTGTGATAAAGTCTATCGCATCAGCCATGGGGAGTTAATCATCGAAAAGGATATTTTATAGTAAAAATGGAAATAGCTTCTTGAAAAAGAAAACTTTGATTGACAGAAATTAGTTGAAAAAGAATATAACCAAATATAAAATGGGAGCATTTCTGTAATTCATAAATAGTGACAATTGAATAATAGAGAACCTCAAGGTATGGTTGAGTTGCATTTTGGCGGATGTAAACAAAACAATCAAAGCACTGGAGGTTCAAAATGAATTATATACAGAATGAAAAGATTGAGCAAGTAACAGGTACAACAATGGTTGTTGGAGTTGATATCGGAAGTCGGACTCATTATGCGAGAGCTTTTGATAACCGAAGACGCGAACTTACAAAACGAGTTTTTTCTTTTCAGAATGATCTTGAAGAATTCAATTCATTCTACTTTTGGGCGGATAAGCTTAGTGTTGTGATATAACATAGTTGTGTAACAACTCGAGCTAATAAGATATAATCTTAGGGAGAAACAAGGTGTGTTACAAATGAGTCAAAACTATGAACCAGAATTCAAGAAGGAGATTGTCTGCCTTTATCTTAAGGAGGGCAGATTTCCAGTTTTGCTGCAGAATATGGTATATCTAAAGCAAGCATTTCTGTTTGGACAAAACAATTTTGTGAAGAAAGCCAGACAAACGAAGAAGCCAAAGTCGAATATGATTATGTGAAGGAGAATCTACAACTTAGGAAGAAACTTGCAGAACTCTAAAAAGAAAATGACTTCTTAAAAAAGTGGCGACATTTTTTGCGAAGGAAATCGATTAGAGGTTTATCGATTTATTCAAGAATACAACAAGAAGTTTGGACCCAGATGGCTTCTTGAAAGTTTAATATCTGCCCAAATGCTTATTATAATTATCTGAAAGGACGAAAATCGGATTATCGTCAACAGAAAGCTGAAATCAAAAACGCTATTCGTGAAATTTATCACTCACACGGCGGAATAGATGGCTACAGAACTATGCATGTCTATCTTTGTCGGAAAGGATACGATATTAGTCATTTAACGGTTCATAAATATATGAATACCGAGCTGCGGTTGTTCTCTGTTTCTAGAAACAAGAAGCCAGCATATGAGCACGGTATTGCTCACAAAGTTTATGAAAACAAGCTAAAACAGGATTTCCATTCTGATGAAATCAATCAAAAGTGCTACACGGATTTTACTTACCTATTTTTGACAGATGGCAGCAAACGTTACAACTGCACAATGATCGGTCTGTATGATCGAAGCGTTGTTGCAAATAAAACTGACCGAAACATAATAGCAGATTTAGCCAAAAGAACATTGGAAAAAGCCATTCTTTCATAACCAGAAATTAATCCCGGCAATACATTCAGACCAGAGAAGCCAGTACACTTCAAAAGAGTTCAAAGAATTATGTGAGAACCTAGGGATAACACAAAATATAAGCAAAGCTGGATATCCCTATGATAATGTTCATATGGAAAGATATTTCAATACATTGAAAAATGAACTTATATATCAGCAGTATTACCACACTGAGGAAGAACTCTACACAGCAATCGAAGAATTTGCATATGTGAAATATAATCATGTACGTCCACATTTTTATAATAATTATAAGACGCCTTATGAGGCACGCTTCAGGGTTAAATAAATCCCGTAGTAAGAATTAGATCGTAGTGTTACAAAAAAGCTTGATCACAACAATATTTAGTAATCGATAAATAGATATTTACTTTTTAATTATTTTCTATTTTAAGCTGTCTATAAATTTTTATTACAGCTTGTCTCGTTAATTTTTGTGTCCTGCTGTAAGAAACGCAGAGTTCGTTGGCAATAAATCTATATATTTTCCTTCATTTCGTGCAAAAATGCTCATTTTTTGGTAGTAGTTCTATCATTTTATTAGTCCTGTAGTTTGTGTCTGGCAGGTAAAGATGGTGAACGATTAGTGAAGGATTATGGGAAGATGTATATGTGAGAAAGCTATAGATATTTGCCGGAAGTCTTTTCATAAATAGGTAAACGGTAGATATCTCGTACCTGTACAAATCTGGAGCAAACCTGTATGATAAGGACAGATTTGCTCCAATCTTTCGCTCACTTCTCTTTTCCGGATTTCCGGCAGTTCGCCGGCA
>NZ_NFIR01000047.1:0-14774 GCF_002159465.1 Eubacterium sp. An3
TCCCGCAAGGTAGCCACTGCATGGCACACGCTTGGCTTTGACACCTCCATGTGCCGGGCCACATCTACGGAGCGTACCATACCGAGTTTCTTTTGGAGAACAAGGATGGTTTCCAGATAGTCCTCCCCGGACGCATGAAGTTTCATCTGAACCTCCTTTACTGAGCCAGTTTCCAGCCTATGGCCTCCTGTCTGGCCGATACAAAGTCGGCATATAGGCCCTTCTGCCGGATCAGCTCTGCATGAGTGCCGCGCTGGACGATATGGGCATTGTCCAGCACAAGGATCTGGTCGGCGTTCCGAACAGTTTTCAGCCGGTGGGCAATCATGATGATGGTTTTGTCGTGGGTCAACGCCTCAATAGCCCGCTGCAATTCATCCTCGTTCTCCGGGTCAACGCTGCTTGTTGCTTCGTCCAAAATGATGATGGGCGCATTTTTCAGCATGGCGCGGGCGATGGAAATACGCTGTTTCTCACCGCCGGACAAAGTACCGCCGCCCTCGCCAATCACAGTGTCATAACCCTCCGTCAGAGCGGAAATAAAGTCATGGCAGCAAGCCTTTTTCGCCGCCTCAACCACCTGCTCATGGGTGGCGTCCGGGCAGCCAAACTTGATATTGTTCTCAATCGTATCAGCAAAGAGGTACACGCTCTGAAACACCATCGAGATATTCTTCATCAGGCTGTCCAGTTTGAAATCCCGTACATCCGTACCTCCTATGGTAATCTTCCCGGCGTTCACATCCCAAAAGCGGGCAATCAGGTTGCACATCGTTGTCTTACCTGCCCCGGAAGGGCCTACAATGGCCGTAGTCGTTTTTTCGGGAATGGTAAAGCTGACCTGATCCAATATCTTGCGGTCTGCGTAGGAAAAATCCACCTTGTCAAACACGATCTCGCTGGACTTCGGCGTAATGTTAGTGCCTTTCTCGTCCATCACCGGCGTGTCATCAATGGAGTTTGCCGTATCCATCGAGGCCGCCAGCATTTGCAGCAGAGAAGCCATGTTCCCGGCGTTTTCCAAATCGTTGAACACCATGAAAGAAGCGATTACCAAAATCAGGCCGTAGGCCAGCGGCAGAGAGCCATCCAGCCAGAACCAGACCGAGGCCAGCAACAGCAGGACGCTGAACACCCGGACAACCACTTGCTTAATAGCGTCATAGGGAACGCTGGCTTTTGTCAATTTCAGGTTATCCCGGCAGCTTGCCTGTATAGCGTTTCCAATGGATTGTGTGCTGTCCCGTTCAAGGCCAAATGCTTTGACAATCCCCATGCCCTGAATGTACTCCAACACGGACTCCACAAGGGACTCCTGCGTGTGCTGGCGCACCGAGCTTAGGGCCGCAGACTTGCGGAGGGCCAGTTCCGCCGCTGCAAGATAAAGAAGGACACCGACAGCAGCCACAAGCCCGATCCGCCAGTCGAATATCAGCAGGACAATGACAAGAGCCACCGAGTTGAAAAATCCACCCAGTACAGACACCAGGACACGAGCCGCCGAGTTTTCTACATCGTCCAAAGTCGTTGTGACAATGGCGGTAATGTTCCCGATACTATTCTTGTTGAAGTAGCCCATCGGGATATAGCGAAGCCGATCTCCGATGTGGATACGCTTTTCCGCTACCATGCAATAGCCGGTTTCCGTTTGCTCCATCGTGGAAAAGTAGGTCGTGATGATACGCCCGATGAGGGATACCGCCATAATTCCCAACGAGATCCAGACAATGCTTCCGTCCCGGTTGTCAGATACCAGCGCACCAATCACTACAAAGAGGGCGGCAAACTGCATGGCTGAAAACAGCCCGGACAGGAACGCAAACAACAGGGATTTTTTCAAAAGCCCCTTTTTACTGCCTGCAAAAGCAAAGATTTTTTTCAATGTTCCATACATCTGACAACACCCCCTTACATCTGGTCTTTCGCGCCGATATGCGCCTGCCACATATCCCGGTAGAGGGGGCAGGTTTCCAACAGTTTCTCATGCGTACCCTGTGCGTGGACGGTTCCATCCTTCACAACAACGATGTTGTCCGCACCAACAATGGTAGACAGCCGGTGTGCAATCACAATCAGGGTCTTGCCGACAGTTAAAGCGGAAATGGCTTTCTGTACCAGCGCCTCGTTCTCGGGGTCAATGTAGGCTGTTGCCTCGTCTAAAATGACAACCGGCGCATTTTTCAGCATGGCGCGGGCGATGGCAATACGCTGGCGCTCCCCGCCGGAAAGGTGGGAACCGGCGCTGCCGACAATCGTATCGTAGCCATAGTCCAGCTTGCGGATAAAGGTATCGCAACCGCTTTGTTTGGCGGCCTGTTCTACCTCCGCGTCTGTGGCGCTGGGCTTTCCCATACGGATGTTTTCCCTGATACTGCGGTTAAAAAGATAGTTGTCCTGGGACACATAGGAAATCTGGTCTGAAATTTCGGACAGCGGAATATCTTTCAGTTCATAACCTCCGAGGGTAATGCTGCCGGATGTAACATCCCAATACCCGGCAATCAGTTTTGCCACCGTAGATTTACCGGAGCCGGACGGCCCCACAAGGGCGGTCATGGTTCCGGGGCGGATGGTAAGGCTCACATCATGTAAAACCTCTGTTGTCCCGTCATAGGAAAAAGACACAGACCTAAGAGAAATGCCGGTGTCTGCCAGCTTGACCGGCGTATCCTTATGGTTCAGTTCTTCAGCGTTCAAAAGCTGACTGATTTCTTCCACATTTGTCCCCAATACGGCCAAATCGTCCGTAAAGGTAAAGGCCGCGATAATCGGCCCAATCAGTCCCAGTGAAAAAATTACGATAGACAGGAAGGCGGAAAGTTCCAGGCTGCCGGAGAGCCAGAACGCGAAGCCGCAGGGTAGCACACAAATCAGCACCGAGGGCAGAATGGCGTTGTAGGCGCTCATGGTTTTCTGGTTTTCTCTCATCCAGTCCACATAGTAGTTAGCGTTATAGTTTACTGCGTCAGAATATTTTTTGTAGGAACCGGCGGATTGACTAAACGCTTTGACTACCTCAATCCCACCAATGTACTCTACAATGGCGTTTGCCATCTGCTTTCCTGCTTTGACCGCGCCCTCCCATTTGACGGGATAATTCTTCATGCCAGCAGACATAACAGCAAGTCCCACCACCAGCGTGACAAGGGACAGGAGAGCCATGCGCCAGTCCACGACGAATAGATATACAACAATCACCAAAGGCACCAGCACATTTGCAGTCATTTCCGGGATCAGGTGCGCGAAGGTCGATTCCATGCCTTCTACCCGGTCAACAATCGTCGTTTTATACTGGCCGGACGGAGTATCTAAAATCGTCCCCATCGGGACACGGGCCAGTTTAGTGGTGATATTCTCCCGTAAATCGCGCAGTGTGTAATAGGTCGCTGTGTGGGAAATCGTTGTAGAAAGGCAGGAAAACAGCACCTTTCCAAAGTAACCACACAATGCAATAATGCCAGCGGTCACATATCGGGAAAAGTTCTGCTCCCCAGACAACATCATCGTGACAATATGCGCCACACAGAAATAGGGCACCATCTGGCAGGCCACGCCTAATACCGCAAGAGCAATGCTGCCGATGAATTTCCCGTGATAGGGTTTGCCCCATCCCCATAAGACACCTATGGGTGACTCTTTCTTTTCTTCTTTCATTTTACAGATACCCCCTTTATGAAATAGTTTCTGATTTTTTCAAGACCCGCCTCATCCATTTGGAATTGGTCAATGATGGAACCGTTCTCAAAATGGACAATATCCGTACAACAGTCTAATATTAACTCAAGATCATGAGTAATGACATACACGGTAATACCCGTGTCCCTGACTTGTCGCAGGACATTTGCAACCTCCTTCATGTGCTTATAATCAAGGCCGCTGGTCGGTTCATCAAAAAATAAG
Organism: Eubacterium sp. An3; assembly: GCF_002159465.1. Classification (NCBI taxonomy): domain Bacteria; kingdom Bacillati; phylum Bacillota; class Clostridia; order Eubacteriales; family Eubacteriaceae; genus Eubacterium; species Eubacterium sp. An3. Next base: position 3,901 of record NZ_NFIR01000047.1, read on the forward strand.
ATAGAGCGTTTAGAAGCGATTGCCGAGGCAATCGCTACCCGCTGTTTTTGGCCGCCGGAAAGGGACATGGGGTGTCTGTCCTTGAAGCCTATCAAATCTAACTTGGCAAGGATTTCTTCTGCTTGTTCTTGATTTTCCTCCTCCATACTGATTAAAACTTCATCCAATACCGTTTCCGTAAAAAGCTGATGATTGACTTCCTGCATTACCATATAACAAGTATTTAACCTATCTTTAGGTCGATAAGTTCTGCCGTTCCAGATAACTTCACCACAACGCTTTTCCAAACCGCAGAAACATCGGGAGAAAGTGGATTTCCCGGCTCCATTATTCCCGATAATACCTACGATACGATTTGCAGGGATTTCACATTCACGAATGTGAAGTGTTTCTGGTTCATTTTTGTATGCAAAGCAAAAGTTATGAAGTTCCATTTGTTCTCTGGCCGGCGGCAATGCTTTAGGCGGCAGCAAATCTTCAAGAATAAAGGTGCGTAGCCCTAAATTGACTCTCTGCTGCTCCGTCAGGCGCTCAAACTCTGCTGCGGAGTAATCCTTTTCCACTTTCCCGGCGGTAATATAAATAAAACGATCTGCAAGGCCGCGCAGATAGTAGAGTCGGTGTTCCGATACGATAACCGTTTTCCCTTGCGACTTCCAAAAGGCAAGCGTGGCTCTCAAATCAAGAATAGAAGAAGCGTCAAGATTGGATGATGGTTCATCCATGACAAGTACATCCGGTTCCATAATTGATACACCGGCACAGGCGATTTTCTGTTTTTCTCCGCCGGAAAGATGGAAAATATTGCGCCCCATCAGTTTCTCTAAACGAAAATCCCGGACGGTTTTTTCTAATCGTTCCCGAATACTTTGCTCCGGCTGGCCGAGATTTTCACATCCGAATGTAATTTCACTGGTCGTATCTACATTAAAAAATTGAGAGCGTGGATTTTGAAATACGCTGCCAACCGTTTTCGCAGTATCATAAAGGGGCTGCTCCGAAACTTTTGCCCTGTTCACCCACACTTCTCCGTTCATTTTTCCTTCATAGTAGTGCGGAATTAGGCCGTTAATTAGTCGGGTAATTGTCGTTTTCCCGCAGCCACTTTCGCCACAAAGCACGATAAATTGGCCATCTTCTATGTTCAGGTTTATATCCTGAACCCCACCGGCACTCTCATTTTCTTCTCCATAAGAGAAGGTCACATGGTCGATCCGTATCACAGGCTCACCTCCTCAAAAAGCAATTTGCTGCTGCAATAAAAATAAAACAAAACAGATGATACAGAACAAGATTGCAACCACATCTTGAAAATGAAAACCGATCTGACATACATTTGTGCGTCTAACGGGGGCACCCAGCCCCCGGGTCAACGCAGCAGCAGATAGTTCATCGCCAATCTTCACAACGGATACCATCAATGGAACAAGCCTGTATTCTACCATCAGAAAAGGATTTTTTCCGCCAAAACGGATGTTCCGCATTTTCATTGCGTCCCGGATTGCCTGATATTCTTCGCTGATTGTAGGGAAAAAGCAGAAAATCACAGACATAGGAATGACGATTTTTTCTGTAATGTGCATACGCTCCATTGCGCCGATAAATTCACTGACCGAAGTCGATGAAATCAAATAGGCTCCCGTCATGATGCCAGGTGCAAACCGTGTCATGATAGATGTAATCGCAAGCACAATAAAAGAAAGCAGGCCGCTCAATGTTGTAAGGGCTATCCGTTCTAACACAAAACAAGCCACATATAATAGCAAATACTTTCCTGCCGTTTTGAAACGACGCTCCGATAAAATCAACATAAAAGGCACAAGGCTTAAACAGGGCTTGACAATATTCATAATTCCTTCGTTGCTGGTGCTGAACATCAGTGTCGTAATCGTCAACAATAGGACGAGCTTTGTGCGAGGGTCAAGCAATATCCCTTTTCTATTTTCGGTTGTTGCAGAGAATGATACCCCGTTCATTACACAATTCCCGCTTTAGCAAAATGCTTTTTCAGAAGCGCCTTACCCAAAAGACCGCCCAAAATTGCAAAGACAAAAATTCCGGCGATTACCAGAACAATGCTCCACATGGGCATGACAGCCATTACCCGATCAGCGTATTCCTCACCGAAGCTGGCCGCAAAACTGGCCCAGGAGTCCTCTACCATGAAATACATGGGAATGTATGTACCAACCATCCAAAGACTGAATACCGCATAACCAATCAGGCTCTTTTTGGCACTTTTATAACCACCAGATTTCAAAATCAAATCCCCCAGTAAGCCAAAGATTACGCCCATGGGTACGCCCCAGAACCCCATTCCGGTCAACCCCATCAGCAAACCACTTAAAATCCCCATTATCGTAACCATGCCGAATTTCTTCACTCTTGTCAGGAACAGCATGAAAGGAATACCTGTAATCAAAGACCACAGGGCACCGAGGATCGGTAGAAAGATGGGTACAAACCCAATAGGGATGGCGACACAGCAGCCAATCACGAAGTAGAGAACGGTGAACAGACCCAGGTTAATCAGGTCCTTTGCTTGTAACTTGTTGCTCATAACGAATACCTCCATTCATTTACTGGTTAGATAATGCTAACACAGAACAGAATATCAGATGTTCTTACGTTTCTCTACGACCTATCAGCTTTTTGGCTCCAAACAGCAACGAGTTTTTCCATTGACCAGATCATCCAGCTTGACTATAATATAAAAGTAGCCTTTGACAACCGATCCTCATTCATACTAAAGGAGTTCCATATGAAAATTGATGATATTCTGAAAAAGTGTATTGAAATCCCCGGTATATCAATAAAAAGCAGTGAAACCAGTACAGAACTTCTTTTCAAGAGTACATCCGGAAAAGGGTCCATGACTTTCTACTCTCTTTTTCCGGGTTTTAACCTGGCATATATTTTTGTTAATTCTCCCATATGGCCTGCACCGGATTTCCATGAAAATGGCTCCAATGCAACAGGACCTCTTTTATTCAATTATTGTGTTACAGGACGCTGTGAAATTGTCCTTAATAACGGAAACTATGTTTATCTTAAAGACAATGATCTGTCTTTCACGGAACATTTTGCTCAGAATCAATATCAGTATCCCCGACACATTTATGAAGGGCTGGAATTTTTTATTGATCTTACAACGATCGCAAATGAAAACACATGGTTGCTGCGGGAATTTGGCATTGACTTTCATCAGATTGTAAAGCATTACTGTCCGGAAGAAAGCACCTACATATCCCCGGCCCCTGCAGAAGCAGAAACTATTTTAAAAAAACTTTGGGAGCTTTTTGATTTACCAGACTCTGTTGCTGTCACCCAGATGAAGATCTATTCTCTGGCGCTGTTTTCATATTTACAAAATCTTGATAACCTTCCTCCTTCACAGGCATGTACATTTTTTACAGAAACACAGGTAGATATTGCGAAGCAGGTGGAAAAAATCATCACTTCCGACCTGCGCCAGCACCATCCAGCATGGGAATTAGCCGCCCGCTTTTCTGTCAGTGAAACCAGCCTGAAAAATTATTTTCGTGGCGTTTATGGCCAAAACATTTCTGTATATCTGCGTGAAATACGGCTAAAAAAAGCTGCTGAATTATTTGCTTCAACCAACTTGTCTGTATCTGAAGTAGCAGAACAGGTGGGCTATATGAACCAAAGTAAGTTTGCTGCTGTATTCAAAAAGCAATATGGACAAACGCCGTTGGAATACCGCCGTTCCATACATTTAAAGCAAGGTTAAACTTATTTGTTACCCTGTTCCCATATCCTGCAGGAAAAACTTGAGCAGCCGATTTCGGCCATCGTTGTTCTCTATGGAATAACTTTCCTGAATTTGCCCGTTTTCTAAGTGAAGGACATAATTACAGCACCGTAAAATAAATTCCGGGTCATGGGTCACTACAAGCGCAGTTCTTTCAGTATCTGCCACTTGATTAACAACACTGGCAACCTGCCTCATGTGAAAAAGGTCAAGGCCGCTTGTTGGCTCATCAAATAAAATCAGGGGGCGCTCCGAAGCAATCGCAGAGGCAACTGCCACACGCTGCTTCTGGCCGCCTGATAGCCCCATCGGGTGGCAGTCCTCATAAGGCAGCAAGTCCATCTCCTTTAAGATTTCTCTTGCTCTTTGCTTATCTTCAGTTCCCATACTGAGCAGAATTTCATCCAGAACACTTTCGGTAAAAAGCTGATGGTTTACATCCTGCATAACCATATAGCAGAGTTTCAGTCGTTCTTTTCTGGAATAAATCTTGCTCCGATCCTGCACTGTCCCCTTGAAGTGCTTTTCCAATCCGCAGAGGCACCGGGCAAAGGTGGATTTTCCCGCACCGTTATGTCCGATAATAGCCGTGGCGCTGCCGGATGGGAAAGTAGTTTCCGTTATATGCAAAGTTTCCGGCTCATGCTTATAGGCAAAGGACACATTCTTTATCGTCCAAACCGCCTCATTTATTCGCCGCGGCGGCCCTTCAACTCCTGAAAGCCCTGCAAGTTCAAGAGGCCGAAGCCCCATTTCCTCTCGCTGTTTTGCTGACAGGCGGCAAAACTCCTCCGCCGTATAATCTCCTTCAATTCCTCCGTCTTTCAGATACAGAACGCGGTCAAAGAGGCCAGACAGATAGTACAGCCGGTGTTCAGAGATGATGATGGTCTTTCCTTGCGATTTCAAAGCAAAGAGAAGCTGCCGAAAATCAGCGATAGCGTATGTGTCAAGGTTGGATGATGGTTCATCCAGCACATAAACATCCGGGGAGGTAGCTGCTGCCGATCCGCAGGCGATTTTTTGTTTTTCACCCCCGGACAAAGAAAAAATACTTCTATCAAGCAGCGGCTCCAGCTTTAGCTGTGCAGCTACACGCTTTACCCGTTTGCGCACAATATCTTCAGCCATGCCGTGGTTCTCCGGGCCGAAAGCCAGTTCGCTGGTCGTGTCCACATTAAAAAACTGAGAACGCGGATTTTGAAATACAGAACCGACTTTTAGAGAAATATCAAACAGTGACAGGTCGCGGGTATCCTTTCCATCCAGATAGACGGAGCCGGTATAAGTCCCCTCATGGTAATGAGGAATAAGGCCGTTGAACAGACGGGTCATCGTTGTTTTTCCACAGCCGGAAGTTCCGCAAAGCAGGACAAAAGAACCGTCCTCAATGGTGCAGAAAATATGTTTCAAAGCGCCGACCGCCTGCTTTTCACTGTCAGGCAAACCGCTCGCTGGATAGGAAAATGACACATCCCTACATTCAATCACTTCATCACCCCCTTGTAGCCAGCACATAAATTTGTGCTGCGAAGGCACCGAGACAGATCAGCAGAAAAAGAATGTCTTGCACATGAAAGCCCAGCTTACAGATATTTGTCCGCTTCACAGGGCCGCCCAAGCCCCGTGTGAGAGCTGCCTGAGAGAGTTCCTCACCAATTTTGACGGAGCAGATCATCATGGGGACAATCCGATACTCTAAAATCGCGCCGGCTTTTCCGCCGCCAAAGCGGACGCCACGCATCCGCATGGCGTCCCCGATGGCGCTCCATTCTTCTGCAACCGTAGGGAAGAAACGAAACATCACGGACATGGGAATAGTGATTTGCTGCGGCAGATGGAGCCGTTCCATTGCCGCGACAAATTCACTGACCGTTGTTGTTGTCACAACGAAATATCCCATAACCACACCGGGTGTAAATCTCAGCAGGATACCAACGATGGCTACTGCAATATAGTTTGCCACACCGGTCAGGCAGGACAGGCCAAACATTTCCAGGCACAAGCTGCCCCCAAAAATCAGGATATAGAGAACAGCGCCTTTCCATTTCCTGGCCGCTAACAAAAGCAGCAGAGGGATGGCCGCCAGCACGATGATGTAATACTGCATGATACCTTCATACGAACCGCCTAAAATAAAAACGGATATGGTAATCAGTACCGCCAGTTTTGTCCGGGGGTCTAATAAAATTCCACTGTTATTTTTTTGACTTGCAAGAAGTTCGCGGCTCATTACACAATTCCCGCCCGCTCAAAGTGCTTTTTGAAAATCTTTTGTCCAATCAGGCCACCCACAAGACCGCTGACAAAAGCAGCTACCAGAAGTACCGGCAAAATCCAGTCAGGCATATAGGCCATGAGCGTGTCGGCATATTCCTGACCATAACCGGGAAGCAGGCTCTGGTAGTAAGCGTCCCGGGTCACAACGATGGGAATAAAGGCACCGATTACCCACATGGAAAAAACGCCGTGGATCAGCACTTCACGCTTAGCGTTTTTGTAGTCACAGGCTTTCATCATAAAATCGGAAATCAGGCCGAAGATCAGCCCGGTGGGAATGCACCAATAACCCATGCCGGTCAGCAGCATGATGATACCGAGCAGCACCCCGCAGATGGTAAGCATACCGAATTTTTTGATTTTGGAGAAGAACAACATCATCGGAATACCGCCCACAAGCGGCACGATCACGCTGATAAGCGGAATGAAAATCGGAATAAAACCGATGGATGCCGCCGCGAAAATGACGATAAAATAAATCGCCGTGAAAATACCGATGTTGATGAGATCCTTTCCTTGCAATTTGTTGTTCATTGCGAAACCTCCTAACATGATTGCTTTCTTAGTTAGACCTCGCTAACCAAATCTAATGGTAGCACATATCCAATTATGCTTCTATGCACATATCAGTATTTTAGGCCCGTATAGCAAGGAGTTTTTTCGCTTTGCCAGAATATCCATTGACCGGGAATTTTCTCGCCGGTATAATAATATCAACGATTTTGCGTAATGAAAGGGGCGAAGCAGTTGCGTGATATGATATACAGCATTTTGGAAAACAGCAATTCCGTTTCAGGTGTGACTTTGAAAAACAGTCCAAATAGCAGCGAACTACTATTAGATCAGGCAAATGGTAAAGGGCGCATGACATTCCATACGCTCTTTCCGGGCCTGACATTAGCTTTTATTTTTGTAAATGCTCCTGTGTGGCCGGAGTCAGAAGCCAACTCAGAGTTAAGGCCATTATTGATAAACTATTGTATTTCCGGCAGAAGTGAACTGCTTCTCGATGATGGCTCATACATTTACCTGAAGGAAAACGACTTTTGTATCAGTGGGCAGACAGCGCAGAAAGAGTACATCTTTCCCACACGGCAATATCAGGGCATAAAAATATACTTTGACCTTTCGCTCCTATTACAGTCCTGCGGCGAATTGATGAAATCTTTTTCGATTGATCTCATGCGCTTGGAAGAAAACTATTGCGCGAACCATAAAACATATATCAACGAAGCGGACAGCGAACTGGAAAATATATTTCAAAAACTCTGGCGGCTTTCGGAAAGACCGTCTGCCTTCCATTTGCAAATCTATACGCTTGAACTTATCCACCGGCTTCTCAACATGGAAATCCGGCCTCCGAAAACCTGCGGCTTCTACACGGAAACGCAAGTGGAGCTTGCAAAAAGGACAGCAAAAATTCTGTCAGATGACCTTCGCCAGCACATCCCTGTAAGGCAGATTGCAGAACGCTTTTCGGTCAGTGAAACCAGCCTGAAAAATTATTTTAGAGGCGTATATGGTCAAAATATATCTACTTGGCTGCGAGAAATCCGCATGAATGAAGCCGCCAGACTTCTCTCTGCCACAAAGCGTCCGATTGCCGAAATATCAGAGCAGGTTGGCTACTCCAATCAAGGGAAATTTGCAGCCGTATTCAAAAAACAGTTTGGACTATCGCCACTGGAATACAGGCGTTCAAAGAATTTGGAAAACGGATAAGACTAAGGCCCTCTATCTGCGCTTTCAGCTATCCATTAGTTCTAACCTCTTGCTTTCATATTGCTTTTTCATGCGGGATAAGATATACTGAATACATATCAGTTAGTTATTGCTAACCAGTTGATTTGCTTACAAGTGAAAGGGGATGTATATGAATTGGACGCGCACCATCTTGGACGGGCTCGCAATGGCGGCCTATTTTAACCTGTTCGCCGCGGCGGTGGCGCTGTATAAGCCCCGGCTGATGTTTCCCTGCTATCCGCCCGCCATCATCAAGGCGGCGGAAGAACCACCGACAAAGGCCGAAAACCGTTTTTACTGGCTTTGGATCTGCTTTGGGGAGTGGCTGCCCCTCCTCCTTTATGGTGCGGTCAGCACTGTGGAGGGCGGCACAACAGGATTCTGGCGTCTGGCCCTGACGGGGTATATCCAGTGGATGATCGTTAATGTCTGTGACCTGATTTTTCTGGACCTCTGGCTGATACAGAAAAAAGCAAAACGCCGTTTTGTCATCCCTGGAACCGAAGGGCAACCAGGCTATGAGTTTAAAGCCTGGATGAAGGGATACGCTCTGCCGGAGCATTTGCTTCAGTGGCCGCTCTTGCTGTGCCCACTCATGGCGGCGGCCCAGGCGGGATTGTGTCTGTTGTTACAAAAAATATGATAATTAAGGAGATGGTTCAAATGAAGCAAAATCAAGTTCAGCAAAAAGAAATCCGCCTTGGGACGCATGGAGAGGATTACGGGAGCTGGATGTCAAACCCTGTTTTCTATGTGGTAGGCGCCCTTTTGGCGCTGTCTGTGGTACTGGCGGTGCTGTCATTTACGGTGTTCCATATCACGGCGCTGGGTGTGGTGTTCGTGATTGCCGCAGTGATCCTGCTGGCGCTGCTCCTGTGGTGCGCTTGGATACGGCGTCAATATGCCTTTGGGGGTGGCGGTATGATGGAGCGGACCCACCTGGTCATCCTCTCCCATCTGGATTTTGACGGGCAGGGGCAGCTGCTGGAAGTGGGCTGCGGCTCCGGGCCATTATCCATCCGGGCGGCTCTCACCTGGCCGTCGGCCCAGATGGTGGGCATTGACTATTGGGGCGTAGACTTCGGCTACAACCAGGCTATGTGCGAGAAAAACGCCGCAAGCGAAGGTGTAGCCACCCGGTGCCGGTTCCAGCATGGGGACGCAAACAGGCTGGACTTCCCGGATGAGAGTTTCGACGCGGTGGTGAGCAACTATGTCTATCATAATATCATGGGTTCAGACAAGCGGACACTGCTGCTGGAAACCCTGCGGGTGCTGAAAAAGGGCGGCGTGTTCGCCCTCAACGATGAGATGAAGCCCCGCATGTACGGGGACATGGAGACCTTCGCCCAGGAGCTACGGGACATGGGGTATGAGGACGTACACATCATCGACACGGCCCAGGAGGCCTTCGGCTCCCGCCGGCGGGCGGCCATGATGATGCTGGGCGACTCCCGGATGCTGGTGGGGAGGAAATAAGGCCGGTGTATAGGCTTTCTATGACACAAACAAAACGCACCCCTTTTTGTGTACTGTTGGCTGGCCTGTATGCAGATGCTGTACTTCGGTTAGTAGTAATGAACTTAGCATAGGAGGGTGCCAATGAAATACCACATTGAGAAGAACACGATACAAGAGACGCTGGTGATCCCCTTGTACGCTCGGGCGCTGTGTACCCGGCGTTTTCCCCATCTGTTTTCCGATCCGCTGTCAGTGGAACTGTTGGAGCAGCTGGACTACGATTTCTCCGCCTTGGAACGGACGTCCGGCAGTCTGATGCAGACCTTCGGAGCTATGGAGGCGGCTATGCGCCAGAGTGATCTGGCCTGGGAGGTGCGAGACTACCTGGCTGATCATCCCCAGGCGGCTGTGGTGAACCTGGGCTGCGGACTGGATCAGACAGGCCGCTCCTGTGACAACGGGCAATGTCGCCTCTATAACATCGACCTGCCCGACGTAATGGCAGTGCGGGAAGCGTTGCTCCCTGCCGGGGAACGGGAGAAAAACCTGACCGCCGACCTAAATGACCTCTCCTGGTTCGATGCCATTGACACTCCCCTTGAAGATGGAGCTGTGTTCTTTGCCGCCGGGGTGTTCTATTACTTCCGAACAGAACAGGTGCAAGCCCTCTGCGCGGCTATGGCGGAGCGATTTCCAGGTGGACGGCTGGTATTTGACGCCGCCAGACCGACGGCAGTAAAACTGATGCTGAAAACCTGGGTCAAACAGGCGGGCATCCGGGATGTGGGGGCGTACTTCTCCGTCCGGGATGCGGAAAAAGAATTGCCTGCCTGGTCGGATCGCATCTCTGTATCCAGCCGGGGCTATATGCTGGGCTACCAGGATTTGCGGGGGCCGGGGGTTCGCTCCATCCACCGCCTTCTGGCCAGGGCTGCAGATGGGCCGCTGAAGCTGCAGATTGTGCGAATGGCGTTCCAAAAGTCCCACGGTGGTCACCGACCTGACCGGCGGGCACTTGGCATTGATGGTGCGGTTGGAACAGTATGCCGACCTGGTGACTGAATTTATTCAGGGACGCACATAATCAAGAAAGAATCAACAAGCATTTGTGGATACAGATTCGGAAGATAAATAAACCGATGGAGGAAGTACTGTTTCCTCCACCGGCTTATTTTTTGCCGTTAAGTGACAGTCATATTACTTGTTGGCATCCAACAGGTACGCCAGCTTCTTCAAACCACGCCGGATACTTGCCCACACGCGGCGGCGGTCAACACCCTCGACCTTGGCGATCTCTGCCACCGTCATATTCAAGTAAAAGCGGGCATAAATCCGCCTGGCCTGGATGGAGGGCAGCTGCATCAGTGCAGCATACACTTCTTCCCATAGCTGTTTCTGCTCCAAGGCTTCCTCCGGGGTAAGTGGCCGGACAAGCGCATCGTTTTCAATGCCATCCTCCCGGTCCAGAGAATAATGAGCCTTGTGCCGGAATTTCCGGCGCTCATAGGCTGCATCGGCCTGCTGTTGGCTCTGGATTACTGCCAGCACTTCTTCAGCCACATCCACAAAGGCATCGGTTTTATATACATCAGGATACAGGTCCCGAAGATTGATC
>NZ_NFIR01000048.1:0-13399 GCF_002159465.1 Eubacterium sp. An3
CAAAATGACAAAACAGGACAGCACTTGTTTGAACTGAAAAAAACAGCATAATTTTTAAAATTTCAAAATACACATCATACCAGTCTTTTGTCTAAGACAGAAGGCTTAGATCAGTGCGCATTTTCAGCAGCGCAAGCGCTGTAATTGTAGCCAAAGCAAACAGATTCTGCTGAAAATGCGCACAAAAAGTCCGTCAGCAGTTACGGTCGTTAGACCGTTACTGCGACGGAACCTTTTCAAATAATTAAAATTAACCTTAAAAGAAGATTACCAAACTAATTCTACAATCCTCGATTTCAGGTAATAATTGTAGCTTCCAGCATCTGTAAAGAATGTTATTATTGACTTATCAACTGCACCAAAGATAGTACAATATTGTTTAGCGCAAGCATTAAATGTGTATGTCTTTGAAGAATGTGCAGGAATTGCTACCTCTGTGTAACCAGAATTGAAATCTTCATTCAAATGAGTAACATCGAATAATTTATAGCCGTACTCATTAACCTGAGAATACCACTTTGCTTCAAATTGTTCATAAGCCCATTCGTATCTATCGAATAATTCAATACACCTAATATTTATTTTTTTATCTGTATTATTTGTTATGGTGATTGTCATTGTATCATATGGCATTGTAGCCATAGACATATCACACTCTGATTTTACTTTTTCCAGAGAAGCCGTATTCTTCACAGAAGGGGTCACACTGAATGTTACTGCATTTTTATCAATAACCCGGCAATCTGCGGTTTTTGTTACCCAGCCAGCAGAAGTTTTAGCTTTTGCCGTGATTTCGACCGTGCCGGCTTTTTTACCTGTAATGATACCATATTTATTGACTGTAGCGATAGACTTATCCGAGGAAGAAAACTTAAATAAAGATGCTTTCTCTGCATTTGTCAGCTTTCTCTCTAAGTTTCCAGGCAATCTTATAGCGGAATTATATTCATCCGTATAGAACAAGTCTACACTTTCACCTACAAACATATCCGGGATCATGGAAAATTCAAAGCTGTTCTTTCCGCCAACCACTGTCCTCTTTGTCGCATTGTTCTTCTTCGCGGCGCTGCCTTTGGCTTTCTTTACCGTTACCTTACACTTGAATGTCTTCTTTCCGACCTTCGCTGTGATCGTAGCTTTGCCTGCCTTCTTCGCCTTCACAACTCCTTTCTTATTAACCTTTGCTACCTTCTTATTACTGGTCTTCCATTTTACCTTTTTCTTCCCGGCGTTCTTGACTTTGAGTTTTACCTTCTTACCGACAGTTAATGTCACTTTCTTCTTACTCAGCTTCGGTTTTGCTTTCGCTTCCACATTGCTTGCCGGAACGGCTGTTGCCAGCAGGCAGAATGCCAGGGCTGTTGCAGATGCTCTCATAATGTTTTTCTTCGTCATATTTCATTTCCCCTTTCCTTGTGCATTTGCTTTTGAGATATGGAATTTCGTTCCTTCACTATTAATATGATGGAAACGGAAATTTTCGTTCCGATACAGAATAGAATTCTTTTGCTATCAGGTCATTCCTCTTCTCGCCCTATATAATAGGAAGAAATCCTTTCCTTTCCCTCTACCAAAAGAATCATTTTCTTTATCCAATTCCGGTATTAATATGATGAAATTCAAAATTTCCATACCGAAAGGATTAGAAAATATTTTTTTACCATGCTTAGTCCCATTATACAAACGGGATTACAGAAATGCAAGGGGATGTGAAATTATTTCTTCGGAATAATGGAAAGACCCGTCTCAAATGAGCGGGTCAAAAAGAAAATGTATAACATCTGCGTTTACATTCTATACGATATTTTAGGATAATACGGCGGCTAATCCTCGGCAATTCAATTGCCGAGATACAGCCGCCTTTTTCTTGACGTTATATATCTATTTTGCTATACTATGTGTATGAAGGATAATCTAATACATTACAGGACTTGTGTCTGTAATATCAACTACCATGTGGTTTGGTCTGTGAAGTACCGCAGGAAGATCATCACGCCGGAGATCGAGCAATTCCTAAAAGAAACAGCTTTCTCCATCGCAAAAGAGAAAGGGTTTACCGTCCATCTCTTTGAATCCGGCGGACAAGACCATATCCACTGTTTCTTATCTGCCCCTCCAAAACTCTCCATCACGAACCTGGTGAAATACTTAAAGGGGATCACTGGGAGGAAGCTTTTTGAAGCATACCCTGGCTTACGAGAACAATTATGGAAGGGGCAGTTATGGAACCATTCTTACTATGTGGAGACCATAGGGTCTGTTTCGGAGGAAAACATCCGAAGGTATATCGAGCATCAGGACAAGCAATACTGACAGAAAGGAGGCGGAGACGATGGCAAGGGCACGGCGGAGAAAGCAGACGGCATTTCAGACCGATGTGACAAAGAGCGTCTTTTTATACGGGGAACCCAACAAGGAAAAACTGTCGCTGCTCATAGAAGCGCAGGCAAGGTTCCTCTCCCTGGTAAATGAATATATCCAGCTGCTTGCAAAAACAGAAGGGTTTACGCTCCAGCTGGTCAAGAACGACAAGAAAGACTCCGGGATAAGGAAGTTGGAAAAGCAGCACCGGAAACCGGACGTGAACTCTGCTGCCAGCCAGAATGCGTTTGATATGGCGGTCACCCGCCTGTCTGCCCGCCTGGATGCCATCCGTATAGAAATGCTTTCGGAGAACGCGACGGTCTTTACCCGCTCCAAAGTCCTGTTTGCCATGTCCATCGAGGAGAAGGGACAGAAAGAGATGGAGGATGCGATCGCTGCCCTGTCAAAGAAGGAGGGGGATTTCTACGATACCTGCGCGGCAGCGATCCGGGCTATGGATGAGGCGGCATTCGCCTCCGCCATGCGGGAGTTCCATGACAGCTATACCATGTGCTCCATAGGATACAAGATCCCGGAACTGTCTTCCGTAGAGATCCCGTTGGACAGCCGTTTGATGAAGATCCTCCCCTCAGAAAACATCAAGGCCCCTTATGTGCTTATCGTCTCTGACCCGTTCAAAAAGAGGGATATATTCACGATCCCATTGAACACGAGCAAGCACTCGCGGCATAAGATACGCAGCCGGAAAAAGCAGATGGCCGGGGCAGTCTCCCTGTCCGTCTGGAAGGGAAAAGTCAGGGTTGCATGGGCTTACACGCAGAAGATGTCACAGCCAAAGACGGCGGAGATCAACGGCGTGGATGTCGGGGTCACGGATGCCTTGTATGTCTCCAACGGGGAACGGTATGGCTCCATGCAGCCGGTCCTGGATCTTTACAAAGACATCGTGGAACCGGCATTTGCGGGACTGTCGGATCTCAGGAACAAGAAAAGGAAGATCAGGCATTTCCTCCGCACGCACCCGGACATCCCTGAAGATGGGAGACGTTCTCTCATCAAGAAGATGGACCGCCTGGACCATATGATACAGACTATGCAGGCCCCTTACCGCAAGCGGCGGCATTACCTTAACGACCTGAAGAAGATGATCGCGGACACCGTACATGGATACATCCATGCCCTGGCTCCGGATACCTTGACTGTCCTGGAGTTACTGGATATCAAGGAATTTGATAAGAGCAGGAAGGCAAACGGCATGCTTTCCACTTTTGCCCGCGGGGAACTGCAGAAACGCCTGATGCAGGAACTGAACTGGCACGGGTTCGACTTCATGGGGGTGGATCCAGCTTATACCAGCCAGGTATGTCCTGTATGCGGGAACCTGGATAAGGAAAACCGCAACGGGAAAACGTTCCATTGTACCTGCTGCGGTCATAAAGATGATGCCGACCATAATGCCAGTGTCAATATCCGGGCCCGTGCCATGGATAAAGAGTTATTGGCTTTGTGCGAGAAGTATAAGTATTCCCAGAAGCTGCGGCATGAGAAGATCAGGGAATATTACCAGGAAAAGAAGGAAGGATACAAACAGCAGAACCCATCGGAAGCAGCACACAATGACTTACATCGACTGGCTTGAAGACCGTGTGTTGTGGATGACGGGACATATGGACTACCGCCGGCTTGGTATGGCATGACCATGCCCGGCCCGCCCGAAGGGGAGCCTCTCTGTTGTACGCACTTGTACGTACAATGGGTCGTTTTCCAGAGGGTCGGAAGAGAACTGCCGTCTTCTAAGCACCTGCTTAGATGCTCGGCAATTCAATTGCCGAGTAGTTCACAAGGATATTGTGCATTAACATTGCGTACATTGGTATGCTCCTTATATTGATACCTCTATTTTTTATAAAGAACTATTTTCTTTTTAATCCTGTTATGTTATTGTACATTTGTAAATACGCATGTACAAAATGGAGGCAATTGGGATTTCCCGCCGTATTCCGTCGAAAGAGATATGTAATCGTCCATCTTTAACATAAAAACAAGAATGTATTGGGGAAGGAAACACAGGAGATAAAAAAATCTGCAAGTCATACTTTTTGCTGCGAGAACTGAATCGAGCAGAAAATAATTCTCCATCCTTCAAACAAAACTCAAAGACATAATGATATTTAAGTTTCCAATTAAACTGTATCTCCTTTATCCACTTAAACACAATGTTATATATAACACCAACAACCATGCAACATATAAGAAAAAAATTTAAAATAGATACGAGGACTCCTTATGAATAATACATTAAAAAACTTTCTTAAGATTAACGATTTATATTTGAGTGCGATCACAATATCCAGTTTGCTATTCACTCATTTGTGGCGCAGGCAAGCAGTGGCAATTTTGACATCCTCTGCACGGCTGAAGCCGGCAGATTCCTTAGATTTCTTCGGGATCACACAGGCGTATAGCCTGCGATATAGCCGTTATTTCAGGATTTTGCCTCTGATGGTTTTATGCGACGTGCATGACTCCCCAAGGCTGTGGCCGATGTCTGGACCACCTGATATCTTTTTGGTACGGGCGATCAGAACCCAAAACATTGTTTCATCGTTACATTAATGTATATATAATATCACGAACGTATGTTTGTTCTGTGTCCACTAGAGGGAAAAAATCGCATTTTTGGAGCGGTTCATCTGCACGCATGAATGCGGCAGCTTTCCCGCTAAATTATTTTGTAAAAAATCTGGGTAAATACAGTGCATCTTTCACACATTGGTTCAATGATACTATAAATCTGATCTTTATTATCCTTTTTCTTTCCTCTATATTCTCGATTTTGTTTCTATTTTTTAATTGGCTTATATCATGGATTACCAGGTATACATATTCAATCGATTCCTGGATCCTGTTCTGTTGCCGTATACATATATACGGATTAGTATGGCTTCACATTTTTCACCATATCGAAATCAGCCCGTGTGACATACCAGGTTATGCAAAGTATTGTGAAAACAGCTTAAATACACCTATGATAGTGAGCATCATTGTAACAGGGATAAATATGATCATATATGCAAATTATTTGAAAGATATATATTTACCCTTGGAAAAAGATCAACCTATGTGATCACCATTTTCTACAGTTTACACTCAAGCATTGTTTGAGCCTACCTCATCTTTTTCTACGAAAAGAAAAGGAATCTATAGCGGCAAATGGGATAGCAAACGATTCTTGTTCTGTATCAATATATAGGATCCTGTTCGTCACTGTGAAAAATCGGCGGGCAGAGAAAATAGCTAATCCATCCAAATCCGGATACCTGGAATATAGAGTAAAAGTTTTCTGTTCTTCGTTCACAAGTGAAATACATAGTTCATAAGTATAATCTCCTTGTTTTCTTTGTAGATGGATTTTTGAAAAAAAAGCACAGACCATAGCATATTTTCTCCTTTTTACATTCACGCGCCCATATAGGGCGCGACGATCTTTCAAAAAATCAGACTACACAATTCTGCAACTACTGCCGTATCTAAGGATGCGATAGCAGCTATTTACATCCACGCGCCCATATAGGGCGCGACAATTTTGTTACCCCGGAACTGAATTACTGAGGATTATACGCCGCCGATTTTTAAAAGATCAGACTACACAATTCTGCGACAACTGCCGTATCTAAGGATGTGATAGCGGATAGGATCATTGCGGCTACCAGTACAAATGTGGTGGAAGAAAATAACTCTTTCCCTCCGGGATAAGATAACTTATTTAAGACTGGTTTCTTTTTTCTTTTTTTTAACATGACATTCACCTCTTTCCTTTTTTCAGCGGTTTCTTACCGAATAGCGTAAGCTGGGATGCCTGGCTTTCTGAACGGAATTTATCGCGGGTCTCTAAGATCACACCGACTGTGATCAGGATGGATGTTCCGGCAAATGATAATCTGGAAAGCCCGAAAACGCCGGATAAAACGCACGGGACTAAGGCGATCAGGCAGCAGGCTAAAGCACCTAAACCTACCGTTGCATTGATCTGTGTTTTCATATATTCTACGGTCGGCTGCCCCGGACGGACACCCGGAATCGTAGCACCTGTTTTCTTAAAGTTATTGGCGATCTCAATCGGATTCAGGATCATACTGGTATAAAAATAGGAAAATCCGATAATAAGTAAAAGATAAATCGGAACTCCGATGGAATATAACGGATGCGCTCCATCAAACCAATGGGAGGAATCCAGCATATCGGTGACCCAGAACGATTTCCCAAACATCGCCACGATCAGCGCCGGCATGGACATGATAGATGATGCGAAGATGATCGGAACGACGCTGCCCGGGCAAAGCTTGATAGGAAATGTGCTTTTCTGCGCCGAGATTTTTCCCTGTAGTTTGTTGGAATATACCACTGGCACTTTCCGCTCTGTTTTTTGTACAAATACAGTAAAGATAAATAAAGCGAGGATGACCACAGCAATGAGGATGCCTGCAATGACCGCGGTATTCAGTTTCTTTCCGCTGATAAACTTTTGGTAAACGGCATACATATCAGACGGATAAGAAGAAACGATGTTACATAACAGGATCAGCGAGATTCCGTTACCGAATCCCTTCTTCTCGATCAGTTCCCCGGCACCGACACATAAGAAAGCTCCTGCCGTCCACAGGACCACTGTGAGCAGGACCCACGGCCATGTAAAGGAAACCAAAAGCCCCTGTCTACCAAACCCTACGGCAAATCCAACCGCCTCTACCACTGCCAGCACAGCACCAGTAATGAGAGTGATACGGTGAAAAATCTTCTTTCCATAATCTCCCTCTTTCTGGAGATCAGCCAAGTAAGGAATCACATTTGCCATCAGCTGTACGATGATGGAACCAGTGATGTATGGTGTTACAGATAACATCGTGATCGAGATGTTCTGCAGTCCATTACCGGCAAGCAGGTTGAACAACCCGATTGCTGAATTTCCGGAGATCAACTCCTTGAAATAATCCGGATTCACACCGGGAGTGGGAATTCCGGCAAATGCCTGTACGACAAGTAAAGTGATGATGGTCAGGAAAATCTTCTGTTTCCTGCCCCATGTTTTTTTCTGATACGTTTTCATTCTAAACCTCCGTTTCTAATACTCATATATTTACATCCACACACCCTGCAAAAGGGTGCGGCTTAAACGCCATTGGGATGATTATAATCCCAGAAAAATAAACATAATAAAACTTCCCATTCTGTTATATCTTCATATAAGGCAACCTCTTTCACAGCCATTTGCATCGCATTCCTATAATCTCCCAGTGTCCTATCCAATGGGATAGTAACTTGGTATAACTGATCTTTCTTCTCTATCTGAAAGACTTTGATGTCCTGCCGTTTTCTCGGAAATAGTTTCCATCCAGCATTCTGTAGATATTGTACGAATATTTCTGGGTTGATCTCGTCAAATAAATTTACCCGAAATCCTCCGCCTTTTCCTGGCGTCCCAAGAATGACCGCATTCTTATCTGGTCTTCCTGGAGATCGAAATAATGACGAAACAGAAAAAACTTTTTGACCTTTCATAATTCACCCCCATTTAATCCGCAGGGTACCCCATCTGATATTGTAAAACCGATTAAGTATACATATTCCATCTTAATTAAAGCAAAATACCCCATCCGACATGAGTCAGGTAAGGAAAATGCTCATCCCCTTTTTCTTCTTAAAAATACTGCCTACAAAGTTCATAAAAGAGTTCCTGTAGGATTCTTTGTTTCTTTCTTAATATGCCGATTTCGTGAAAAAACGGCTCCATTTCCGTATAAAACTGCTGTTTCAGTTCTTTAGGGTAATCCGGCAATTCCAATGAATCAAGGATCTTTGGATGGATTCCCGGCGCATTGGAATCAGAATTTAACAACATTAAGTTGCAGCTCCTTAATAAACAATACAGGAAGTACATATCATATTTTTCTTTCGGAAGGAGCCTTGCCATAGTACCGCTGGCCCAAAACGGGCGGCTGGCGTAAATGACATTGTTCAGGCTGCCCTTTTTGGGGATAAGGATTGCTTCTTTTTCCGGCATAGATTCAAAAGTCCCGCCGGTGATGCCGCCGGAATTATAGATTGGCACCGGCCCTCCGGTATCTTTCTTCCCTTTTCCAGCCTTACGGACAGTCAACTCCGATAACAGAACCGTCCCGATCTGTGCAAATGGTGGAAACAGACAGGCAAAACGGTCTCTGGCATACTGATCTAAGATTCTCTCTTTTTTATATGCGACCGCATAGCTTTCATAAATGGGAGCCAGTTTTTCTACGACAGCATCCTGAGCGGACCGTTCTGTATGCGGCAGCGAGATTGCCTGCAACTCCCTTGCTCCGACTACATTCCGTGTACTGCCGGCGCAGCTTGCCTGGAGTAAGGACTGGAACCGTGGCGACAAGGCATAATACTGGATATATTTGGGGTTATCCTTTTCAATATGAAACCGGATCAAGAAACTGGCAAAAGACACTCTCCCATCCGCCGGGTCGTACAGATAGCTTTTAAACATATGATTCCCGACTCTGGCAAACAGGATATCCCCTTCTTCCAGTAGAGGGGCATCATCATGACAGGATAGGGCAACTTTTTTAAGCTGCCCCATTTCGGTGATATCCGAGATCCGGATACACGGCTGCCCATCACCGGAATGCAGTTTTTCGCTGGTTCCACATCCTACATAGCCTTCCATCATCTCACCTCCTCATTGTTTTTAGGAAAAGAATTCAAAATATTTTTTAACTTCGTATCCCAGTACATCTCTTGTTCCATCAAAGACGTTAAGGACACAGCGTATCGTTTCCGTTTTTCTTTCCATTCTTTTTCGTCAATGGATGCCCGGTCTGCGAACAGATCCATATACCGTCCCGGAAGGAAAGAGCAGTCTGTCTCGCTGACCTTTTCTATCGGTACCGCACAATCTGTTTTCATCAGAAATCGTTTCACGATATCATCGGCAACATCCTCCCCTAATACCGTCCGTTTGACATTTCCCCGCTTTTCCAGATGTCCTTTTTCAGACACATCCATGAATGTTACGGTATCACAGCCAGATCGGTCTAAAAACATAATGGCTACTTTCGTGCCAGTATTCGCAAACGTATTTTTGGGCATGACCAAGATACCCTGAAGCATCCGGTTCTCCGTGATATATCGCCGGATCGCCGCCTCAATGTTCCCCATGGTGGAAAGGAAGTTCAACGGTACGACAATGGCAGCTTTTCCATTTGGAGAGAGTGTTTGAATGACATGCTGGATAAAACACAGATAGATGCTCATGGACTCTTTCTTTTTTTCTGGTACGACAGGAACGCCCCAAGGAAACCTCCCACTTTTATCAAGGTCATCACGGATAAAAGAGAAATCGGTTTTAAAAGGCGGGTTTGACACGATATAGTCGTACGGGCCGGAAAATGCCGGGTTTGACAACGTATTTGCCCGCTCCGTGAACCCATTTGCCTGATTTAAGATCAAATTCAGCTGTAAGAGTGCCATGGATTTATGAGAGATATCCTGGGCATGCAGCATTGGCTGTTTCAGCCGCCGCTGTAAAGATAACAACAACGTTCCTGTGCCAGCGGATGGGTCGTAGATCCGCAGATTATCACGGATATCCTGTCCATCATCCGTCAAAATACGGGATATGATACGGGATATCTCCATCGGTGTATAATATTCCGCATACCGGCCACTGGCGACATTATAATCTTGGATCAGATATTCAAATACCTGCCCAAAGAAATCGCCGCCTTCCATGGGGATCGGTCCGGCTTCTAAGAAGATCATTTTTATGTTTTTAAAAAAAGCAGCCATATCGGATGCATCCACATAATCTATGATCGGTGTAAATAAACCTTCCTTGCAGAGAGCTTTGTTTTCCGGATACGTATTGATCCTCTGGAAAACTTCATCCAGCCAGTTAGGATAATGCTTTGCGTTGTCGATCAGATCCTTCTCTTCCATATAGATCCCACCGGCTGACCGCTGCTTCTCCGGAGAAAACCTGTCGTTCAATAGTTTATAAAGGAAGAGATTGCGTACAATCTCTTCCTCGGATGCCTGGTTTGATAAGCCATATACATGGCACAATCCTTTGATCCTGTCAATAAATCCATAAATATCCATGAAACCCTCCTTTTTTATGATGTCGCTACAGCGCACTTTTTCGTTTTTGGTTCTTTTCTCACAGGCTTTTTGTTTGTCTCTCGGGCTTTTGCCAGAAACATAGAAAGCGGGATGGATAACAGCATCAGCTGGAGGACCAGCATTCCATCTGCTACCAGTTCCCCAGAAGAGAGCATCCGTTCTTCATCAGAATACTTTTCTGCCTTTTTTCCTTTCCACATCTGCGGATAGATCAATGGAGTGGAGTCCTGGGCAAATGTCCGAAAAGCGGCGAGGACAACTCTTGAGAAAGGGATAAAATCTGTTTCCGGATGGATACTTTCTTTCTGTGACGGATCCTTTAACACAAAGAGATAATCCGTAGGGTAGAATCCATACTTTTTTGCCAGAAGTTCGATCCGTTCCATCTCATCCACGCTCTCGATCTCCCGTACAGAGAATGTCTGGGAATGGATGGAATGGATGTTTTCTGGGAAAAATAACTGCTTCCGTAAAATATCAAAAAAACTACTGGATACTAAAAATGTGTTGACTAAGTTAAATACTTTATCTAAATCATGCATAATAAAAACTCCTTTACTGTTTTTTCTTGACGAATGTGCTTCCTTTTGCCCATTGCCGGTTTCTTTCAACGTTTTCTTTTCGGAACCGCATATAATCTGCTTTTTTTTCGCAAATTTCTTTACAAGTATCTCTTTCCGGGCATTGAAAACATGGATATAACATTAGGCTGCTCCTTCCTACTACTTTAATATGACAACAATTTAGGCTGTCCGATCGCTTTCAGTAATACGTTTTGTTCTAAGGGGCTTGCTTCCCGTGCAGCCTGTCCCGCATGGTAGATTTCCATGAAATTTTCATACTGCGGGTTGATCTCTTTCCTTACCAGGTAATCCGCAAACCCATGGTAAGCACTTTCCAGAGTTTTGTCTGGATAAACGACCAAAACACAATATACATACAGATTGGCTAAGTCTCCTAAACTGACATCACGCATATTTTTTCACATCCTTACGCTAATAGGATAAAACTTCCGGGATCCAAAATTTTGTTTCCCTGCGTAGTTAATATGAAAAAACGAAATTCTTTCATCAAAAAAAGAACCTCCAGAGAGATTCTTTTCCTGTCAGTGTCAGATAGCGATCTACCTGCTATTTTTTCTACGATCATTCTGGTGGATATATTTCCAAACCTGGCGCCGCCGTTTGGCAAATGGCTGATCTGCTTTTCCTATGCTTTGTGTATGCTGGTCATCATGTTCATCAATGAAATGGAATTCTGCGCCACATGAAACGGAAATAAATTCACCATTTTCTTTCTCAACGATAAGGTCGTCCTCTTCACAGCCGATGATCTGACCAAAGAATTTCTTTCCGTCATGCTCGAAATATGCTTTAGGTTGCCATATAGCAACCGTCTTCATGATCTGTTCAATTTTATCAGATTTTTCACTCATGGTATCACCTCCCCTGTTTTGCTCGATTTAAAAAATTCCCTCCCAAATGGGAGGGGATGTATCCTACTGCACAAAGAAATGTTTAAACTGTCTTGCGCCGTATTGGCCTTCCGTTAAAGAAATTATTTCCTCAATAGAGTACAATTTCTTCAGTTCACCCAGGTTGTCCACAAACGCCTGCGTCACCTGCCGGCAGGCGTCGGTGATCACGCGGTACATCGTGATCGCCTCATCAGGCGTTAATTTGCTATCCAGCGTCAAACCGCTGTACTGCTCTGCCCCACGGTCTTTTATCTTTTTAAGAATAAGAGCGGGAATTCCCGGTTACTTGTATCCGGGATGAAAGCGACCGGATCCCAGCATCTATATGTAAGATCTGATATAGTTCTGTTTTCCCGTTTGTCCGTTGACTGCAGTATACCTATATGATATAGTTATCCTATGAGTAAATATATTCACGCAAGGACTTGCGTTTACAATCTGAACTACCATATCGTATGGTGTGTGAAATACCGCAGGAAGGTCTTAGATGAGGAGATCAGCTCCCGTCTATATGGGAGCATCCAGGAGATCGCCCAAGAGAAAGGGTTCCACGTTGCCACATGTAAGGTAGGTGATATGGACCATGTACACTGCTTCCTGTCCTTCCCTCCAAAGATGTCTGTGACCCAGGCTGTCAAGTACTTAAAGGGGATCAGCGGGAACCGACTCTTTACCGAGTTCCCTTCCCTCCGGGAACGGCTATGGAAGGGACAGCTGTGGAATGGCAGCTATTTTGCGGAATCCATCGGCTCCACCAGTGAGGAAAATGTCCTGCGGTATATCGAACGCCAGAAAAACTGCCAGCGGTAGCGGCAGTGCCAAGGAGGGTATCTTATGGGAAAGAAGTTTGCCGGACAAATGGATACGGAAAAAGCAGAAGCCGTGGAGCAGCGGGCCTACCGCTTTGAGGGCTTCCCATCCCAGGAACAGGCACACCTCCTCTCCCAGTTTATCGGTTCTGCCCGGTTCTTATGGAACCGGATGCTCGCCGACTGGAAGGGCAGTTATAAAGAAACAGGGAAGTCCGCGCCGGTCCGTACCCCTGCCTCCTATAAGGAGGACCCAGCCCTTGCCTGGCTGAAGGGGATGGATTCCCTTGCCCTTGCCAATGTACAGCAGAACTTCCAGCGGGCAGTAAAAGAATTCTTTTCCGGGGAGAAAGGATTCCTGCGCTTCAAGAAGAAGCACGCCTGCCCGGATACGTACACGACAAACCTCTCCAACCGGGATAAGCCGAACCTGCGGCTCTCCGGCTGCCTGTTAAAACTCCCGAAGATCAAGGGACCGGTACGTCTGCGGGTCCACCGCAAGGTCCGGGAAGGCGGGCTGCTCAAAAACTGTACCGTGACCCGGGAACCGGATGGCCGGTGGTATTTCTCCCTGCTCTTTGAGTACCCAAAACAGGAGCTCCCCAAGAAGGCAGCAGGGAAA